>NZ_JBFTOQ010000007.1:0-323349 GCF_056398045.1 Cupriavidus sp. 05L411 | reverse complement strand
TCGCCCATGCAGCGTAGAAAACTGTTACCTATGTGCTTGAACTCAAGTGTTACCTATGTGAGTGAGTCGTACCCCGGCGCGCCTTTTTTGCCTACTTTTTTGGCAAGACAAAAAAGTAGGTCGCCGCCCCGCAGGGGTGGTGAAACTGCTGTTGCCTTTGACGGTAAGCAGTTGCCTTTGACGTTAAGCAGTTGCAGTTACAGTCCCCCCCCACCTAAACTAAAAACCCCCGAACACCCCACAGGCCCCCGCCATGCCCCAGGCCCACCCCCGTGAGTTCGAGAATTTCGCCGCCTTCTACCCCTTCTACCTGAACGAACACCGCAACCCCACCTGCCGCCGCCTGCATTTCGCCGGCTCCACCGTGGCATTGCTGTGCCTGCTTGCACTCCTGCTCAGCGGCAGCTGGTGGTGGCTGGCAGCGGCCGTAGTGTCCGGCTATGCCTTCGCCTGGGTCGGCCATTTCGTCTTCGAGAAAAACCGGCCCGCCACCTTCCGCCATCCGCTCTACAGCCTGATGGGCGACTGGGTGATGTACGGCGATATCTGGCGCGGCAGGATTCCCTTCTAGGCCCGCGCTGCCATCAGACCTGGCCGTGCCAGCCGGGCGGCACCACCTCCAGGGTGCGCCGCGCGGGATCGGCGGGGCGTTCCTGGGCGGCCGTCCCGGTCTGCGCTTGCGCCTGCTGGTCCTGTTGCTGGCGCCGGAACACGGCCTCCAGCGGCTGGTCCAGGCGCGGGTTGTCCAGCACCTGCTTGAGCGCATCGGCGCCCTGGAGTTGCTGCGCCAGCGCCGTGCGCGGCAGGCGCGGCAGGTTCAGCACCAGCCGGTCGTGCAGCGTGCGCAGCGTCACCTGGCCCGGATCGCATAGCAGCGCCCAGTGCGCCTGGCCGCGATCCTGCGCCAGCCTGCCGACCAGATGCATGCCCTTGAGCTTGCCGAGCAGGCCAGCCAGGTAGTCCGCCTCCACCCGCAGCTTGCGCCCCAGGTCGAGCTCGCCGACGCTGCGCGGCACTTCGTCCCGCGCCCGATAGAGCAGGTAGAGCACGCCCAGCGCGTCGAAGAACTCGCTGCCGGCAAAGGTGCGGCGGCGCCAGTAGCCCTGCCGGATCACCGGCAGGTTGGCGGCGATGGTGGCACCCAGCAGCGTCACCAGCCAGCTCAGGTAGATCCACAGCAGGAAGATCGGCAGCGCGGCAAAGGTGCCGTAGACCGCGGTGTAGGTCGGGATATGGGTGACGAAGTAGCCAAAGCCGCGTTTGGCCAGCTCGAAGGCCAGCGCTGCCACCAGCCCGGCGGCAATCGCGTCGCGCCACTCCACGTTGGCGTTGGGCACGGCCGTGTAGAGGAAGGCAAAGGCGACCGCCGAGAGCAGCACCGGCGTCAGGCCGACCACCAGCCCCAGCCCAAACGGCATGGTGCCGACATAACCAGCCGAGACCGAGATCAGGTAGGAGCTGATCGACAGGCTGGCACCGATCAGCACGGGGCCCAGCGTCAGCACGGCCCAGAAGACCAGCACGCGCTGCGCCAGCGGGCGGCGCTGCTTGACCCGCCAGATCGCGTTGAGCGCGTCCTCCACCGTCAGCATGGTGAGCACCGAAGTCACCATCAAGCCACCCAGGCCCACCGCCGTCAGGCCCTTGGCATTCTTGGCGAACTGGCCAAGGTAGCTGGTGATGGAATTACTGACGTTGCCAGGAATCAGGTTCTGGAACAGGAAGGATTCGGTCGCGCTGCGAAACTCGCGGAACACCGGGAAGGCTGCCAGCAAGGCGAAGGCCACCGTCAGCACCGGCACCACCGCCAGTACCGTGGTGAATGTCAGGCTGGCCGCGACCTGCGGCAAACGGCCTTCGCCGGCGCGGCGCAGCGCGTAGCGCGTGAGCGCGCGTAGTTTTTGCAGATTCCATTCCCTGCGCAGGCGAACGATGCGGGCGGCAAACATGCGGGGGCAAACTCCTTACCGGATTCCGTGGCGAGGCCGCAACTATAATACGCGCATTGCCCTCGCGCGCCGCGCAAGGCACAAACCCGGCCTGCCTCCCGGGACCGCTCCATCCTGGCGCCTCCACGGTTACACCGTCAGGCGCCGTAGCCCCGTCCATGACCGAACTCCTAGTCCTCTACTACAGCCGCCACGGCAGCACCCGCAAGCTGGCCGAACTCATCGCCACCGGCATCGACAGCGTGCCCGGCGCCCAGGCGCGCCTGCGCACGGTGCCACCGGTCTCGACGGTGAGCGAAGCCACCGCTCCGGATATCCCCCCGCAAGGCCCGCCGTACGCCGAACTGCGCGACCTCGAGGAATGCGCGGGCCTGGCCTTGGGTAGCCCCACGCGCTTCGGCAACATGGCCGCGCCGATGAAGTACTTCCTCGATGGCACGGTGGCCCAGTGGCTGTCCGGCGCCCTCACCGGCAAGCCCGCCTGCGTGTTCACCGCCACCGGCAGCCTGCACGGGGGCCAGGAAACCACCTTGCTGTCCATGATGCTGCCTCTGCTGCATCACGGCATGCTGGTCATGGGGCTGCCCTATTCGGAAAGCGCGCTGATGACCACCACCGGTGGCGGCACGCCCTACGGCCCAAGCCACCACGCGCGCGTGGACAACAGCGCGCCGGTGTCCGAGGAGGAAGCCGCGCTCGCGCGCGCCATGGGCAGGCGCCTGGCCGAGACCGCGCTGCGCCTGGCCGGCGGGAGCCGCGCATGAGCGCCGCCCCGAAAGTCCCGGGCGCGCCGCACGCCACGGCCCCGTCCGCCGCCAACGCCAGCGACGGCGCGCTGCACAATGCCGCCCTGTGGCGCCTGAGCGCCGGCAGCCTGATTGCGCTGATCGTGCTGTGCATCGCCTGGGAATGGTTCCTGGCGCCGCTGCGTCCGGGTGGCTCCTGGCTGATCCTCAAGTTCCTGCCTCTGCTGCTGCCGCTGCGCGGCGTGCTGACCCGCAACCGCTACACCATGCAGTGGTCGTCGATGCTGATCCTGCTGTTCTTCACCGAAGGCATCGTGCGCGCCACCAGCGACCGCGCGCCATCTTCCACACTGGCGTGGACCGAGGTGGCGCTGACGCTGCTGTTCTTCTTCGGCACCATCCTCTACCTGCGTCCTTACAAGCGCCGCGCCAAGGCCATGCAGCCGGCCAAGCCCGGCAAATGACCACGCCGGCGAGCTCGCCATCAGCCCGCACCGATCCATCTCAGCGCGGCCGCCCCCACAGCGGCCGCCCTTCCGGACCCACCGACATGAACGCCTCGCACCTCGATTCCTTCCTTGCCCTGTGCCGCGCCGCGCTCGGCGAGCAGCACGTGCTGACCGACGCCGCTGATCAGGCCCCCTACCTGACCGACTGGCGCAAGCGCTACACGGGCGAGGCAGTGGCGGTGCTGCGGCCGGGCTCGGCGGAAGAAGTCGCCGCCGCCGTGCACGCCTGCCACGCGCACAAGCTCGCCGTGGTGCCGCAAGGCGGCAATACGGGGCTATGCGGCGGCGCCACGCCGCAGGCGGGCCAAGCATCGGTGGTGATCTCGCTGCAACGCCTGAACCGCGTGCGGCAGGTGGACCCGCTCAACAACACCATCACCGTGGAAGCCGGCGTGATCCTGCAGCAGTTGCAGGACACCGCGCGCGAGCACGGGCGGCTGTTCCCGCTGAGCCTGGCCGCGGAAGGCAGTTGCACCATCGGCGGCAACCTTTCCACCAACGCGGGCGGCACCGCCGTGCTGCGCTATGGCAATACGCGCGAGCTTTGCCTGGGGCTGGAGGTGGTAACGCCTGCCGGCGAGATCTGGGACGGCCTGCGCGGCCTGCGCAAGGACAACACCGGCTATGACCTGCGCGACCTGTTCATCGGGGCGGAAGGCACGCTCGGCATCATCACCGCCGCCGTGATGAAGCTCTACCCGCTGCCGCGCGCTCGCGTCACCGCGCTGGCAGCCGTGGCCAACCCGCGCGCTGCGCTGGCCCTGCTGGCCATCGCCCAGCAGCGCGCGGGCGCCATGCTGACCGGCTTCGAGCTGATGTCCGAGCGCTGCCTGTCGCTGGTCACCACGCATTACCCGCAACTGCGCTATCCGTTTGACCGCCCGCACCCCCAAGTCGTGCTGCTGGAACTGTCCGACAATGAAAGCGAAGACCATGCGCGCGCCATCTTCGAAGCGCTGATGGAAACTGCCTTCGAAGCCGGCGTGGTGCAAGACGCGGTAGTCGCCGAATCGGTGCAGCAGTCACGCGACTTCTGGAATCTGCGCGAGCATATCCCGCTCGCCCAGGTCGACGATGGCAAGAACATCAAGCACGACATCGCCGTGCCGATCTCGCGCATCGCCGACTTCATCGACACCACCGATGCCCTGATCCAGCAAGCCTTCCCTGGCGCGCGCATGGTCACCTTCGGCCATCTCGGCGACGGCAACCTGCACTACAACGTGTCGCCGCCAGTGGGCGAAAGCCACGATGCCTTCCTCGGCAACTCGGAAGCCATCAACCTGATCGTGCATGACAGCGTGCACGCCCACCGCGGCTCGATCTCCGCCGAGCATGGGCTGGGCCAGCTCAAGCGCGAGGAGAACCGCCGCTACAAGAGCGGCGTGGAGCTGGCGATGATGCGGGCGATCAAGCAGGCGCTCGATCCCCAGGGGTTGATGAATCCGGGCAAGGTGATCTGACAGGAAACGCCCGCTGGCAGCTTAGCGCGCCGCCGGAATTTCCACGACCTGCCAGCCCTCGTTGCGGTCCGCCAGGAATCGCATCACGGAATCGACGGTGACGGTCCTGATGCGGTCGGAGAAGCGCAGTTCAGTGGGATGATCGTCAAAGGCCACGTTGGCCTTGAACACGCGGCCACCCAGGCGCTTGAACGTACCGATCTTCATCTCTGACGGCTGGTAGCCGGCCAGCTTGAGCCAGGCCTGCGCCTGCTCGCGGTTGGCGATCTTGGCATCCCTGGCTTCCACGGCTGCCAGCGTTTCCAGCACCCAGGTGTTGGAGTTCTGGTACTGCGTGGAGAATGGGTACGATACCAGGCTGTAGTTGACGTCGTGAACCGAGCGCAGGGCTGCGCCATCCTGCAGGCGCGGCAGCAGGCGATCGGCGATCGGCTTGGGAGGGACGATCAGGACGGCATCGTACGAAAACATATCGTCCAGGAAGAAATTGCCGACGCCCTCGTACCACAGATCCGACTGCGCGGTGCCACAGCTATTGAGCAAATGGGCAATGCGCCAGCGCGCGTCCGCCGGGTTGCGGTAGATGATGCCGACGTGGCTGTATTTCAGCCCATAGCTGGACAGGTCCTGCCCCACCCGCCCCACCAGCGCCACGTTGTCCTGGCGCCGTTCCATCTCCGCCGTCACCTTTTGCGCCGTGGCCATGGCCTGGCGCAGCGTCTGCGTGCTCAGCGGCGTGTCTTCGCAGCTCTGCCCCGCCGACGCCAGCAGCGGAACCAGCAGCAAGGCGAGCAAGGCGCCGGTGCGGCCCGTGCGGCTCATCCAGTTCGAGATCATGGCGTGCCCCTTCACGGCTTCGCGGCCGTGGGAACCCGCTCGCGATAAAGCAACGCCTCACCGATCGAATTGGGAATGAAGGCGAGCACCTTGCCTGACACCACCAGCACGGTGCCGGTCGAATCGGCCACGGCATTCACGGTGGCGCCCACCGAGACGCCCAGTTTCTCGAACCCGCTTTTGGCGACCTTGACCGAGGCCTTGCCCGCGGTGCTGACCGAGTCGAGGATCACCTCGACGGTATCCTTCCCGCCCTGCGCAATGCCGGAAACGACAAAGGCGCTGCCCATGCCCGCCAGCACGGAACCCTGCACCGGGCCCGCGCCACCGGTGCTGCCGGCCACGCTGACGACAGGCGCGGCCAGGATCGACAGCGTGCCAACGGAGACCTGCTCCGACCCGCCCATATTTCCCGTGGACTGCGCACTGGCCGGCGCTACACAGAGCGACGCGCCAACGATGACCAGCCATGCAGAGATCGTTCGCACCGAAACCTTGCCTTCGTAGAAGTTCATTGTTCTTTTTTCTCGGAAATGTGATCTTCTATTGTAAAGGCAAAGCCTTCGCAGGCAGTGGCGCCTGCCTGGCGCAGGGCGACGAACTGGAGTTCGCTGCGGTCCCGGGCAATCGCGGCCGGGATATCCCCCGAACCAGGCGGGCAACCTGTCAGCCGCCCTTCAACTCCGCCACGTGCTGGTCCTTCAGCTTGACGTAATTGGCCGCCGTATAGCGGAAGAAGCCAAGCTCCTTCTCCGTCAGCGCCCTCGCCTCTTTCGCCGGGCTGCCGACATAGAGATGCCCGCTCTTGAGCACCTTGCCAGGAGGCACCAGGCTGCCGGCGCCGAGGATCACTTCATCCTCGATCACCGCGCCGTCCATCACGATGGTGCCCATGCCGATCAGGATGCGGCTGCCTACCGTGCAGCCATGCAGCAGCGCCTTATGGCCGATCGTCACGTCGTCGCCGATGGTGAGCGCAAAGCCATTGGGGTTGAACGGCCCGGCATGCGTGATGTGCAGCACGCTGCCGTCCTGCACGCTGGTGCGCGCGCCGATGCGAATGCGGTGCATGTCGCCACGAATGGTCACCAGCGGCCAGACGGAGCTGTCCGCGCCGATCTCTACGTCGCCGATCACGACGGCACTGGGGTCGACGAACGCGCGGTCGCCGAGTTGGGGGGCCTTGCCCTGGAAGCTGCGAATGGTCACGATGAAAGCCTGGATACGGAATGTCGCCAATCAAGCGCGCGCTGCGGCGCCCGGATGGCGCCGGGTCAGCGTGGAGCGCGCCGGTGCGAGCATTCTAATCCGCCGGCTGCCTGCCCTGCAGCGCCGCGCCGCGTGATTCGCGTGGGCAAGGTGCCAATCAAACAGCCCGAATTGCGCCAAAGCACGCGCTCATTGCGCCAAAGCCTCCCCCATTGCCTTCTTGAACAATTCCGGCTTCCCGAAATACCGCCCCAGGCGCAGTCTCGATATCTTGCCGTCCTGCTCGATGCCCAGCGCCGGGTAGCCACGGCCGCCGATCTCCTCGAGCAGCGCCTGGGTCTGCTCGAAATGGTCCGGCAGCGTCGCGCTCGCCTGGTCGTAGGCGTTTGCGAACGACGCAGCATCGAGCCCCAGTTCGTCGGCAATCTGGATCAGTTCCTTGCGCTCGGCAATCGGGCGTCCTTCGCGGTAATACGCAATCTGAAGGCGTTCGAGCATCTTCAGCCCAGCGCCGGCGACGGCTTCGGCGGCCAGCATCGCCGCGGTGGGCGGCCCGGAATCCAGCCTGACATCGTAGTCGAACTGCGTGCCCTGCTGGTACGTCTCGCTGAAAGGCTGCCCGCTGAGCGCGGTGATGCGCTCCTCGTGAGGGCGAACGAAATCGCGCCATTCGGCGGACATGTTCTGCGCCCGTTCTCCCGCCAGCATGCCGCCGCTGTGCGGCACCACCCTCAGGCCGGCTTCGTCGGCCGCCGACACGAGCGGCGCAAGACCATAGCACCATCCGCAAAACGGGTCGTAGACGTAATGAAGCGTCGCTTGCTTGTTCATGTCTGTGCTCTCCAGATTCTCTGCGGCAGCCGCCCGGTGCACGTGCTGCATGTTCACTATCAAATGGCCTCGGCCACGCCCGCCTGCAACGCCTTCTCCATGATCGAAGGCGGCTGCGCCCCAGCGATGACGGCATTGCCGATGCGGATCGTGGGCACGGAGCGGACCCCCTCGCGCAGCGCCTTCGCCAGCGCCGCCACGATCTGCGCTTCGCCGTCGGTGCCAGACAGGTGATTGCGCACGGCTTGCGCCTCGAAACCGGCCGATACGGCCAGCGGCACGAGTACATCGATCAGGCCGATGTGCTCACCGCGGGAAAAGTACGCAGCGAAGATGGCATCGAACAACGCCTCCGCCATGGCTGCGTCGCCGGTCTGTTGGGCGAATGCCATCAGCCGGTGCGCAAGCCGGGTATTGGGCGTGACCGTGATCAGGTCATGGTTGAAATCCAGTCCGGCGCGCCGGCCCATCATCGCCACCTCCTCATCCATGGCCTGCGAACGGGCCCAGCTGCCAAATTTCGCGGTACGGTAGGCCTTGCGGTCGGCGCCTTCCACCGGCATGTCCGGGTTGAGTTCGTAGGGCACATAGGAAATCGCGGGGGCGGCCTCGGCCGACATGCGCCCGATGGCGGCCTTCAGGTTGCGATGGCCGATCCAGCACCACGGGCAAATGAAGTCATAGGTAATCTGGGTGTCGACGGGTTTCATGACGGCTCCTTGCGTAAGTGATGGAGCCAGCGTAGATGGCGGGCCGTACCGGCGCAATGGCATGCCAGCGCAAACCTGCGTTGCCGGCAGCGCAACGCAGGTCTGCAGGGCGACGGTGCCCTCCCCGTTGCCGCCCACGCAACGCTGCTTTGCCCCCGCCATGCATTCTCTGCGGGCCCGGACGCTTCTACGATGCAACGCATCCACTCGCACCCTGGAGCCACACATGAACACCAACGACGCATCCTCCGTCGGCCCGCGCAAGGCCCTGGTCATAGGCGGCTCGCTGGGCGGCCTGTTCACGGCCACCGCGCTGCGTGCCGTGGGTTGGCAGGTTGACGTGTTCGAGCGTTCGGCATCGGACCTCGACAGCCGTGGCGGCGGCATTGTGCTGCAGCCGGAGGTGCTGCGGGCGTTCTCGTTCGCCGGCATCGCCACGCACGCAGCCCTGGGTGTGCGCTCGCACGACCGGCTGTTCCTGGACCACGGCGGCCACGTGCTCCACCGCCAGCGCATGCCGCAGACACAGACCTCGTGGAACGCGCTGTATGCCGCCCTGCTCGATCATTTCCCGGCAGCGCACTATCATCGCGGTGCCGCGCTCACCGCTATCGCGCAGGACGAGCACGGCGTTTGCGCCACGTTTGCCGATGGACGCAAGGCGTGCGGCGAACTGCTGGTCGGTGCCGACGGCGCCGGCTCTACCGTGCGCGGGATCGTGCTGCCCGGCGTCGCCCCCAGCTATGCTGGCTATGTCGTCTGGCGTGGCCTGGTCGACGAGGGCCTTCTGCCCGAATCTGCCAGGCCGCTGCTGCACGAGAACTTCGTGTTCCAGCAAGACCGCGACTCGATGATGCTGCAGTACATGGTGCCCGGCGCCGACGGCGCCACGGCGCCCGGACGGCGCCGCTTCAACTGGCTCTGGTACCTGAAGGCCGAGCCCGGCGCGGCGCTCGATGCCGTGCTCACCGATCGCGACGGAAAACGCCGCGGCCATTCGATCCCACCGGGCATGTTGTCGGCTGAGCAGGAGCGCTGGTTTCGCCAGACCGCGGCCGCGCGCGCCAACCCGGCGTTCCGCGCGCTGATCGATAACACCGATCAGATCTTTGTCCAGGCCATCCAGGACCTGCAGGTGCCACGCATGGTGTTCGGCCGCGTGCTGCTGACCGGCGATGCCGCCTTCATTCCCCGCCCCCATACCGCCGGCAGCACCGCCAAGGCCGCGGCCAATGCCGTGGCGCTGGCCAAGGCGCTCGACGCCACGGCCGACCCGGACCAGGCGCTGCAGCGCTGGCAGCAGGGCGAACAGGCGCAAGGCGAGCAGATGACCCAGTGGGGCATCCGCATGGGTAACCGCATCATGGGGATCGCACTGCACTAAGCCACAGGGCTGCGCCGCGAAGAAGTGGCGCAGCCGGCATGCACTCTGCCGATCAGGGTAAGTCCTCCCCTTTTCCGCTCTTGGCCGTTCCGTTCAGCTGCCCTACAATTTATCACACGATCACTAATCGATCGATCAATAGCAGAGGCACCCATGACCATCCGCAAGCTCGCGCACTTCTCGATCCGCACCACGGACATCGAGCAATCCTGCGCCTTCTACGAACGCATTCTTGGCTTCAGGCAAGGCTATCGTCCGCCCTTCGATTTCCCCGGCGCCTGGCTGTACATGGGCGGGGACGAAGGTGACTTCGGCACAGTCCACATCATCGGTACCGACCCCGGCAACCCCGGCGGCCTGTCCGCCTACCTCGGCGACCGCGCCCCCTCGGCGGCGGGTACCGGCGCCCTCGACCACATTGCGTTCCTGGCCACCGGCGTGGCGCAGATGTGGGCGAAGCTGGAAGCCGAGGGCATTCCGTGGCGCGACCGCACTGTCCCCAGCCTGGGCCTGCACCAGGTGTTCATCGAGGACCCTTCCGGCGTCACCATCGAACTGAACTACCCCGCCGCCGAGGTGGCGGGCCTTGAAATCCCGGGCAACGGCGCGCGCGCGCCCCACCCCGAAGTGGCAGGAGACTGATCATGACAACCCTATCGACACGGCCGAAGGCCATCATCGTGGGCGGCTCGCTGGGCGGACTGTTCGCGGCCAACCTGCTCGCCCGCGCCGGGTGGGAAGTGGAGGTATGCGAGCGCGTTCCCGAAGCCCTTGCCGGGCGCGGCGCGGGCATCGTCACGCATCCGGAATTGTTCGAGGCCCTGGCCGCCGCCGGGGTCGAGGTGGACGACTCCATCGGCGTGCAGGTGAAGTCCCGGCTGACGCTGGGCCAGGACGGCAGCGTGCTGTCGCAGCGTGAGCTGCCGCAAACGCTGACGGCATGGGGCAAGATGTACCACGTGCTGCGGTCCGCCTTCACCGGGGGCACCTACCGCACGGGCGCCAATGTGGTGTCGGTGCGCAGCGAGCCCGGCCGCGCCGTGGTGATGCTGGACGACGGCTCGATCCATCACGCCGATCTTGTCATCGCCGCGGACGGCTTGCGCTCCGCGCTGCGCGAGTGCCTGTTGCCCGAGTCCCGGCTCCAGTACGCAGGCTACATCGCCTGGCGCGGCCTGGTGGACGAAACGAGCCTGAGCGAAGCCACGCGCGACATGCTGTTCGAGAAGTTCGCCTTCTGCCTACCGCCGCGCGAGCAGATCCTCGGCTACCCGGTGGCGGGCCAGGGCAACAGCACCCGGGTTGGCGAGCGCCGCTACAACTTCGTGTGGTACCGCGCCACCAGCGAAGACTTGGACCTGCCCGACCTGCTGACCGACGCCAGCGGCAAGCGCTGGTCCGGCGGCATCCCGCCGGGGCTGATCCGCCCGGACGTGCTTGCCAGCATGGAGGAAGCCGCGCTGGCCAACCTGGCGCCCCAGTTCGGCGAGGTCGTGACCAAGGCCGCGCAGCCGCTGTTCCAGCCCATCTTCGACCTTGAGGTGCCGCGCATGGCCTTCGACCGCGTGGCGCTGCTCGGCGACGCCGCCTTCGTGGCGCGCCCGCACTGCGGCATGGGTGTGACCAAGGCCGCGGGCGACGCCATCTCGCTGGTCAAGGCCCTGCAAGCGCATGACAGCATTAGTGCCGCACTGGAAAGCTACAGCGCCGAGCGCGTGCAGGTGGGCGCGGCCATCGTCCAGCACGCGCGCCACCTCGGCGCCTATATGCAGGCGCAGCTCAAGAACGAGACCGACCGCCAGATGGCCGAGCGCTATCGCACGCCGGAAGCCGTGATGCGCGAGACGGCGGTATCGACGCGCTTCTGAGCGCGCCGCCGCACTCCCGCCAGACCAACCGCCCCCCCAACGGAGACAACCTTGGAACACACCGCCCCCACCTTTGCCGCAGCCGCCCGCGAAAGCGCCGCGCTCGCTGCGCCCCCACCGAATCCCCTGCTCGCCGATCCGGCATTCCAGTCCCTGGTGCGCGCGCGGCGCAGGTTCGCGTGGGCGCTGACCGCCATCATGCTGGCGGTGTACTTCGGCTACATCCTCACGCTCGCCTTCCGGCCCGCGCTGCTGGGCCGCCAGCTGACCCTGGGCCAGCCCATGAGCGTGGGCATTCCAGTGGGCTTCGGCATGTTCGCGCTGACCTTCCTGCTGGTTGCGGTGTACGTGCATCGCACCAACACCGTATACGACCAGCGGATCAGCGAAATCAAGCAAGGGGCAGCAAAATGAAGCAAGCCAACCTCTGCGCCATCGGCGCGGCCCTGTTGCTCACCGCCTTGCCAGCCTTTGCGGCGTCGAGCTCGGTGGGCCAGGGCATGAACGTCATCGCCATCGCCATGTTCCTGATGTTCGTCGCCGCCACGCTCGTGGTCACACGCTGGGCGGCCAAGAGCAACCACAGCGTGGCCGACCACTATGCAGCCGGCGGCAAGATCACCGCCCTGCAGAACGGCTGGGCCATTGCCGGCGACTACATGTCGGCGGCCTCCCTGCTGGGCATCTCCGCGCTCGTCTTCACCAGCGGCTACGACGGCCTGATCTACTCCATCGGCTTTCTCGCCAGCTGGCCGATCATCTTGTTCCTGATCGCCGAGCCACTGCGCAACCTGGGCCGCTTCACGCTGGCGGACGTGGTCTCATACCGCCTGCAGCAGCGCCCCATCCGCGCGTTCTCCGCGTCCAGTTCCATCGTCATCGTGCTGCTGTACCTGGTGTCGCAGATGGTGGGGGCCGGCAAGCTGGTGGAGCTGCTGTTCGGCTTCAGCTACACGGCGGCGGTGGTGCTGGTCGGCGTGCTGATGGTGATCTATGTGTTCTTCGGCGGCATGCTGGCCACCACCTGGATCCAGATCATCAAGGCAGTGCTGCTGCTGGCGGGCGCCGCTTTCATGGCATTCATGGTCATGAGCCGCTTCGGCTTCAGCCTGAATGCGCTGTTCGCGCAGGCCATCGAGGCCCACGGCAAGCATGCGGCCATCATGCGCCCGGGCGGCCTGGTCTCCGATCCTGTCTCGGCGGTATCGCTCGGCCTGGCACTGATCTTCGGCACCGCCGGCCTGCCACATATCCTGATGCGCTTCTTCACCGTCGGCGACGTCAAGGCGGCACGCAAGAGCATCCTGTACGCCACCGGCATCGTCGGCATCGGCTACGCGCTGATCATCATCATCGGCTTCGGCACCATCGCGCTGGTGGCGAGCGATCCGGCCTACCACACGCCCGCTGGCGCGGTGATCGGCGGCGTCAACATGGTGGCCGTGCACCTGGCCCATGCCGTAGGCGGCAACCTCTTCCTCGGCTTCATCTGCGCGGTAGCGTTCTCGACCATCCTGGCCGTGGTGGCGGGGCTGACGCTGGCCGGCTCTTCCGCCATCTCGCACGACCTCTATGCCAAGGTTCTGCGCCAGGGCAAGGCCACCGACAAGGAAGAGATGCGCGTCTCCCGGATGACCACGCTCGTGCTGGGCGTACTGTCCATCCTGCTGGGCATCCTGTTCGAGAAGCAGACCATTGCCTTTATCGTCAGCCTGACCTTTTCGATCGCCGCCAGCTCGAATTTCCCGGTGCTGCTGCTGTCGATCTACTGGCGCGGACTGACCACGCGGGGCGCTGTGGTGGGCGGCTCTCTTGGCTTGCTGAGCGCGGTGGTGCTGACGGTGCTGAGCCCGACCGTGTGGGTGCAGGTGCTTGGCCATGCGAGCGCCATCTACCCCTACGAATATCCGGCGCTGTTCTCCATGCTGGTGGCCTTTGCCGGCATCTACGTGTTCTCGGTCACCGACCGGTCCGCGCGCGGTGCGCGCGAACGCGGCGCCTTCAACAATCAGCTGGTCGATTGCGAGCTTGGGCTGGTCAAGCCGCAGTAGGTCCCGTGTCCTGTGCTGCCGGCCCCACTGCCGGCAGCCCGGCCGCGCCTCACAATTTATCACCCGATTGGTACAATGCCGCAAACGCTCCGCACGGGACGTGCCTGTCACAGGTGAACGAATGAAACGAGACGCAACGCCGCCGCAGACCCCTGCCCCGGCCAAGACCGCAAAACGGCTGCTCCCCGAAGAGCGGGAGCAGCAGATCGTGCAGAAGGCCATCGAGCACTTCACGCGCAACGGATTCTCCGGCAGCACGCGCGATCTCGCCAAGCAGATTGGCGTCACCCAGCCCTTGCTGTACCGCTACTTCTCCAGCAAGGAGGCACTGATCGACCGGGTCTACAGCGAAGTGTTCCAATGGCGGCCCGACTGGGAACGCCAGATCGCCGATCGCGCCACGCCGCTGACCGAACGGCTGTATGCGTTCTACCTCGACTATGCGTCCGTGATCCTGCGCGAGGAATGGATCCGGGTCTTCATCTTTGCCGGCCTCACGCGCGAAGGCATCAACAACAAGTACCTCAACAAGCTGCGCAGCAAGGTCTTCCTGCCCGTGCTGGCCGAGGTGCGCGCCGCGTACGGCATCCCGGAGCCGCGCAATGCGGCCGAGCTGGAGGCCGAGGTCGAGATGATCTGGGGCCTGCACGCGGCCATCTTCTATCTCGGCGTGCGCAAATGGGTCTATGGCCTCAAGGTGCCCGCGGACATCGGCGCCGTGATCCGCCGCAAGGTGGACATGTTTCTCCACGGCGCGCCTGCCGTCATGCGTTCCCTGCGCGCGCCTGACAAACCCGGCAACTGAGCCCCTGCAGGGATAGACGACACCCTTACCGCTGGAGTCTTACCTATGGACAAGCTGCTGGCATTGAAGCTGTTCGTCGAGACGGTCGACGCCAAGGGGTTCTCCTCCGCCGCGCGGCGGGTCAACCTGGCCACATCATCGGTGACCCGCATGATGGACGGCCTGGAGGAAGAGCTGGGCACCGTGCTGCTGAACCGGTCGACACGGCAGGTAACGGTGTCCGAGGCCGGCGCGGCCTATTACCAGCGGGCGCGCAAGATCCTCGACGCGGTGGCGGAAGCCGACGCGCTGATCGCCGACCGTGGCGATACGCCGGTGGGCCAGCTTCGCGTGTCGCTGCCGGTGGCGTTCGGGCGCCGCTGCATCGCGCCGTTCCTCGGCAGCCTGATCGCGCAGTATCCAAAGCTGGAACTGGAAGTCACGCTGACCGACGAGATTGTCGACCTGCTCGGCGAACGCATCGATCTATCCATCCGCCTGGGCAGCGCCGCGTCGCTCGATGAAGTGGTGGCGCGTCAGATCGGCACGTTCCGGCGCAGGGTGGTGGCAAGTCCTGGCTATCTGCAGCAGCACGGCATCCCCACCGCGCCGGCGGAGCTCGCCGGGCATGCGTGCCTGCGCTTCACGTACGGCGCGGGCCAGCAGATGTGGACCTTGCTGCGCGGCACCGAGGAAATCCAGGTGCCCGTTCCGGGCACCTTCAAGAGCAACAACGCCGAAGTGCTGCGCGAACTAGCGCTGGCCGACGGCGGCATCGCCCTGCTGCCCGACTGGCTGGTCGACGACGATATCCAGAGCGGGCGCCTGACCGCGCTTCTGGAAGACTGGACCGTCAACCCCAACCGCGCCAGTTCGGCCATCACCGCGCTCTACCTGCCCAACCAGCGCGGCTCGCGGCGCATCGCCGCCTTCCTCGACTTTCTCTCGCGGATTCCCGGGCCGACCGGCCGGAACGAAGCGGGCGCCTGACGCCCCCTACCGCTTTCGCCTTGCCGCCTTGCCACCAGCGCAACGCAACGTTGCGCGGTGGCCCGATTCTCCGGCGACGGGTTAGCACCTAACCTTCAGGTCATCTCTTTCCGAGACAGCCAGCGCGGCGCGAAGGCAAGCCTGCTGCCGCCGACCGACCCATCGCACCTGACGGAGAACCACCGTGACCCACCATCTCTTCACCCCCGTTCGCCTCGGCAACCATACCCTGCCACATCGCGTTGCCATGGCGCCGCTGACGCGCTCGCGCGCCGGCCAGCCCGGCAACGTGCCCACCGACATGAATGTCGAGTACTACCGGCAGCGTGCCGGCGCGGCGCTGATCGTCACCGAAGCCACGCAGATCTCGCAACAGGGGCAGGGCTACGCCTGGACACCGGGCATCCATAGCGAGGCGCAAATCCAGGGATGGCAAGCGGTCAGCGACGCCGTGCATGGGCAAGGCGGCATCATCTTCATGCAACTGTGGCACGTCGGCCGCGTCTCGCACCCGGTATTCCAGCCCGGCGGCGCGCTGCCAGTGGCGCCCAGCGCCCTGCCCGTCCCCGGCAAGACCTTCATTATCGACGCGCATGGCAACGGCGCCTGGGGCGACGTGCCCGTGCCGCAGGCGCTGACCCTGGACGGCATCCACGATATCGTGTCCGACTACCGGCACGCCGCGCGCAACGCCATGGCTGCCGGCATGGACGGCGTGGAGATCCACGCCGGCAACGGCTACCTGCTCGACCAGTTCATCAACTCCAACAGCAACCAGCGCGACGACGCCTACGGTGGCAGCATCGAGAACAGGGCACGGCTGCTGCTGGAGGTGGTGGACGCGATCGCGGCGGAGGTTGGACCCGCGCGCGTTGCCGTGCGGCTGACGCCCATGGGGCGCTTCATGGGCATGGGCGATGCATCGCCTGAAGAGACCTTCGGCTATATCGTGCGCCAGCTCGACACCCGGGGCCTGGCCTACCTGCACCTGGTCGAGCCGGCCATGGTCGGCACCGTCAAGGAGGAGCACGCCGATCCCCGCTGGGACGCGATCATCCAGCAGTTGCGCGGGGCCTACCACGGTGTGCTGATGCTGGCGGGCGGCTACGGGCGCGATAGCGCCGAGCACGCGCTCGCCAGCGGCCGCGCCGACATCATCGCCTTTGGCCGCCCGTTCATCGCCAATCCCGACCTGCCCGTCCGGCTGCGCGGTGGCCTGCCGTTGAACGCGCCAGATGCCACGTCATTCTTCGGCGGCGGTGCCGGAGGCTACACCGATTATCCAGCTGCGGCTTGAATGCGGGTGGCCGGCAGGCGATCGGCGTGCTCGGCCGGGTCGGGCACCTCCCGCCTGCGCCATCGCGCCGGCACATCACCCTCTCATACTTTGGTTTGAGCGTCACAGACCACTCGTCTGATTGTTGCCGGTCAGCACGGCTCCTACCATGCGAGTTGAGCCGCGCCTTCCCGCCGCTGCCAAAGGTCCCGATGCATGGAATGCGCGCCGCGGGCCTTTATCGATACAAGGATTCCCGCAATGAACCGGCATCGACTCCCCGCAGGCCAGGCATGAAACGCCGGCCCATCCTTCTCGCGGCAGCAGGGGCGGCGGTTGTTGCCCTGGTGGCTGCCGCCGGCATCATGTGGGAGCCGGCCATCGCGCCAATCCCCACGCCCGCGCCGGCTTCCTTCGACCGGGCGCTGACGCTGGAGGGCGCCCGCGTGGTCGCGCTCGGCGACTGCGCGGTATGCCATACGGCCAAGGGCGGCCAGCCCTTCGCCGGCGGCCTGCCACTGGTCACGCCGTTCGGCACCATCTACTCGACCAACATCACGCCCGATGCGCAAACCGGCATCGGCAACTGGTCGCTGGACGCCTTCACGCGCGCCATGCGGCGCGGCATCGCGCGCGACGGCCACCAGCTCTATCCAGCGTTTCCGTACATCCACTTCACCAGGATGTCGGACCGCGAGATCGAAGCGGCCTATGCCTACCTGATGCGGCGCGAGCCCGTAACTGCCAGGCCGCCCGCCAATGCACTGATCTTCCCGCTCAACTTCCGGCCTCTGGTCGCCTTCTGGAACGTGCTGTTCCTGCGACCCGGCGAAGCGCAACGCGATCCCGCGCAGGACGAAGCCTGGAACCGCGGCCGCCTGCTGGTGGACGGACTTGGCCA
Organism: Cupriavidus sp. 05L411; assembly: GCF_056398045.1. NCBI lineage: Bacteria > Pseudomonadati > Pseudomonadota > Betaproteobacteria > Burkholderiales > Burkholderiaceae > Cupriavidus > Cupriavidus sp. 05L411. The sequence goes on along the minus strand of NZ_JBFTOQ010000007.1, from coordinate 305,841 downwards.
CTGCGCCGCCTGCCACTCGCCGCTCAATGCGATCGGCGGGGAAAAACCGGGCCGCGCCTTCGACGGCAGCGTGGTGGACAACTGGGAAGCGCCGCCGCTGAATCGCTTGGCGAGCGGTCCCGTGCCCTGGACCAAGGCGCAGCTAAGCACATACCTGCGCACCGGCATCTCCGCGGCGCATGGCGCGGCAGCCGGGCCGATGCTGCCAGTCACGCTCGAACTGGCCACCGTGCCAGAGGCGGACGTCGATGCCATTGCGAGCTATCTGATGTCGCTGCAAAAACCAGCACCCGCGCCCGCCGTGGTGCCGGTCTCGGCGGCCGTGACCGACCAGTCCGCCATCGCACGCGGCGCGACGCTCTTCACCGGAGCGTGCGCCGCCTGCCATGGCCCCGGTTCGCCAATGCAGAGCGTGGGGGCCCGCCCCAGCCTCGCCACCAGTTCCGCGGTCAACGCGAGCACGCCGCGCAACGCCATCCAGATGATGCTGCAAGGCGTGGCGTGGAACGGCGAGGACGCGACGCACTACATGCCTGCGTTCGCACAGGCCTTCGACGACCAGCAGCTTGCCGACCTGGCGGACTACCTGCGCGCCACCTACACCCGGCAGCCGCCGTGGACCGGCGTACAGGACACCATCGCCAACCTCAGGAAAGGGGACGAATCGAGATGATCAAGCTCACCGTCAACGGCGCCAGCCACGCGCTGGACATCGATCCGTCCACGCCGCTGCTCTATGCCCTGCGCGGCGAGCTGCACCTGCACGGCGCCAAATTCGGCTGCGGCCTGGGCCAGTGCGGCGCCTGCACCGTCATCGTCGGCGACCGCGCGGTGTTTTCGTGCCTGATGCCGGTGGCATCGGTCGGCGCCCGGCCGGTGCGCACCATCGAGAGCCTGGGCACCGCCGACAGGCCAGGGCCCTTGCAGAAGGCCTTCATCGACCACCAGGCGGCGCAATGCGGCTACTGCATCGCCGGCATGATCATGCGCGCGCAGGCCCTGCTGGAGGTCAACGCGCATCCCACCGAGGCCGAGCTGCGCGCGAACATGGAACCCAACCTGTGCCGGTGCGGCACCCATATGCGCATCCTGGCGGCCATCCGCGCCGTGGCCGCCATGCCCGGCGCCGTGCGCCCGGGCGGGGTCAAGACCGAGGGCAGCAAGGAGGGGGCGCGATGAGCGGCCATGACGACCACATCGACCTGGGCCGCCGCGCCATCCTGGTCTCGGGCTCGCTGGTGGTGGGCTTCACGCTGCTGCCGGGCCGCAAGGCCATGGCGCAGTTGGTGCTGGCCGACGAGGGTGCCGCCGTGCAGGTCGCACGGCAGTACGGCGCATTGGCGGGCAGCCTGAAGACCAATCCCTATCTCGACGCCTGGATCAGGATCGCCCCCGACAACCAGGTCACGGTGTACACCGGCAAGGTCGAGCTGGGCACTGGTGTGCGCACCGCGCTGCTGCAGGTGGCGGCGGAAGAGCTGCAGATGGCGCCCGCGCTGATCACCTTCCTGAGCGCCGATACCGGCCGCTCGCCGGACGAAGGGCTGACCGCCGGCAGCCACACCATGGCCGACAGCGGCAGCGCCCTGCTCAACGCGGCGGCCCAGGTGCGCGGGCTGCTGACCGACGCCGCCGCGCGGCAACTGCGTGTCGATGCCGCGTCGCTGTCGGTCGGCAATGCGCGCATCACGGCCCCCGACGGGCGCTCGCTGTCGTTCGGCGAACTGCTGCCCACGGTGAACCTGCACCGCGCGGCAACGCCCGCCTCGCCGCTGCGCGACCCCAAGTCGTTCTCCGTGATCGGCACGCCGATGCCTCGGCTGGACATTCCCGGCAAGGTCACCGGCAAGCCGAGCTATGTCCAGGACCTGGACATGCCGGGCATGGTGCATGCGCGCGTGGTGCTGCCGCCGGCCTATGACGCTGCCCTGCTGTCGGTCGATGAGACCGCGATCAAGTCCATGCCCGGCGTGATCGCCGTCGTGCGCGACGGCAACCTGCTCGCCGTGGTGGCCACGGGGGAATGGCAGGCGGTACTGGCTCAGCGCGCGCTCGGCGCCGCCTGCCGCTGGAGCAAGGGGCGCGCGCTGCCCCGCCCCGCCGACGTGATCGCGCAGCTCAAGCAGCTCGCCACGCAGCACATCGAGATCGCCAACACGCGGGGCGCTGTGCCGGCAGGCGCCAGGACGCTGGCCGCCAGCTATTCCAAGCACTACCTGATGCACGGATCGATCGGCCCCTCGTGCGCCGTCGCGCAGATGCAGGACGGCGTGCTGACCGTATGGACCCACTCCCAGGGCGTCTACCCGCTGCGCGACGGCCTGGCCGAGATGCTGTCGATGCCCAAGGACAAACTGCGCTGCATCCACGTGGAAGGCTCGGGCTGCTACGGGCACAACGGCGCCGACGACGCCGCCGCGCATGCCGCCTATCTGGCCCGCGCGCTGCCGGGAAAGCCGGTGCGCGTGCAATGGATGCGTGACCAGGAGAACCTGTGGGACCACTTCACGCCGGCCATGGTCACCGAGGTCAAGGCCTCGCTCGATGCCGGTGGCCATATCGTCGACTGGGACTACGCGCTGTGGAGCAGCTCGCATAACGAGCGCGTGGTCAACGCGGGCCGGCTGCTGCCCGCCACCCAGCTGGCCAGGCCCTTCGTCCCCGCGCCCTCGGCCCCGATGCTGCAGCCCGAAGGCGGCGGCGACCGCAACGCGATTCCGCTCTACAAGCTCCCGGCCTCGCACATCGTCAACCACTTCTCGCCGACCATGCCGCTGCGCACCTCGGCGATGCGCTCGCTGGGCGCGCACATGAACGTCTTCTCGATCGAGAGCTTCATGGACGAACTGGCCGCCGCGGCCAACACCGACCCCGTGGCGTTCCGGCTGCGGCATCTGGAAGACCCGCGCGCGCGCGACGTGATCCAGCTTGCCGCCGCCAGGTTCGGCTGGCCCCGGCGCGGCCGCAAGCCCGGCCACGGCGTCGGCTTCGCGTTCGCCAGGTACAAGAACCTGATGGGCTATATGGCGATCGCGCTGGAGATCTCGGTGGTGCGCGACACGGGACTGGTGCGCCTGGAGCATGCGGAGGTGGCCGTCGATTGCGGGCAGATCGTCAATCCGGATGGCGTGCGCAACCAGATCGAGGGCGGCGTCCTGCAGGCCGCGAGCTGGACGCTGTACGAGCAGTTGCGCTTTGACACCAGCGGCATCGGCAGCTTCGATTGGAGCGCCTATCCGATCATGCGCTTCTCCGCCGTGCCCACCACCGTCAACGTGCACCTGATCGACCGCCCCGGCACGCCGTTCCTCGGCGTGGCCGAAGCCGCGATGGGGCCCACTGCGGGCGCCATCGGCAACGCCCTGTTCGATGCCACCGGCAAGCGCCTGCGCGACATGCCGCTGGGCGGCGAGCGGCTGCGCAGGGAAATCGCGCCGTAGCGCGCAGCATGCCATGACCCGGACGCTGACCGGCACCCGGCCCCTGAACCTCAACGCCATGATCATCATGCCCACCATGCCCACGTCTAGACCTTACCGCGCCATCGTGATCGGCGGCTCGCTCGGCGGGCTCTTTACCGCCATCTGCCTGCGCGCCATCGGCTGGGATGTCGATGTCTTCGAGCGCTCGCCGCAGCAGCTCGACAGCCGCGGCGGCGGGCTCGTGCTGCAGCCCGGCGTGCTCGACGCGCTGGCCTTCGCCGGGGTCGCGCACCCGCCAGAGTTCGGCGTGCCGTCGAAGGACCGCATCTTCCTGGACCGCGAGGGTGTGGTTCGCCGCATCGACATGCCGCAGACGCAAATCGCCTGGAACGGACTCTATGCCCTGATGAAAGACGCGCTTGATCCGCGCATGATCCATGCGGGCCAGGAACTGGTCACGCTGGACCGCGAGGCCGATCATGTGACGGCCCGCTTTGCCTCGGGCCGCACCGAGCACGCGGATCTGCTGGTCGGCGCCGACGGACCGCTGTCCACGGTGCGGCAGCAACTCCTGCCCGGCGATGCGCCCGCCTATGCCGGCTATGTCGCCTGGCGCGGCGTGCTGCCCGAGGCAGCGCTGGGCGAGCAGGCCAGGTCGCTGCTGGTCGATGCCTTCGCCTTCCAGGACGAGCCGGGACACCAGATGCTGACCTACCTCATCCCCGGCGAGGACGGATCAGCCCGGCGCAATGAACGGCGCCTGAACTGGGTCTGGTACCGCGCGCTGCCCGCGGGAGAACCGCTGGCGGCCGTGCTGCTGGACCGCCATGGCCGCCAGCACACGCATTCGCTGCCCCCGGGCGCGCTCAAGGATGCCGATGCCCAGGCGCTGCGGCTTGCCGCGGCGGACAGCCTCGCGCCCGTGTTCGCGGCACTGGTCGCATCGACCCCCGATCCCTTCCTGCAGCTGATCCAGGATTACGCAGCGCCGCGCATGCGCTTTGGCCGCGCGGTGCTGCTAGGCGATGCCGCCTTCGTGGCGCGTCCGCATACCGGCGCGGGCGCGGGCAAGGCGGCCGCCAATGCCGTGGCCCTGGCGCGCGCGCTACAGGCCGGCGGGGAGCGCATCGACGACGCACTCGTGGTGTGGGATCGAAGCCAGTGGGCCGAGGACAAGCGCCTGGCCCAGTGGGGCATCTCGCTCGGCCGGCGCATCATGGGCGTGATGCAGCCTGACTGACCGGCACGGCAGCGCGGCTCAGCGTGCCGGGACCAGTGCGATCGATTCGTGCGCGGTCGATGGCCCGGTCCTTGACGCTAACGCTGCGCACGATCTCTCGCTTGCCATAGACGCCATGCGGTCAATCAGCGCGCGCTTGCACAGGTAGTAGATGCCGTCTCGGCGGGTGAGGTACATGCTGGCTCCCGGTCAGTCTGTGTCAGGTACACACGCTGGGGCAGCAGTGAAAAGGTGAGCAGTGAAACGGGGAGCACAAAAAACAAAACCCCGGAAGACCGCAATCTTCCGGGGTTCCGCCGCCAATACGATGTAGTGGCGGAGACGGAGGGATTCGGTCTACCCTAGTGTTTATGCGGGGTTTGGGGCAGGTACACATGTCGCGCGCCAGCCCCGAGTGTACCACCCTGCCCACAGTCGGTAGCAAGTGGCATACTATCAACTCCCGAGGAACAGCACGTAAGCGCCCAGTACCACACACCTGCACCTCAGGAGAACGGTATGGGCACAATCATTGAGCGTCGAACCAAGCGCGATGCAGTACGTTTCCAAGCAAAGATTCGTTTCACGGGCATTCCAATTGTCGCCCGCAATTTTCCTAGCCGCGAGGAAGCGGAAGCGTGGCTTCGCGCCACGGAACCTGAACTAAAGGCCCGCTCGCGGGAAGCAGCGTGGGAACAGGCCCAAGCGAAGCTCATGGCGGGATTCAGGGTGCAGCCGCGAATCGTGGCCGACATCCTCCACCGCCATCTGACCGAGGAGACGATCAATAAGAAGAGCGCGGAAGCTGAAGTCAATCACATCCGCAGTATCATGAGGTATCCCCTTGCACGTGTCCAAGTAGAGAACCTGACCCGCCATGACATCAACGATTGGCGCGACCAGCGACTGAAAGATGTTGCCCCGAGCACTGTCAACCGGGAACTGAACATCCTCAACGCGGTGTTCAAGCTGGCCGTCTATGAGTGGGATGTAGCCCTCTGCAAGAGCGTCCTGACTTCCGTTCGCCGCCCCAAGAACCCACCGGGGCGCGTGCGCCGACTATCTCCGCCCGAGGAGACAGCCCTGCGGCGGGCAGGCGAGGAGACGCGGAACCCCTACATCGTTTCGATCTTAGACTTGGCGCTAGAGACTGCCATGCGCCGTAGCGAGATACTCGACCTCCAGTGGAATCGCGTCAGCCTCGCCCATCGGTCAATCCAACTCATCGCGACGAAGAACGGCACGCCGCGCGGCGTCCCTCTGTCCAGGCGCGCAATGGAGGTGCTCATCGCTCTGAGGCGAGTCGCCGCCCACGAACTCGGCGGCGCTGGAGATCTCGACTCCGGCCCCGTCTTCCCCGGCCTCACGGTCAACGCATTCAAACTCGCTTTCACACGCATGGTGAAGCGCGCCGGGCTGGAGAACTTCCGGTTCCACGATCTGCGCCACGAGGCTACCAGCCGCCTGTTCGAGAAGGGTCTGTCACAAATGGAGGTGGCGACAATCACGGGACACAAGGACATACGAATGCTGGCTCGGTACACGCACCTGCAAGTCAAGGACTTGGCAGCGAAGCTGGGCTAGTTGGCGCGGCGGCGGGACACCGATTGCGAACTCGCCAGCCGGCCACGCCCGGGGGTGACGCGGCTTGCCATTTGTCGGGAGTCCGAATCAGCCGCCTTGCCTTGTCGGGCAAGGGCTGGCGGCTTTCCCCTCCGTGCGTGCCACGCAATACCATGTCCCACATTTATTTGCCAGAGGCAGCGCCCGGACATAGCCGCCCCAGCTACGCCTTCCGGGGTCGCCCCCTAGGCTTCTCCGGGGCCAGTACCAGCCATGCGGGTATGGACCCCGTGGCAGCCCGCGTAAGCCGCTGCACCGCCGCCTGCTGCCTGCGAGTCATCGCCTCGAACAGTTGCCGCATGTCGTGCCGCTGACCAATCTCGTGCGCGGGGTCGTCTGCCACCAGCGTCTTATCCTCGCGAGGCCGCCTCGCCTTGACCCCGCCCCGGCTCTCCGGCTGCATGTACTCGGGCATCCAGCCGTACCAGCGGTGCACCCATCTCCGCCATGCGCTGATGTCCTCGCGCTTATCCCCCTCCCGCAGCGCCCCGAAGGCACCGCGGACGGTTGGCTGGTGTTCCCAAGGATGCCCCGTGCGTATGCCGTAGCCACCGCGCTCCAGCCATTCGTTCGCCTCCCGCAAGGCACGCCCGCGCTTCGGCAGATGCAGCGGGACCGGGTTCCCATTCCGTAACCACGGGCGGGCTGCTGCCCTGATCTGTGGGAGTGCCCGCTTGCCTTTTGCATCCACAAATGCCAACGCTTCCGCACTGTCAAGCCGGCGGGCGGTCCGCTGGCGGGGATCGTCAACCCTGCGCATCTCCGCCAGCATCACCAGCGCAGGGACAAGCCGGCCCACCTTCGCGGCATCCAAATGGCGTAGCGCATCCATCACTTGCCGCTGCAAGTGGGTATTTAATCTGCCGTGTGGGAGGGGCGCACCCGTGCGCAAAGGCGTCTGACTGGCGGCCCGCTTACTCATACCGACCATCCGGCCTCCGCCATGACTGCCACTAGGTCAGGCTCGCGCTGTGCAAAGCGGAAGAACGCATCCCCCTGCTCGCGGGCCAGCTTGGCGAGGTCATCTGTGCGCCAGCCGGTGGCATCCCACACCTCGACCCGCCCTGTAGGGTGAATCCTCGCCATGTACTTGCCGTGCAGCACCTCGCGGAACTCGCCAGCGCGCTCGGCCCGCTCGGCGCCCTGCTGGCCTAGCCAATAGTCCCGGCTGCGGTGCTGGGGCAATCCCGCCGCCTCCCGGTCGTGCATCATCGTCAGCTTGTCCAGCCGGCCATCCGCTGTCCACTTCACAGGGCTTCGCCTGTCGGCACACGCCGCGCAGCTACCGTCCCGGACAAGGCGGCTCTGGCTGCCGCATTGCTGCTGCCCCCATACCGGGTCGGCGACTGCCTTCGAGCACTGCCGCCCCACTGTATACCGCCGCTGTCCCCGTTCCCATGCGGCGAGCCGCTCCGCGTCCTTGCACTTGCTTGCGATGTACCGCATGGCGGCGGGGTCGTTGTGGACGGCCTCCCATAGCTCCCGCGTAAGTCGCCCCGCCCCAATGTGCAGCCCAAACTTCAGGTAATGCCGCAAGCGCGGCGGGAGTCCTAGGCTGCCGTGCGGTCGCCCCCGGCGCGGGGCTGCGTGCGACGCGTCCTTCGTGCCCATTTCGTTGCTGCTCATTGCGATCCCTCGGCGGATGTCCCGCCAGTGTATGTGGGTGGCTCAGGCCGTAGCCTTGATGTACTGGTAGAGGGTTTCCCGGCTGATACCGAAATCCCGTGCAATGGTGGCCTTGGCCTCCCCAGCCGCTACCCTCGCCAAGAGGGACTGCACCTGCTCACCACTGAGCTTCGCCTTCCCGCCCTTGTACCGCCCCTCCGCCTTGGCAATCTCGATTCCCTCCCGTTGTCGCTCCCGAATCATGGCGCGCTCGAACTGCGCGAACGCCCCCAGCATGGTCGCCATCAGGGTTTGCATCGGGTCCGCCTTGTTCCCACTGAATGTGAGATTCTCTTTGGCGAAGTGCAAGTCCGCCTTTTTCTCGCCCGTAATTAACTCAACGAGGCGCAGCAGGTCCGCAGTGTTCCGGGCCAGCCGATCAATGCTGTGGACATACACCTGATCCCCCGCCCGGATGTGCTTCAGCATCGCGTCAAGCTGGGGGCGCTTGGTGTCCTTGCCGCTGGCCTTGTCCTCGAACTCGGCATCGAACTCCATGCCGTCAAGCTGGCGTGCCGTGCTCTGCTCCAGTGTGGATACGCGGCGGTACGCCACGCGGTGGCCTTTGGCGCTGCTGCTGATGCTGGTCATCGTTCCCTCCCGGAGGCGTCAGATTGGACTCTAGACCCTAACAGGCAATGTGTCAAGTTGACGGAAAACAATCCTGATCTGACAGCATTCGCCCGCGCACCCTGACGTCAGGCTGGTTTATACCCTGACCTGACACGAGAGACGCCATCAGGGTGCGCTACAGGCCCACCGCGCCACACAGCGGTGGCAGTCCACGCCCCATCCGGCCCGCCAGATCGCAGCAGAGGGCTTCTGGTCGCTTCCGTGACGCTACTCACTACGGCTAGGCGCGCTATGCGTTTCATGTGGGCGTGTGCGTCTGATTGGCGCGTGCGTAGCGCGGGGCGCATGGGGGCGCGTGGCGTGCGCGGGAGGCGCAGAGGCCCCGCAGAAATCCAGATCAAAATTTGGGTCGGAAGGAAGCGGGCTTCCGAAAACTCCTGCGAAAGGAGTAACATAGGGTTTACCCTAATACAATGGGGCGTTACATGTCGTTTTAGGCACTGACTAATGGTTAGTTATGGAGAGCGTGATGATTGAATACCTCGGCCTGCTTTACGCGAGCGCAAAAAGCCTCAAGGAGTACCTTACTTGGGACGAAGATCAAAAGGAGATCGACAACGATCGGCTGGAGAAGTTGGGCTTCAAGGCGGAGGTTGAAGCCAGGTGTATGACGCTGGGATGGAGCAAGTCATGACTTCCTACGATGAATTCCGGGGCAGTGTCTTCTCGAAAGCGAAGCCGGACTAGCCAGGCGCATTTTCCGCCCGCACAGCCAGCCGGGCCACGGCCTCTATAAGCCGCTTGGCTGGTAGCCCGTCCCCTGCCCCATACGTCCCTGATACACCCGGTTCTGCATGCCCCATGAGGGCCATGCGCACATCAGCCGCGACACCAGCGGCCCGACACATGTCGGCAAACCCGTGCCGCCAGGAATGGAAGGTGATGCGCGTGTCAGTGATCTTGAGGGTCTTGCGCAGCAGCCGCCCGTATCGCTTCGAGAATGCGGCAGACACGATGCCATGCACACCCGGCTTGGCGGGGAACAGCGGACCATCGAGGCGCGTACTGGCCCATTCTGCGAACACCAACACCGGCACGGCCAGCGGCACCCATCGGCGGGAACCCTCGCTCTTGAGGCGCATAGCCGCGCCCTCGCCATGCTCGCCCTCGTCGGTAATCATCAGGCCCGGCACGCCTTCCCGCTCTTGAACATCCTCGCGCCGTAGCTGATGCAACTCGTTCAGCCGGGCACCAGTCCAGCGGGCCAACCGGGGAAGCCAGTACATCGCCGGGTCGGATTCCTTCGCGCCATCGGTTGCAGCCATAACGGCCTTGACCTGCTCGGGGCTGTAAGGCTTCCGCAGTTCTACGGCCCGCTTGGGTAGCGGCAACTCCGCGCCCTCTGCCGGGTTCACGTCGATCAGGCCCCGCCCCTTGGCAACACCAAGCAGCAGACGGAGGAACCCAATCTTCTTATTGACGGTCGCCACGCTGGCCCCGGAGATCAGCCACTTGTCCCGGGTGGCAACGATGCTTGCTCGCGTTACTGCGTGAATGTCCGGGTCGCCTGCTTCGCGGACCGCTCGGCGCACAGCGTCCACGGTCTTGCTCGTCGGCTTTCGCTCTAGCTCCCATGTCGGGATAAGGGCTTCAAGATTCTGGCCCGAGGCAGCGGCCTTGCTGGATTGGTCCGCCATCGCTCCCTTAGGCGCTATGGTGGCCTTTACGGCGGGAGGTAGCGGTCCAATACCAGCCTCTGCTCTGCGACGCTCTACGATACCAATAACGCGCATCAGCTTGTCCGCTTCTTCCTCTGCGGCTTCTTCGGCGTACTCGTCCGCGATGTACAGCCCGGCTGCTTCTTGGTCGGCCAGTTCAGCCGCATCAATCTCTGCCTGCGTGACTTGCTGAAGCGCAGGGGCCGGGCCAGTCGAAACGGGGATCAGCTTGCCGGCAACGTCTACGAAGTCGGTATCGTCAGGCCATGCTGCCGGGCCGGATGGCTCAGCCCTCATGGCCTGCCATTCGTCATCAAGCTCAACAGATACCTTGCGTGCCAGACGTTCGGCCTCGGGACGATCCTTCGTGCCCAAGCTGCGGATAATCTCGCGCTTGCCGTTGTGCTGCTCAATGAGGTCTAGGGGGATTTTGCGACGGAAGTAGTAGACGCTTCCGCGCTTCTGGATGTTGGTTGCCATCGGGTTCTCTACAGGTACGGGTGTAACACCTGCGCGGCATAGTGTACCGCTGGAACCACCCCACAAAAAACAAAACCCCGGAAGACCGCAATCTTCCGGGGTTCCGCCGCCAATACGATGTGTAGTGGCGGAGACGGAGGGATTCGAACCCTCGATCCAGGTTTTGGCCCGGATGCTCCCTTAGCAGGGGAGTGCCTTCGACCTCTCGGCCACGTCTCCCAAATCTGCCGTTGTGTGAGGGAGGCCACACAACGAAGCGCGTATTCTATCGGTCAGATTTCAATTGGTCAACGGTGATTCGATGACTAATTGAAAAAACTTGCACAGCCCGTTAGAAGCGCAGGCCGCACGCGGCCTGCCTTGCATGGATCACGCCTGATCCAGCTCGAACACCTTATGCAGCGCGCGCACGGCGAGCTCCATGTACTTCTCATCGATCAGCACCGAGATCTTGATTTCCGACGTGGAGATCATCTGGATGTTGATGCCTTCTTCGGACAGCGTGCGGAACATCTTGCTGGCGATACCGACGTGCGAGCGCATGCCCACGCCGACTACCGAGACCTTCGATACCTTCGGGTCGCCCGATACGCTGGCGGCGCCGATATGTGCCTTCACGCCGTCGTTGAGGATGGCAAGCGCGCGCTGGTATTCGCCGCGCGGCACGGTGAAGGTGAAGTCGGTCTTGCCGTCGACGGACTGGTTCTGGATGATCATGTCGACGTCGATGTTGGCGTCGGCTACCGGGCCCAGGATCTGGTATGCGATGCCGGGCTTGTCGGGCACGCCCAGGACGGTGATCTTCGCCTCGTCACGGGCAAAGGCGATGCCGGAGATGACGGCTGCTTCCATTTCAGAATTTTCCTCAAAAGTGATCAGCGTGCCCGAGTGCATTTCTTGCTCGAGGGGCATCAGGGGGTCGGTGAGCGACGACAGCACGCGGGTCTTCACGCGGTACTTGCCGGCGAATTCCACCGAACGGATCTGCAGCACCTTGGAGCCCAGGCTGGCCATTTCCAGCATTTCCTCGAAGGTGATCTGATCCAGGCGGCGAGCGTCTTCGACCACGCGCGGATCGGTGGTGTAGACCCCGTCCACGTCGGTGTAGATCAGGCATTCCTCAGCCTCGATGGCGGCGGCGATCGCCACGGCCGAGGTGTCGGAACCACCGCGGCCAAGCGTGGTGATGTTGCCGTTGTCGTCGATGCCCTGGAAGCCCGTGACCACCACCACGCGCCCGGCGTCGAGATCGGCCAGGATGCGCTCGTCATCGATGGACTCGATGCGGGCCTTGGTATGGGACGAGTCGGTCTTCACCGGCACTTGCCAGCCGGTGTAGCTGATCGCGTCGACGCCCTCGCTTTGCAGCGCAATCGCGAGCAACGCGGAACTGGCTTGCTCGCCGGTGGCGGCCAGCATATCCAGCTCGCGCGGACTCGGCTGCGCCGAAATTTCCTTGGCAAGGCCAAGCAAGCGATTGGTCTCGCCTGACATGGCCGAAGGCACCACGACTACGCGGTGACCTGCACGATGCCATTTGGCAACGCGCTTGGCGACATTCTTGATGCGTTCCGGAGAACCCATCGAAGTGCCACCGTATTTGTGAACGATGAGAGCCATCTGTTTGTCGACACCAGCGATTGTGCAAACCCTTGAAAATACACGAAGGGGAGCCCCAAGGCAAGGTGTGGGCGGCTCGGACGACGGCCACGGCAAGTGGCGCGCGAGGAATATCGCGGGCGGAAAGCAGCCTGCCGAGGCTTACTCGATGGCTGCGCCCTGCCCGGGCGATGCAACCGGCTCGACCCACTCGACCCATTCGACACGCCAGCGCGGCGCGGCCGGTGCATCCGGCCAGCGCCGGTGCATGCCCAGGCCCGCCGCGAACACGAGCTGATCGCCCGACCACAGCAGCGGCAACCGCGCGCGCCGCGCCATCGGCACGCCTGCCTCCTGGTAGGCCTGCTTGAGCGCGCGCGCTGGCCCACCCGGGCGCAGCACGATGCGCTCGCCGCCTTGGCGCGCGGCGAGGCGCAGGGGCCGGCGCAGCGCTGCTTCCGGCAGGCCGAAGGTATCGTCGCGCGTAAAGCGCAGCTCACCCTGCCAGGCAGGCACGGCCAGACGTGCCTCGCCCTGCCAGTGCAGCGTCAGGTCTTCAGACTCGATGGCTGGCCCCGCGCGGCGGGCCAGCACACGCCCCCTGAAGCGATGCAACATCAGGGTCTCGTGCTGGATGGCAGGCTCGCCGCCTTCATGCTCGATCAGTTGCGCGCGCATGGCGGACAGCCTCGCGGTGGACGGGGCCTGCGTGCCAAGCTCGCGCAGCCACAGCCGCAGCACGGCGTCGGCCTCGGCCGGCGGCAGCGCGCGCAGCCCGGCAAGATCGAGTTCAGACAGCGTGCTGACATCGCGCGGCGTGCGCACCAGCCCCGCCATCCATTGCGTAGCGAGCGCATCAAGCAATTCGCCGGCCTGCGCCAGGTGAGCAGCGGCTTGCGCCACGTTGGCGCGCAACGCGGGAAACGCCGCGGCCAGCGCCGGCATGTGCTGCCTCAGCGCGTTGCGGGCGAATCGGGAATCGTCATTGGAAGGATCATCGATCCAGGGCAGCGCATTCGCGGCGCAGTACGCATCGATATCGTCGCGGCCAACCTCGAGCCACGGGCGCAGCAAGACGATCTGCTGCCTTGCCCCGAGCCGGCGCAGGCGCGGCATGCCGCCAAGCCCGGCCAGCCCGGCGCCACGGAACAGGCGCAGCAGCACCGTCTCGACCTGGTCGTCCAGGTGATGGGCAAACAGCAGCAACTCCGCCCCCGCCTCGTCGCACATGGCTTCGAGCGCAGCGTAGCGCGCGCGGCGCGCCGCCGCCTCCAGCCCTTCGCCCTGCCCCTGGCTGACCGAGACACGCTGGCTGTAGAACGGCAGTTGCCAGTCGGCGCACAGCGTCGCGCAGAACACGTCCCACTGGTCCGCCTCGGCCTGCAGGCCATGATGCACATGCAGCGCCACCACGCGCAGCGGCAGCGACGACGCCACCACCGCCGCACGCAGCGCGTGCAGCAGCGCGACCGAATCGCGTCCGCCGGAGAGTGCCACCGCCACCGTGCCTGCCCGTGCGCCGTCGCCAGAAACAACAAAGGCCGCACCGGCCTGAAGCGCCTGTGCGACCTTGTCGGTCAAGCCGGCGGACGGGTCAGCCCGGTGCGCCGGTTTCCTTGAACTTGCCATAGGCCAGCAGACGCTCGTTGCGACGCGCTTGCAGCTCCTTCACGCTCATGCCCTGGAACTGGCGCAGCGAATCCGCCAGCGAACGCTTGAGCATGACGGCCATGCCCTTGACGTCGCGGTGCGCGCCGCCCAGCGGCTCGCTGACGATCTTGTCGATCAGGCTGAGCGCCTTGAGGCGGTGCGCGGTCAGGCCGAGGGCTTCGGCAGCTTCCGGCGCCTTCTCGGCGGTCTTCCACAGGATCGACGCGCAGCCTTCCGGCGAGATCACGGCGTAGGTGGCGAACTGCAGCATCTGCACCACGTCGCCCACGGCAATCGCCAGTGCGCCGCCGGAGCCGCCTTCGCCGATGATGGTGGCGATCAGTGGCACCTTGAGGCCGGCCATCACGTAGAGATTGTGACCGATGGCTTCGGACTGGCCGCGCTCTTCCGCGTCGATGCCGGGGAATGCACCCGGCGTGTCAACGAAGGTGAAGATCGGCAGGCCGAACTTGTCGGCCAACTCCATCAGGCGCTTGGCCTTGCGGTAGCCCTCGGGCTTGGGCATGCCAAAGTTGCGCATCGCGCGCTCTTTGGTGTCGCGTCCCTTCTGGTGACCGATCACCATGCACGCCTGCCCGTTGAAGCGGGCCAGGCCGCCCACGATGGAGAGATCGTCGGCAAAGCTACGGTCGCCGTGCAGTTCGTGGAAGTCGGTGAAGATCTCCCGCACATAGTCCAGCGTGTACGGACGTTGCGGATGCCGGGCGATCTGTGCCACCTGCCATGGGGTCAGGTTGGCGTAGATGTCCTTGGTAAGCTGCTGGCTCTTGCCGGCCAGCCGCGAAATCTCTTCGGAGATATCGACAGCCGAATCGTCCTGCACAAATCGCAGTTCTTCGATCTTTGCCTCGAGTTCGGCAATCGGCTGCTCAAAATCTAGGAAGGTGGTTTTCATGAGACTCGCGTACCTGTCTGTGAAGGAGCGCATTCTACCGGAATTCGCCCACTAAACCGCAAGTCTGCGGATGCAGTCTCGCGCACTTCCATGCAAATTTTGCTGCCTTCCAGCCTAATACGTCACAGGCAGGGGATCAAGACTGCGCCACATGTACCAGGTGGCGACGGTGCGCCAGGGCTCCCAGTTGGCCGCCACCTCGCGCGCCTCGCTGCGCGTGACGGGCTCGCCACTGAAATAATTTGCCGAGATGGCGTTGATCAGGCCGACGTCATCGAGCGGCAGCACATTGGGCCGCATCAGGTTGAACATCAGGAACATTTCGGCGGTCCAGCGGCCAATGCCGCGGATCTGCGTCAGCTCCGCGATGACGGCTTCGTCATCCATCTCGGTCCAGCTATTCACATGCACGCGCCCTGCCTTGAAATGCTCGGCAAGGTCGACGATGTATTCCGCCTTGCGGCGCGACAGGCCGCAGGCGGCCAGGTTGTCGTGCCCCGCCTTGAGCATCTGCGCCGGCGTGAGCTTGGGACAAACCGCCACCAGCCGCTCCCACACCGTCTGCGCGGCCTTCACCGAGATCTGCTGGCCCACCACGGAGCGGGCCAGCGTGATGAACGGGTCGCCGCGCGAGATCAGGTGCGCGGGGCCGTAGGTGGGGATCATCTTGCGCAGGATGCGATCGCGCTTCATCAGGTCGGCGCAGGCCTCGTCCCAATAAGCCGGACGCACGGCATCCACCACCGTTTCGACCGGCAGGGGCAACGCCTCGGCTTCCGGCAGCACGGGCGCCTTGGCCGCGCGCGCGCCGGTCTTGGCGGCAGGCTTGCCGTCCGCCTTGAGCACCGGGCCAGATGACTTGCCGGCAGCCTTGGTGGCCGCTTTCACAGGCCTGGCAACTTTCGTCGCCGGGCTTGCCTTGAGCGGCTTTGCCGGCAGCTTCGCGGGCGCCAGCGGCTTGGCCGCGGGCTTGGCCTTGGTGGTCGCAGCAGTCTTGGACGGCGCCGCGGGCGTCGCCGTCTTGCGCACGGCAGCGTTCAAGCGCGCCTCCACTCGGTAGCACCGCCGGGCTTGTCCTCGAGAACCACGCCGCCCGCCAGCAGCTCGGCACGGATGCGGTCGGCTTCGGCAAAATTGCGCTCGGCCTTGGCCTGCTTGCGCGCCGCGATCAGCCCCTCGATCTGCTCCGGCTCCAGGCCATCGGCCGGCTTGCCGCCTTGCAGGAAGGCATGGGCGTCGCGCCCCAGCAGGCCCAGCGTGGCGGCCAGGCCCTTGAGCTGGCGCGCCATCGCGCCGGAGCCGGTGCGATTGACTTCGCCCGCCAGGTCGAACAGCACGGCCATCGCGATCGGCGTATTGAAGTCATCACCCATTGCATCGACAAAGCGCCGCGCATGCGCCTCTTCCCAATCCAGCGGCAGGACATCGGGCTGCACGTCCTTGAGCGCCGTGTACAGCCGCGTCAGCGAATGACGAGCGTCTTCCAGGTGGACATTGCTGTAGTGCAGCGGGCTGCGGTAGTGCGCGCGCAGGATGAAGAAGCGCACCACCTCGGCGTCGTACTCCTTGAGCACATCGCGGATGGTGAAAAAGTTGCCGAGCGACTTCGACATCTTCTCGTCATTGATGCGCACGAAGCCGTTGTGCATCCACAGGTTGACAAACGTCTTGCCGCTCGCGCCCTCGGACTGCGCGATCTCGTTCTCGTGGTGCGGGAACTGCAGGTCGGCGCCACCGCCGTGGATGTCGAAATGCTCGCCCAGCAAGGCGCAGCTCATTGCCGAGCACTCGATATGCCAGCCCGGGCGGCCCGAGCCCCACTTCGAATCCCACTTGCTTTCGGCGGGTTCGCTTTCCTTGGCGGACTTCCACAGGACGAAGTCGAGCGGATCGTGCTTGGCTTCGTTGGTGGCCACGCGCTCGCCGGCGCGCAGGTCCTCCAGCGACTTGCCCGACAGGCGGCCGTAGTTGGGAAACTTGCGCACGGCGTAGTTCACGTCGCCATCGCTGGCGTGGTAGGCCAGGCCGCGGGCTTCGAGCTTGCTGATGATGTCGAGCATCTGCGGCACGTAGTCGGTGGCGCGCGGCTCATGGTCCGGGCGCTGGATGCCGAGTGCGTCGGCGTCTTCGTGCATGTAGCGGATGAAGCGGTCGGTCAGCGCGCCGATGGTCTCGCCATTCTCCGCGGCGCGGCGAATGATCTTGTCATCGATGTCGGTGATGTTCTGTACATACGTCACGTCGTAGCCGGCGGTGCGCAGCCAGCGCTGCACCATGTCGAATACCACCATCACGCGCGCGTGGCCGACGTGGCAATAGTCGTACACCGTCATGCCGCAGACATACATGCGTACACGGCCGGGTTCGATTGGCACGAAAGGCTGCTTTTCACGCGCGAGCGTGTTGTAGATATTCAGAGGATGCATGAAACGAGGTGAATGGATGAGGGATTGGCGCCATTGTCGCGCCATTCGCGAGACCGGCAACTTGCGCCAACGCAAAGCCTGGCGCGACCCATATCTTACCGGAAGCGCCCGAGCGCGGCAGGTCGTCGCCCGCCTTGCACCGCACCACGGACAAGCCGGCTCGGGCCGGGCCAGCGCAGGCCGGCGCGCCGATACCCGGGCCGGCATGGCCGCGCTTTGCTAGAATGCCGCGGAGTATAACGGACCGCCCATACATGAGCCTGTTCCTGCCCACCATAGCAACCGTGTCATCCCAGCCCGCGCGCCAACGCATTGCGGCCGCCTCATTCGCCCTGGCGGCGATCCTGGCAGGCCTCCTTGCCGTAGCGGGGCCTGCGCGCGCGCAGAACGGTCCGCTATCGCTCGCGGTGCCGGCCACGACGCCAGGCGGCGTGCGCTCGGCCGACCCTGGCATGGCGGACGCCGAGAAGGCGGCGGCGCAGAAGAAATATGGCGAGGCCATCGACCGCTTCGACCGCGTGCTGGCCACCAACCCGCGCAATGCCCAGGCCCGCTTCGAGCGGGCATGGGCCCTGGCCCAGGCCGGGCGCGAGGACGAGGCCATCGCGGCGCTTCAATCCATGGCCCAGGACTTCCCTGAGTTGCCCGAGCCGCACAACAACCTGGCGCTGCTGTACGCCAAGCGGGGGGACTTGAAGCGCGCCGAAGCGGAATTGCTGATCGCGATCGATGTCAAACCTGATTTCGCCGTGGGCTATGCCAACCTTGGCGACGTCTACCGCCGCCTGGCCGAGAATGCCTACCGCAACGCACTGCGGCGCAACCCCAAGGATGCGGGCGCCGCTGCGGGCCTGAAGCAATTGCAGCCTGTCGCGGCCATCCAGCCGCCGGCCGACAGCACCCGAAAGCCGGGCGCGGCCGCCAGCGAGCCGGCCACGGCGCCCAAGCCTTAGTTACCTTGCCCAACGGGCCGGGCCGCTACCCTGCCCGGCCCTATCGTTCCCCCGATCCACGGAGTCAAGCATGATCTTTTCGCGTCGCCTAGTCCTTGCCGGCATCGCCGCCGCCGCCATGGCGCTCTCGCCGCTGGCCGCACAGGCACAGCAGACGAAAACCGAACGGGTGCAGTTCGTCACCAGCGCCGGCAAGTTCACGCTCGAGGTCTATCCGGATGCCGCGCCCAAGACTGTCGCGAACTTCATGGAGTACGTGAAGAGCGGCTTCTATAGCGGTACCATCTTCCACCGCGTGATCAATGGCTTCATGGTGCAAGGCGGCGGCTTCGACCGCGACATGAAGCAAAAGCCCACGCGCGCGGCGATCCCGCTGGAAGCCCAGAACGGGCTGAAGAACAAGGCCGGCACGGTGGCCATGGCGCGCACCAGCGATCCGAACTCCGCCACCGCCCAGTTCTTCATCAATGTGGTGGATAATTCCAGTCTCGACTATCCGTCGCCGGACGGTAACGGCTATGCCGTGTTCGGCAAGGTGGTGGAAGGCATGGATACCGTCGACAAGATGAAGAACGCGCCCACCACCTCGTATGGCCCGATGCGTAATGTGCCGGCCACGCCGATCGTGATCGAGTCGGCTACTGTCGTCAAATAACCGCCGAACAAACACCGAACAAAGGAACGCAAATGTCCAAGGTAGAACTCCACACCAACCAGGGTGTCATCACCATCGAACTCGACGCCGAAAAGGCACCGAAGTCGGTTGAGAACTTCCTGTCGTATGTGCGCAAGGGTCACTACGACAACACCATTTTTCACCGCGTGATCAAGAATTTCATGATCCAGGGCGGCGGCTTCGAACCCGGCATGAAGCAAAAGGGCACCGATGCCCCGATCGAGAACGAAGCCGGCAACGGCCTGAAGAACGATCGCTACACGGTTGCCATGGCGCGTACCAACGCACCGCACTCGGCCACCGCGCAGTTCTTCATCAACGCGGTCGACAATGACTTCCTGAACTTCACCTCGCCGACCCCGCAAGGCTTCGGCTACGCCGTGTTCGGCAAGGTGACCGACGGCTCCGACGTGGTCGAGAAGATCAAGGGCGTGCGTACCGGCAGCGCTGGCTTCCACCAGGACGTGCCGCTCGAGGACGTGGTCATCGAAAAGGCCGTGGTGGTCGAATAAGCCACGGGCCATCACCGGGACACGTTCCACCGAGCCCCGCGGGGTCGCACCATGCCGTCAGGCCAGCATCTCTTTCCAACCGCATGACTGTGACCCCATCCACGCCGGCCGCCGGCGCCCTCGCGGTGCCAGCGCCGGCGTGGCTCATTTCCGACCTGCATCTCACCCCCGGCATGCCGCGCACGCTGGCCGCGTTCGAGCACGTGCTCGAACGCGCGGCGCAAGAGGCGCGCGCCCTGTTCATCCTGGGTGATTTTTTCGAATTCTGGGTTGGCGACGAAGAAACCGACAGCCCCTTCGCGGCGCAGGTGGCCGCCAGGCTGCGCCAGCTTGCCGGACGCGGCGTCCAGGTCTACCTGATGCACGGCAACCGCGACTTCCTGCTGGGCCAGCGCTTTGCGCGCGCCGCGGGCGCCACCTTGCTGCCCGACCCCACCGTGATCGACTGCGCCGGCCAGCGCGTGGTGCTCAGCCACGGTGACATGCTGTGCACCGACGACGAGCGCTATATGCGGTTTCGCCACTGGACCCGCAAGCGCTGGGTGCAGCGGGTATTCCTGTCGCTGCCGTTGACGCTGCGGCTGCGCGTGGCGCGCCGCCTGCGCGCCGATAGCGAAGCGGGCCGCACGCAGGCCCGCCGCGACGCACCGCCAGACTATGGCGACACCACGCCCCAAGCCGTGGCCGCGCTATTGCGCGCCAGCCAGGCGCCGGCTCTGGTGCATGGCCATACGCACCGCCCCGCCCGGCACGAGAGCCCGGAAGGCGTGCGCTGGGTGCTGACCGACTGGGACCTCGACGGCAAACGGCCGCGCGCCGCCGTGCTGCAACTCGACGCAGGCGGATTCAGCGTGCTGCCGCAAGTGAGCTGACGCCGAATCCCCCTCTGCGCTTCATCGACCTACTTCATCGACCTACTTCATCAAACTACTTCATCAGCTTGCGCAGCTCGCTCGCATCGAAGCGGTCGTTCGGCGTGTTCTCGAGATGCTCGCCGAGCCGATCCAGCGCGGCCATCACGGTCTCCAGCCGCTCGTGCTGCTGCGCCGCGTTGTCGATCAGGCTCTTGAGCGCCAGCGAGACCGGGTCGTCCGCGTTCGGCGTGATGCCATAGGCCGAGAACTCCTGCTTGGCGCCCTGCTGCCCGCTGGGCGCGTCCGGCAGGATGATGCGCGCCGGGATGCCGACCGCGGTGGCGCCCGGCGGCACCGGCTTGAGCACCACGGCGTTGGAGCCGATGCGCGCGCCGTCGCCGATGGTGTAGCCGCCGAGCACCTTGGCCCCGGCGCTCACCACCACGTTCGCACCTAGCGTGGGATGGCGCTTCACCCCCTTGTAGAGCGAGGTCCCGCCCAGGGTCACGCCCTGGTAGATGGTGCAGTCGTCGCCGATCTCCGCGGTCTCGCCCACCACCACGCCCATGCCGTGGTCAATGAACACGCGCCGCCCCACCTTGGCGCCAGGGTGGATCTCGATACCGGTGAAAAAGCGGGCCCAGTGCGAGATCCAGCGGCCCAGCCAGTGAAACCCTGCATTCCAGCAGGCGTGCGCGAAGCGATGGAACACCACGGCGTGAAAGCCGGGATAGCAGGTCAGTACCTCCAGACGGCTGCGTGCGGCGGGGTCGCGCCGCATGATGGCGTCGATATCTTCCTTCAGGCGAGTGAACATCTTGGTCGTGTCGTGTTGCCACGCCGTGCGCCGCGCGCCCTGGGCCAGGACTGGCGCGATCGCCGGCATGGTCATTGGCCGGTGAAAACGGGATCAGGGAGTGTAAGAGATTTGCTGCCCTGCTGCCGCCATGGACATTGGCTGCAACGACGCCGGCCGACCCGCGGAACATGTTGGACATGTCGGATCTGCGGGACGGGCAGCGCCTGTCATCAACATCGCTCGGGCACGTGCACCAGGCCGGTCATCAGGCGGCGCGCGCTGGTGGGGGGCAACAACCCACTGGCCGGCGCGAGGTAGTCAAGCACGATCCTGGCCGCCGCGAACGGCAGGCCGTCCTCGGCAAAATCGCCATCCTCGAGCGGATGGCCATTGCGGCAAGGCACGCGGGCAACGACGGCCTGGCTCACGTTCAGCAGCCAGATGCGCACCGTGGTGACGCTATCGCGCGCCGGCACGAAGCCGCGCCAGATCGCGAACGGCGCTGCCGCCGCCAGCAGCTCGCCGCCATTGCCGGCCCAGTCGATCCGCGGCTCGCCGATGGCCACCGCGCCGAACAGGCAGTCCACGTCGCAATCGGGACGCTGCGAGGGGCGCACCAGCACGACATGGCTGGTGCTGGCGGTGGCGCCGCCCATGCCATCGCTCTGCCGGCCATGCGGATCGGGCGAGCCGATCACGCGCAGCAGCACGGCATCGCGGTCGCCCGGATCGGTGGGCAAGTCGTCAGCCAGGAAGAAGACCCCTTTGCTGGTGCCGCCACGCATGTAGTAGGCCGGAATCTCCACCTGCTCACTTCTCCTGTTTGGTTGGCACCCGTGCGCCTTGGCCTTGCGTGGCTGCCAGCATGTGCTTGGCAATGCCCCGCAGGATATTGACTTCCTCGCGCTCCAGCCCGCTGCGCGCGAGCAGCCGGCGCAAGCGCGGCATCAGCTTCTTCGGGCTGGCCGGATCAAGGAAGCCGATGGCTTCCAGCCCCGACTGCAGGTGGCCGAACATGGCCTCGATCTGCTCGGCTGTGGCCGGTTCGCCAGCATAGCCGATCTCGGCGAGCGGCGTCGCCCTCACCTCCAGCAGTGCCAGGCGCATCTCGTAGGCCACCAGTTGCACGGCCTGGGCAAGATTGAGTGAGGTGTAGGCGGGATTGGCGGGAATGTGGGTGACTGCCGAGCAGCGGTCGACCACCTCGTTGGGCAGGCCGAAACGCTCATTGCCGAACACGAAGGCAATGTGGGCGCCGGTGGCTTGCGCGCCTTGCGGGGTGGCTTGCAGGGCGGCAATGCGGGCGCCGGCCTGCGCCACCGCGTCGCGCGGCAGCAAACGGGGCGGCCCGAACTCGCGCTGGCGTGCCGTGAGCGCCACTGCATAGGCGGTACCGGCCAGCGCGGCCTCGATGTTGTCGACGATCACCGCGCCTGCCAGTACGTCGTCGGCGCCGCTAGCCATGGCGATAGCATCCGGATGCTCGCGCACCGCCGGCTCACGTGGCGAAACCAGCACCAGGCTGCCCGGCACGGTGCCGAAGCCCATGGTCTTCATGGCCCGCGCGACGGCGCCGACGTTGCCGGGATGGCTGGTCTCGACCAGCACGAAACGCACCGCGGCGAACGCGGCGGGGGCCATCAGGGCCGCATCGGCTGCGGCCTCCGGAGCGGCAGCGGAAACGCCCTGGCAAGGCGCGCCAGATGGGGGATCAAGGTCCGGGCCGGCCTGGGTGGCGGAGGCTGCGGCGGGGGCGCCGTTGGCGTCGGCGCTCGTCTGGTTCTGCGGGTTCATATACAATTCAGGCTTCATCTTCGGTGCGCCGCCCGTTTTATGCGGTAGCGACGCGCCCGTTCTTCTACAATCCGTTGTGTTGTCAGCCGCCCCAAAGGGCAGCGCGCCGGCCTTTTGCGCCAGGCCGCGCACCCTTGGCCGGCCTGGAGAGATTCATGCATCCGATGCTAAATATTGCCGTCAAGGCAGCCCGCAAGGCAGGTTCCGTCATCAACCGCGCGTCGATGGACATCGACCGGGTTCAGGTATCGCGCAAGCAGCACAACGATTTCGTCACCGAAGTCGACCGCGCCGCCGAGGCCGCGATCGTCGAGATCATTCGCACGGCCTATCCGGATCACGCCATTCTAGCGGAAGAGTCCGGCCAGTCCTGGGCCGAGGGCGAAGAACCCACCAGCGAATACGTCTGGGTCATCGACCCGCTCGACGGCACCACCAACTTCATCCACGGCTTTCCCCAGTACGCGGTCTCGATCGCCCAGTTGCACAAGGGCGTGCCGGCACAAGCCGTCGTCTACGACCCGTCGCGTGACGAACTCTTCACAGCCAGCAAGGGCGCCGGCGCGTTCCTGAACAACCGCCGCATCCGCGTGTCGCGCCGCGACAAGCTGGCCGACTGCCTGATCGGCACCGGCTTCCCCTACCGCGACATGGAAGGCCTGGACCAGTACATGGAACTGTTCGCGCTGATGACGCAAAGCTGCGCCGGCCTGCGCCGCCCGGGCGCCGCGGCGCTCGATCTGGCCTACGTGGCCTGCGGCCGCACCGATGGTTTCTTCGAGCAAGGCCTGCACCCGTGGGACATGGCCGCCGGCATGCTGCTGGTGACCGAGGCCGGTGGCCTGGTGGGCAACTACGCCGGCGAAGCGCGCCAGCTCGAACAAGGCGAAGTGCTGGCCGGCAACCCCAAGGCGTTCGCGCAGATGGTGCGCCTGCTGTCGCCGTTCTCGCTGGACAACGCCAAGCCGGCCCGCTAAGTATCCCGGCAACAACGCAGCGCGGCCGCCTGGCCGCGCTCAGCGTGACGGGCGCGGCGGCGCCCCGGCAGGATGCCATATGCCGAGCGCCACGCCGCCCACGATCATCGCCATCGCGCCCGGCAGCGGCCGCCCAGGCGGTTCACCCAGCACCGCGGCCAGCAGCGCAATGGCGTCGCGGCGTGAATGCGCTGGGATGACCATGGCGTGCTGCCGCCTCAAGCATCCACCGCGACCGCCCCGCCCGGTATCGTCTCGCCGACGGCCTCTGCCATCGCCTCAGTACAAACACCCTGCCCCCAGCTTCGCACATAATCCGGCACGCCGGGCTGCACGCCATCCGGCACCGGCCGCTGCCCCTGGAGGCGCAGCGGCAGCACGCCCGCCCATACCGGCAGCGCCATATCGGCCTCGTCATCCTTGGGCCCGCCGCTGCGGATCTTGGTGGCGGCTTCCTCCAGCCCGATACGCAACACCGTGGTCGCCGCCAGCTCATTGGCATCCCCCGGCCTTGCTTCGCCCGAACGCCCCACCGCAATGCGCTCCAGGAAGGCATCCATCGCCGCCGCCTTCGCGGCGCCAGCCACCACTTCAAAACTGCCGTAGATCACCGCCGAGCGGTAGTTCATCGAATGATGAAACGCGGAGCGCGCCATCACCAGGCCGTCGAGGTGCGTCACGGTTACGCAGACCTGGCTGCCTGTCGCGGCCAGCTTCAGCATGCGGCTGCCATTGGAGCCATGGATGTAGAGGTGCTCGCCCTCACGCCAGCACGCGGTGGGAATGCAGTGGGTGCCGTGATCGTCGGTGAAGGCCAGGTGGCACAGGTAGGCATCGTCGAGGATCGCATGCAGTGTCGCGCGATCGTAGTGGCCGCGATCGGCAACGCGCCGCACGCGGGTACGTTCGCTCGGCGGCATGGGTTTCTGGCTCATGGTGGCTCCTTGTCCTGGGGTTGTGGGTACCGGCGGCAATCTCGTTGCGTTACGGCGATGCCGCCAAGATAGGGATTTCGTGGCACCATGGCTAGACCCAGAGTTGGCACAGTTTTTAGAACCACGGAAACCACAGAAACCACGGAAGCGACGACATGGACTACGGCCTGCTGGTCTCGACCTTCACGCGCCAGCTCGATGGCCGCAAGCTCACCCAGCAGCGGCTCTTGTACGAGTGCCTGCGCGGCGCCATCCTCGACGGGCGAATCGCCCAGGGCAGCCAGCTGATCGCCACGCGCACGCTGGCGGCGGAGCTCGGCATGGCACGCAACTCAGTGATCTACGCCTACGAGAGCCTGGCGGCGGAAGGCTTCGTGGTGCCGACGCGGCACGGCACCACGGTGGCCCGCGTGGGCCTGGCGCAGGCTGGCCACAGCGCGGGGGCGGTCAAGCGCGTCGCCGAGTTGTCGCGCCGCGTGCGCGGGCTGCAGCGCGATGCCGATGGCATGCACGACCTGTTGCCGTTCGTGCCCGGCGTGCCCGACCTGGATGGCTTTCCGCTGGCCGCGTGGCGGCGCTGCATCGAACGCGCCTGGCGCCAGCTCGGCCCGCGCCATCTTGGCTACGGCAAGGTCGAGGGGCAGCCCGCGCTGCGCCACGCCATCGCCGAGTACCTGAGGGTCTCGCGCGGGGTGCGCTGCGACATGGACCAAGTCTTCATCACCGACGGCACGCAGACCAGCCTGGACTTGTGCGCGCGCATCCTGGCCGATACCGGCGACACGGCCTGGATCGAGAATCCCGGCTACGGCGGTGCACGGGCCGCCTTCCAGTCGGCCGGCCTCGTGCTCGAGCCCGTGGCAGTGGATGCGGACGGCCTGGCGCCCCGCCCGGAGCAGTGGCGCGACGCCCCGCCCCGGCTGATCTACATCACGCCATCCCATCAGTATCCACTAGGCTCCATTCTCAGCCTGGAACGGCGCCTCAAGCTCATCGAAGATGCCCGCGCCGCCGGTGCCTGGGTTGTCGAGGACGACTACGACAGCGAGTTCCGCCGTGGCGGCGTGCCGCTCTCGGCCGTGCAGGGGCTGAGCGAGGATGCGCCGGTGATCTACCTGGGCACGTTCAGCAAAACCATGTTCCCGGCGCTGCGCCTGGGCTTCATGGTGGTGCCGCGCTACCTGGCCGCGACCATCGCCGGCACGCTTGGCGAAATCTCCCGGCGCGGCCACGTGGCCGAGCAAATCGCGCTGGCCGACTTCATCGACAGCGGCCAGTTCGCCCGCCACCTGCGCCGCATGCGCCAGCGCTACGGGCAGCGCCGCGAGGCCCTGGAGGCGGCACTGGCGCGGCACCTGCATGACAGCGTGACGGTATCGGCCAGCGCTGGCGGCATGCACCTGTCCGCGCGCCTGGAACTGCCGCTTGCCGACACCGTGGTCACCCGCGCGGCGCGCGCGCAGGGACTGATCGTGCAGCCGCTGAGCACCTACCGCTTGGCCGGCACGCCGCTGGCGCAGTACAACGGCTTCGTGTTCGGCTACGCCGGCGTGCCGGCCGGCGCCATCGACGGGCTGATCGCGCGGCTGGCACAGGTAATTGACGCGCTGCTGCGCGAGCCGGTGTCGTAGCGCGGCGTTAAGCCCGTTCTTGCGAATCTGCCCACTTGCCGCCTACATTACTTCCATGGGAGTGCCGAGCTCTCGGTGCTGGCGCGCGGGCAGCGGCGCCGCAAGCTGCAATTTCCGGCGCTGCGCTTTCGTGCGCTGCGCCGCAATCGCGTCCAGGGTGGCGAACATGGCGGCATGGTCGAAGTGGTGGAGGCAACTGGCCGGCAAACCGCTCGATCCGCTCGCCCCGGAAACCCGCCACGCGATCGCCGTAGTGCCGGTGCTGGCCTGGGTGGGATTAGGCGCCGACGGACTGTCCTCTTCGTGCTATGGGCCCGAGGAGGCATTCCTGGCGCTTGGCACCCATACGCCGCTGGCGCTCTTTCTTGCCCTGGCGACCGCCAGCACGGTATTCATCATCGCAGTCGGCTACAACCAGGTCATCGAACTGTTCCCCACCGGTGGCGGCGGCTACCGCGTGGCCACGGCCTTGCTGGGGCCGCGCCCCGGACTGGTGTCGGGCGCGGCGTTGCTGGTCGATTACGTGCTGACCGTCGCGACGTCGCTGGCCAGTGGCGTCGACGCGTTCTTCAGCTTGCTGCCGGTAGAAGCCCAAGCCTTCAAGCTGGCCACCGAACTGGTGATCGTGATCATGATGACCGGGCTCAATTTCCGCGGCATGAAGGAGTCGATCCTGGTGCTGATGCCCATCTTCCTGGCTTTCGTGGTTTTGCATCTCGGGCTGATCGTCTATGGCGTTGCCGCGCACGGCGACCATCTCGGCGCGGTCGTGCCCAACGCCATCGGCGAGGCCTCCGGCATGTCGCAGGCGATGGGTCCGATCGTGGTGGCGGCGCTGCTGATGCGCGCGTTCTCGCTGGGTGGCGGTACCTACACCGGGCTGGAGGCGGTCTCGAACAACGTGAACATGCTGGCCGAGCCGCGGGTATCGAACGGCAAGTGGACGATGTTCTACATGGCGACCTCGCTGGCCTTCACGGCGGGCGGCATCATCCTGCTGTATATGCTGTGGAACGCGGCGCCGGTGGAAGGCAAGACGCTGAACGCCGTGGTCTTCGACCGCATCATCGACCATCTTGGCTTCGGCTCGGCATGGTCCCGCCATGCGCTGCTCGCGGCGCTGCTGGCCTCCGAGGCCGGGCTGCTGCTGGTGGGCGCGCAGACCGGCTTCCTGGACGGCCCGGCGGTGCTGTCGAACATGGCGGCGGACTACTGGGTGCCGCGGCATTTCCGCGATCTCTCCGCCCGGCTGGTGCGGCAGAACGGCGTCATCGTCATGGGCCTGGCCAGCTTGCTGATCCTGTTGTGGACGCACGGCCAGGTCGCGGTGCTGGTGGTGCTGTACAGCATCAATGTCTTCCTGACCTTCAGCCTTTCCTTGCTTGGCCTTTGCATCTACTGGTGGCGCCATCGCGGCGAGCCGCGCTGGATCGTGCGCTTCGGCCTGTCACTGCTGGGCTTGTCGGTCACCGCCACGGTCCTGGTGATCACGCTGGTGGAGAAATTCACCGCTGGCGGCTGGCTGACCGTACTGGTAACGGGCCTGGTGGTTGCGCTGTGCGTCTTCATCAAGCGGCACTACACGACGACCCGTGCCGAACTGGCCCAGGCGGATGCCCTCTTCGCCGGCAGCCCGCCGCTGGTCGATGCGAGCCACGTGCGGCCGCTCGACCGCAGCCTGCCCACCGCGATCGTCCTGGTGGGCAAACACCGCGGCGCCAGCATGCATGCGCTGCTCTGGGTCGAGCGCTTATTTCCCGGACACTTCAAGAATATGATCTTCCTGGCCGTGGGAGAGGTCGACGCGCAGAGCTACGAGGGCCAGGAAACGCTGCACCGCCTTCAACAGACGATTGGCGAGTCACTACGTTATTACGTAGCCAATTGCCAGCGCCACGGCCTGGCGGCCGATTCGCGCGCGGCATTCGGCACGAACCCGGTGCGCGAGTTCATGACGCTGGTCGATGCGGTGACGGCCGAGTACCCGAACAGCGTCTGCTTTGCCAGCAAGCTGATCTTCCAGCACGTCAATTTCCTCACGGCCTGGCTGCATAACCAGACACCCGGCGAGCTGCAGGAGCGGCTACACCTGCAAGGCAAGCAGATGGTGCTGCTGCCAATGAAAGTAGCGTGATGGCGCGGCCTACTTGACCAGCGTCACTGGCACGCGCGACATGCGTATCAGCTTGTTGGTCAGCCTGCCCGCCAGCAGCGCGCCCACGGCCGTGCGCCCGGCCGTGCCCATCACGATGGCATCGCAGTCGTTCGCCGCCGCGGCCTGCGCGATGGTCTGTGCCACATCGCCCACCTTGATCTGCGCGACATAGCTGGCCCCGGCGTCGTCCAGGATGCTGCGTGCATCGCGCAGCGCAGCCTCGCCGCTCGCCTCCTCCAGCTTGCGCAACGCGGCCAGCGAATGAAAGGCCGAGGCGCGGCCGAATTCCAGCGGCGGCTGGACATTGAGCAGAACCACCTCGGACACACAGCGGTCCCGGAACATGAAGGCGGCATGACGCACCGCATCCAGCGCGTGCGCGGAGCCGTTGACGGGTACCAGAACTCTCAGCATGTCGAACCCTTTGCGTTGTCTCGATCCTCGATCGTTTCGCCGCCGGCGTGTATCTGCCGGTCATCACGATTCCATATAAGTTCGAATCCCGCAAAGATGCTGTAAAGAGATGGATGGCCGCGCATTCTTTTTGTAAACGTCCGTCACGGTCGAACGGGCTGCTGCGCGGCGCATGGCGGCAATGTCGACACCGGAGCACAGCACGGCCCGCAACGGGGCAAAAGCCGAAAAACTGCCTTGGCGGCCTGCCCGGCCCTTCCCCCGCCATCCACCCTTCCTGCACCCTTCTGCCCCCTTCGGTGCCCGGCTCGCAGTAAAATGCCGGTTTTATCCGCGCCAGCCCATCCACGGCGCCTGCCGCGCACGCCGCGCCAGGCCCGCGGGCCGCCGGAGTACCCGAAAACAGGCGGCTTCGCCAGAGCCGCCCGAGAGGATTGCATGTCCGTAGAACCCCGACAGTCCGCCAAGACCGAGCCCAAGGCCGGCAGCGCGGAAAAGCACACGCCCATGATGGCGCAGTACCTCGGCCTGAAAGCCGACCATCCGGACACCTTGCTGTTCTACCGGATGGGCGACTTCTACGAGCTGTTCCACGACGATGCCGAAAAGGCTTCGCGCCTGCTCGACATCACCCTCACGTCGCGTGGCAGCTCCAACGGCGTGCCAATCCGCATGGCCGGGATCCCCTTCCATTCGGTGGACCAATACCTCGCGCGGCTGGTCAAGCTGGGTGAATCGGTGGCGATCTGCGAGCAGATCGGCGACCCGGCCACCAGCAAGGGGCCGGTGGAGCGCAAGGTGGTACGCATCGTCACGCCGGGCACGCTGACCGACGCGGCACTGCTGCCGGACAAGGTCGATACCTACCTGATGGCGGTGCACCAGCAAACCACGCGCCGCGGCGTGAGCAAGACCGGGCTGGCATGGCTCAACCTGGCTAGCGGCGAGCTGCGCCTGATGGAGTGCGAGGTGGTGCAGCTCGGCCGCGAACTGGAGCGGATCCGCCCGGCGGAGCTGCTGTATGCCGACGGCATCGAGCTGCCTGCGCTGGAGTGCGCACGCACCCGGCTGCCGGAATGGCATTTCGACCAGGAAGCCGGCACCCGCCGCCTGCGCGAGCAGCTCGGCGTGGCCAGCCTCGATCCGTTCGGCTGTGCCGGGCTGGGCGCGGCGCTTGGCGCAGCCGGCGCGCTGCTGAACTACGCGGCTTCCACCCAGGGGCAGTCGCTGCGCCATGTGAAGGGCGTGACGGTCGAGCGCGAATCCGAATTCGTTGGCCTGGACACCGCCACGCGGCGCAACCTGGAACTGACCGAGACCCTGCGCGGCGGCGAGTCGCCGACGCTGTTCTCGCTGCTGGACACCTGCGCCACCGCCATGGGCAGCCGCCTGCTGCGCCACTGGCTGCACCATCCGCTGCGCGACAGCGCCATCCCGCAGGCGCGCCAGCAGGCCATCGGCGCGCTGATCGGCCAGGGCACCGATGCGCTGCGCGCGGCGCTGCGCCGGCTGTCCGACGTGGAACGCATTACCGCACGCCTGGCCCTGATGAATGCGCGCCCACGCGACCTGTCCTCGCTGCGCGACACGCTGACCGCCCTGCCCGACGTGCAGGCCTGCCTGCGCGCTGACGATGCCGCGCCGTTGCTCAACCAGACGCTGACGGAACTGGCGGTCCCCTGGGAATGCCATGCCCTGCTGGCAAGCGCGGTGGCGCCGGAGCCGGCCACCGTGATCCGCGACGGCGGCGTGATCGCCCGTGGCTACGATGCCACGCTCGATGAGCTGCGCGATATCTCGGAGAACTGCGGCCAGTTTTTGGTCGACCTGGAAGCCCGCGAGCGCACCCGCACCGGCATCGCCAACCTGCGCGTGGAATATAACCGCGTGCATGGCTTCTATATCGAGGTGACCAACGGCCAGGCCGACAAGGTCCCCGACGACTACCGCCGCCGCCAGACGCTGAAGAACGCCGAGCGCTACATCACGCCCGAGCTCAAGGTCTTCGAGGACAAGGCCCTGTCCGCGCAAGACCGCGCGCTGGTGCGCGAGAAGCAACTGTACGAGGCATTGCTCCAGCAGTTGCTGCCGCATATCGGCGAGTTGCAGCGGGTCGCCGGCGCGTTGGCGCGCCTGGACGTCCTCGCGGCGCTGGCCGAGCGCGCGCAGACGCTGGACTGGACCCAGCCCGAGCGCGTCGCGGAGAACGTGATCGACCTGACCCAGGGCCGCCATCCGGTCGTGGAGGGCCAGCTCGCCGCGGAATCCGTGCCGTTCATCGCCAATGATTGCCAGTTGACGGAAGCGCGCAAGCTGCTGCTGATCACCGGCCCGAACATGGGCGGTAAATCGACCTTCATGCGCCAGACCGCGCTGATCGTGCTGCTGGCTTGCGTGGGCGCCTATGTACCGGCTCGGCGCGCGGTGATCGGCCCGATCGATCGCATCTTCACCCGCATCGGCGCGGCCGACGACCTCGCGGGCGGGCGCTCCACCTTCATGGTGGAAATGACCGAGGCCGCCAGCATCCTGCACAACGCCACGCCTGCCAGCCTGGTGCTGATGGACGAGATCGGCCGTGGCACGTCGACCTTCGACGGCCTCGCGCTGGCGTGGGCGATCGCGCGGCACCTGCTGGCGCATAACCGCAGCCATACGCTGTTTGCCACCCATTACTTCGAGCTGACGCAACTGCCGCAGGAGTTCACGCAGGCGGCCAATGTCCACCTGTCCGCGGTCGAGCATGGCGACGGCATCGTCTTCCTGCATGCGGTGCAGGACGGCCCCGCCAGCCAGAGCTACGGCCTGCAGGTGGCGCAGCTGGCGGGCGTGCCGCAGCCGGTGATCCGCGCCGCGCGCAAGCACCTGGCGTGGCTGGAGCAACAGTCGGCAGACGCCACGCCCACGCCGCAGCTGGACCTGTTCGCCGCGCCGCCTTCGCCCCCGGACGATGACGACGACTACCTGGAACAAAGCGAAGGCAATGGCCAGCCCGTCAACGCGATTTCCGTGCAGCAAGCCGCCTTGCTAGACGCGGTGGCCGAGCTCGACCCGGACAGCCTGACGCCGCGCGATGCGCTCGACGCGCTCTATCGGCTGCGCGCGCTCGCCAAGGATGCCGTAGCCACCGCATGACGCCAACCGGAATCGTGCGCCAGCGCTGGCTGCGCCGGGCCGGACTGGCCATGCTTGGCATGTTGCTGGCGCTGCCGGGTCAGGCGGCGAACCGCTCCCGGGCTCCGGTTCCGGTTCCGGCCGCCGAAACGATACGCGTGGCCCTGATCGCCGACCAGCCGCAGTGGCCGGCCGCCGAAGCGGGCACCGCCCGCCTGCTCGATTTCCTGGCCGCGCGCCGGCTGGAGTTTGTCGTCCATCTGGGCGGCATCAAGGGCGATACCGAATCCTGCGGCGACACCCTGCTTTCCGCTCGCCAGCGGCTACTCGACCAGTCGCCGCTGCCGCTCGTCTACCTGCCCGGCGAAACCGACTGGGCGGAATGCGCTCGCGCCGCCAACGGGCGCTTCGATGCGGTGGAGCGGCTGAACCGCCTGCGCGAGCTGTTCTATCCGGCCGATACCACGCTGGGCCAACGGGTGCTGCCGCTGATGCGGCAATCCGAACAGGCTACCTTTCGCAGCTATCGGGAAAACGTGCGCTGGCACGCCGGGCGCGTCATGCTGGTAGGGTTGAACCTGCCGGGCGACAACAATCACTATCGCTCGGAAGGCGGGCGCAACGGCGAGTTCGAGGATCGCCGCGAAGCCAACCGCCAATGGCTGGCGCGCGCGTTCTCGCTGGCGCAGCAGCAGAACCTGCCCGGCATCGTGCTGCTCATGCATGCCGACCCGCAGTTCGGCAACGGCTGGGAGCAGCGTGGCAAGCCCTCCCTGTTCGACGGTTTCCTGCGCCGGCGCACGCGCGATGGCTTCCTGGAGTTCAAGCGCCAGTTGCGCGAGCTGGCCGGGCGCTATCGGGGCCAGGTCCTGCTGGTGCATACCGGCCTGGGCGGCTTCGGCATCGACACGCCACTGAAAGATGCCAGCGGCAAGACGCTGCGCAACGTCTCCCGCGTGGTGTTGCCAAGCGGTGCGCCCGGCCAGTACACCGAACTGGTGATCACGCAGGGGTCGCCATCGCTGTTTGAGGTCACACTCAAGGATGCCCCCGAGGCGGAATAAATGGCTCCGGTCCAACCCCGCAAGCACAAAGAAAAAGCCGGCGATGCCGGCTTTATTCGTGGGACCTTCCGCGAGGGCGCGCGCGCGTGGCGCACTCAGTGCAGCGTGCGGCTGCTGTCGCCTTCGTCGTCCTCATCTTCGTCCACGACTTCGATGCCCGAGGCGCCATGCGCGTGGCCGTGCTGTACTTCGTCGCCCGTGGCTTCGCGAACTTCCGCTACCTGCAGCCAGAAACGCAGCGCCATGCCGGCCAGCGGGTGGTTGCCATCCAGCACCACCTTGTCTTCGGCCACATCGGTCACGGTGTAGATGATCGAGTCTTCGTCGTCGCCGTCTTCGGGCACGCCTTCGAACTGCATGCCGACTTCCAGCGGCTCGGGGAAACGGTCGCGCGGCTCTACCTTGACCATATCGGCGTCGTAATCGCCGAAGGCTTCCTCGGGCTCAAGCTGCAACTGGGTCTCAAAGCCGGCTTCATGGCCTTCGAGCGCTTCCTCGATCTTGGGGAACGTGCCATCATATCCGCCGTGCAAGTAAACCATCGGCTCATCCGACTCCTCGATCAGATTGCCCTGCGCATCCGACAGCTTGTACACCACGGATACCACCGTGTTCTTAGCGATTTTCAATTCTTGACTCCATGAACGATTCCGCATTATACGCGCAGGCCTTGCCCCCCGGCCCCGTCGATCCTGACGCGCCGCTCACCCTCCTGGGTGGCATGACGCCAGCTGCTTTCATGCGCGATATCTGGCACCGCAAACCCCTGCTGGTTCGACAAGCCGTACCGGGAATCGTGCCGCCGGTATCGCGCGAGTCGCTTTTCCAACTGGCCGACCGTGACGACGTCGAGTCGCGCCTGGTGTCGCACTTTCGCAACCGCTGGAAGCTCGAACAAGGTCCCTTCGCCGCCGATAACCTGCCCTCGCTGAAAGCCCGTCAATGGTCGCTGCTGGTGCAAGGCGTTAACCTCCACGATAGTGCAGCCGCGGACTTGCTGGGGCAATTCCGTTTCGTCCCGGATGCGCGCCTGGACGACCTGATGGTCAGCTACGCCACCGACGGCGGCGGCGTGGGCCCGCACTTCGATTCCTACGACGTTTTTCTGTTGCAAGTATCGGGCCGGCGCCGCTGGCGCATCTCGTCCCAGACCAAGCTCGACCTGGTCCCTGACCTGCCGCTCAAGATCCTGGCGGACTTCACGTCCGAAGAAGAATGGGTGCTGGAGCCGGGCGATATGCTCTACCTGCCACCTCAGTACGCCCATGACGGCGTGGCCGACGGCGAGTGCATGACATATTCGATCGGCTTTCGGGCACCGGCCTACCGTGAGCTGGCGGGCCACTTCCTGGCCTGGCTCTCGGAAACGGTCGAGGACAACGAGGATTTGAGCGGGCGCTACGCGGATGCCGGTGAGCCGGCAACGGCACACCCGGCCCAACTGCCGGCCCAGATGGTGCGCGCGGTGACCGAGAAACTGAGCGCCCTCCGTTGGTCGGGTAGCATGGTCTCGGAGTTTCTGGGCGCACATCTCTCCGAGCCCAAGCCAAGCGTGGAGTTTGCGGAAATATCCGAAATCACGCTGAAGAAATACAACAAACTCGCCCTGTCGCACGGCGTCGTGCTTGCGCCGGGATCGATTGCGTTGTATGACCGCACCCATTTCTTTATCAATGGCGAAGCCTACGAGCCGCCCTCGGCGCTGGCGCGCTGGCTGCGCCTGCTGGCGGACCAGCGCTGCCTGAGCGCCGCGGAAGTGGCTGCCTGCGCGGATCTGCCGGATCTGATGGAAACTTTCCATCACTGGGCGCTTGAGGGCTGGCTGCAATTCGGACCCGCTTCGCTGTAATAATCCGTAACAACGAAAAACAGGAAAAGACAGCGCTACACAAGCCGGGAAAACGCGGATATAATCACCGGCTGGCTAGTACTGTGTACCACTGCATTTGTCGGCACCCGGGAGAGCCTCTATTTTGCAGTTCAAGAGCGATAATTACCGGTAATTATTCATCGCCTGTTTTTCTGTTATTAAAGTTAAAGGACGAACAATGAAGAAGTCTCTCCTGATCGCATCGCTGCTCGCCGCCGTTGCTCTCGCCGCTTGCGGCAAGAAAGAAGAAGCCGCTGCTCCGGCACCGGAAGCTTCGGCTCCGGCTGCTGCTGCTCCGGCTGCTGCCGAAGCATCGGCTGCTGCTGCTGAAGCAACGGCTGCTGCATCGAGCGCAGCGACCTCGGCTGCTGAAGCTTCCGGCGCGGCTGCTGACGCATCCGCTGCTGCTGCTAAGCAGTAATCGGTCTCGACCGATAAAAAAGCCGACCTTCGGGTCGGCTTTTTTACGTCTGTCGCTTTTGCGCCTGCAGGCTTCGCCGGCATATTGCCCGCCCCGCCTCAGGCCCTGACGGGCTGCCACCCCAGTCCTTCGTGCTGGTCCGCCACCAGGATTTCGTCAGACGACACGCCCAGCACCGTGGCCAGTGCCTGGGTGGCCAGCTCCCGGGTATTGTTCTGTTGGCTCAGGTGCGCGGCCACCACGCGCTGCAGCCCCGCATGCGCCACTCGCTCCAGGATGCCGGCCGCCACTTCATTGGCAAGGTGGCCAAAATCGCCGCCAATACGCTGCTTCAACGAATACGGGTAGGCGGAATTGCGCAGCATCTCCCGATCGTGGTTACATTCCAGCACCAGGGCATGCACCCCCGCCAGCCGCGCGGTGACGTAAGGCGTCTCCATGCCGGCATCGGTCAGCACGCCCAGGCGGGCGTCGCCGTCACTTAGCACGAACTGCAACGGCTCACGCGCATCGTGCGGCACGGTGTATGGGAGGATGTGGAGATTGCCGATCACCAACGGATGGTCGGCACCACACACGCGCACGTCGGCCTTGTCCGCCCCGCGCATGTGCGAGGTGGCAAGCCAGGTGCCGTGGCTGGTATGTACCGGCAGGTCGTGACGGGAAGCAAAGGCGTAGGCCGAGCCGACATGATCGCCGTGCTCGTGGGTAACCAGCACGGCATCGAGCTGATCCGGCGTGATGCCGAGCCGCTCCAGCCGCCGCGCGGTTTCGCGAATGCCAAAGCCGCAATCGAGCAACACCCTGGTCGTGGTGGTGCCCTCTTGCGACTCGATCAACAGGGAATTGCCCTCGCTGCCGCTACCGAGAAAGGCAAAGCGCATCATGCGCCCGCCTCCCCTTGCAGCCCGGCGAGCCACCTCGCGGCCGGGCGCCGCGGGGTGGTTTGCGTGACCCGCATGCCGGTCAGCGCAGTTGCTCGTCGAGCAGCGAAAGAATGCGTTTGCCGACTTCGGTGCCTTCCGGCTGGCCCGCATCGTTCTGCACCGTCACGGTCGTGCCGGTGCCATCACCCTTCAGTGCGACGCGATACTTCTTCGCCTTCTTGCTGTCCTCGGTGCCGGTCTTGGTGAACAACTTGGAGAAGAAACCGCGATTGTCCACGGTGTCGCGCGGGTCGACATAGCGCACGTAGTACAGGCCTTGCGCGCGGTCCCGGTCTTCCACCGTGAAGTTCACGCGGTCCAGCGCCAAGCCGACCGAGCGCCAGGCACGGTCGAACGGCTCGGACAACTGCAGTGCCTGGCTGCCATTGACCTGGGTCAGGCTGGCGTTGGCGCTAGGCGCTGCACCCTTTGCGGCAGTGGCACCCGCAGCGGCGGCTGCCGGCGAAGCGGGATTCTTGGCCATGCGGTCGGCCTGCTCCTTCTGCACGCCCAGGCGCTGCGCGAAGCGCGAAAGGAATTCAGCCTCCAGCTCAGGATCGGAGGGGCGCGGCGTCCAGGTCGTGGTCGACTTGTCGATGCCGGTCAGTTGCTCCTGCGCGCCACGGTGGCTGATGAAGACTTCCAGGTTGCCGTTCTGCGAGCGCTCCACGCGCGTGCGGAACTTGTCGCGCTCGGATGTCGAGTACAGCCCGTCGAAGACCTTGCCGATCGTGTTGCGGATGAAATCCTGCGGGATCTTGGCGCGGTTCTCGGCCCAGTCGGTTTCCATGATGCCGGTCTCTGGCGAGTCCTGCACCAGCAGGAAACCGCTCTCCTGCCAGAATTCACGCATCGACTGCCACAGCTTGTCCGCCGGCATGCCGTTGCTGATCACCAGCCAGCGCTGGTTGCCGTCGCGCTCCATGCGGATGCCTTGCGTGGAGGGCAGCACGTTCTCGGTGCCCACCTGCTGCTGCACGACCTTGTTCGACTGGTTGTAGGTCGACAAGGTGGACGTGCCGTTCTGATCCGGCACGGAGTAGCGGCGGTCGCCTTCGATCTTGGTCAGGTCCGGCGGCACGTCCAGCGTGGAGGTGCGCTTGGCGGCGGACTTGTAGTCGATCTTGTCGGGCGCCATCGCGTCGTTGATGCTGCTGCAACCGGACATCGCGCTTGCCACTAGCACGGGCAAGACCAGGGCGGCACGGCCAACTTGCGTTGCACCGTGGCGGTTAAGCTTGAGTTTCATTGACACGCAATCCTAGTTGAGGGATGACGGCAAAACACCGTGCGATCAGCCGAGCAGGCCGGCCGCCGACAGCGCCTTGCGCACCACATCGTGGTATTCCGGTGACAGCGGAGTAAGCGGGAGGCGGATGCCACCCTGCATTCTGCCCAATTGCTGGAGCGCCCACTTGACGGGAATCGGGTTGGCCTCGACGAACATCGCCTTGTTTAGCGCAACCAGTTCCATATGGATGCGACGCGCGGTAATCGCGTCGCCCTTCAGGGCAGCCACGCACAATTCGTGCATCTTGCGCGGCGCCACGTTGGCCGTGACGGAGATATTGCCATGGCCGCCCAGCAGCATCAGGGCAATCGCCGTGGGATCGTCGCCGCTGTAGATGGAGAAGCCCTGCGGCGCATCCTTGATCAGTTGCGCGGCACGGTCGATATTGCCGGTCGCTTCCTTGACGCCGATGATGCCCGGCACCTGCGCCAGACGCAGGATGGTGTCGTGCTGCATGTCGGCCACAGTACGGCCCGGCACGTTGTACAGCACGACAGGCAGTTCCACCGCTTCCGCGATCGTGCGGAAATGGCGATACATGCCTTCCTGGGTGGGCTTGTTGTAGTAGGGCACCACCTGCAGCGACGCATCGGCGCCGACCTGCTTGGCAAACGCGGTCAGCTCGATCGCTTCCTTGGTCGAGTTGCCGCCGGTGCCGGCGATGATCGGGATGCGCTTGTCGGCCTGCTCCACGGCGACGCGGATCAGCTCGCAATGCTCATCCACGTTCACCGTGGGCGACTCGCCGGTGGTGCCGACGATCACGATGCCATCGGTGCCCTCGGCCACGTGCCAGTCGACCAGGGCGCGCAGCGCGGGGAAATCCAGGCTGCCATCTTCCTGCATCGGCGTCACGATTGCGACGATGCTGCCGTTAATCTGTGTCATAACGTTTGAGAATTCGAGAAACGAATACCGCGATTGTACCGGATACCCAAGGCCTTCCGACCGCACCTTCGACCGGGGGAAACCCAAGGCAGTTCAACGCGTGAAGCCCAGGTCTCGCCGACCGGGCCCGCAAATAACCGGGGCCGCACTTCAGCCCGGCAAAGGATACCGCGGCGGCGCTCCGCCGCCCGTTTTGCCTATATCTTCGCGAATCGCGCAAATACGCTGCACAAAGGCAGTTTTAGGCACTTCCAACACACCATCTTCGTAAGCAATCACCCGCAAGATGCCGTGCACGGCATCCAGCAACTCGCCCGGCTGCAACAGGAAATCCGGGTTCGAAGGCTTGCCCACGGTCTCGTTACCAGCCGCGAAGGTTTCGTAAAGAAACACGCCACCCGGCGCCAGCGCAGCGAACAAATGCGCCCAAAGCGGCCTGTGCAGGTAGTTGGTGACCACGATCGCGTCGAAGCCCGGC
Source organism: Cupriavidus sp. 05L411 (assembly GCF_056398045.1). Lineage (NCBI taxonomy): Bacteria > Pseudomonadati > Pseudomonadota > Betaproteobacteria > Burkholderiales > Burkholderiaceae > Cupriavidus > Cupriavidus sp. 05L411. Next base: position 266,798 of record NZ_JBFTOQ010000007.1, on the reverse strand, counting down.
TCATCCGCCAGCGGCCACGTGCCCTGCTCCAGGTCGGCCGCGCGCGTGGCGACGCCTTCGGGCAAAGCCGCCAGCGCGGCCAATGCCGCCGCATCGCGATCGACGCCCAGCACCGCATGGCCGCGGCGCGCGAACCAGGTGGCGTGCCGGCCATTACCGCAGGCCAGGTCGAGCACGCGGCCGCCCGGGCGCACCAGATGCGCCCAGCGCGCCACCCACGGCGACGGTGCGCCCAGCGGCGCGTGGGGGATGCCCGCCGCCGTGCTCACCGGTACCCCAGGCCCATGGCGGCGCGCACATCGCGCATCGTCTCGCGCGCCACCTGGCTGGCCTGGTCGCAGCCGTGGTCGACAATGGCACGCAGCAGCGCGGGATCGTCCATGTATTTTTGCGCCCGCTCCAGCATGGGCTGCTGTTCGCGCAGGATGCCCTCGATCACCGGCTGTTTGCATTCGATGCAGCCGATGCCAGCGCTGCGGCAGCCCTTCTCGACCCACTCGCGGGTGGGCGTGTCCGTATAGACCTGGTGCAGTTGCCACACCGGGCAACGCGCCGGGTCGCCGGCATCGGTGCGGCGCACGCGTGCCGGATCGGTCGGCATGGTACGTACCTTCTTCTCCACCGACGCCTTGTCCTCGCGCATGCGGATGGTGTTGCCATAGGACTTCGACATCTTCTGGCCGTCCAGCCCGGGCATGCGCGATGCCGCGGTCAGCAGCGCCTGCGGCTCGACCAGGATGGTCTTGCGCGCGCCGCCCAGGTAGCCCAGCAGCAATTCGCGGTCTTCGGCGGCCAGGCTCTGCGACTGCGCCACCAGCGCGCCGCCCTCCTCGAGCGCCTCTGCCTTGCCCTGCTCCTGATAGGCGCGGCGCAGCTCCAGATAAGCCTTGGTGCGTTTGCCGCCCAGCTTTTTGGCGGCTTCCTGCGCCTGCGCCTCGAAGTCCGGCTGGCGCCCGTACAGATAGTTGAAGCGGCGCGCTATCTCGCGCGTGATCTCCACATGCGGCACCTGGTCCTCGCCCACCGGCACACGGCCAGCGCGGTAGATCAGGATGTCGGCGGCCTGCAGCAGCGGATAGCCGAGAAAGCCGTAGGTGGAGAGATCCTTGTCCTTGAGCTTCTCGATCTGGTCCTTGTAGGTCGGCACCCGCTCCAGCCAGCCCAGCGGCGTGCCCATCGACAGCAGCAGGAACAGCTCGGCATGCTCGGGCACGCGACTCTGGATGAACAGCGTGGCGCGCTCGGGATCGACGCCGGCGGCGAGCCAGTCGATCAGCATCTCCCACACGGATTCGCCGATCACCTCCGGCGATTCATAGTGCGTGGTGAGCGCGTGCCAGTCTGCCACGAAGAAGAAACAGGGATATTCGGCCTGGAGCTGGACCCAGTTCTTGAGTACGCCGTGATAGTGGCCCAGGTGCAGCGCGCCGGTAGGCCGCATGCCGGAAAGAACGCGATCGGGAAACATGTCTATCTGTATTTGTGGGAATCGGTGCAGGTACGGGTACGCGTGGTCGGGGTCTGCGCCGGCATGGGCGCCGGCGCCGCGGCGCGGCTTACTGCACCAGCGCCAGGATGGGTTGCAGCATCAGCAACACCAGGCTCCTGAGCGCCCCCATCACCGGCTGCATCCACACTTTGGTGATCACGCCAGCCGCCACCAGCGCCAGCACCACGAAGATGCCATAGGGCTCGATGCGCGACACCGCATGCGCGATCCGCTGCGGCAACAACGCGGTCAGGACGCGGCCGCCGTCGAGCGGCGGCACGGGGAACAGGTTGAACGCAGCCATCACCAGGTTGACCAGCACGCCGGCCTGCGCCATCTGGGTGAAGAACGGCTCCTGCACCCTGGCCACCACCAGGCCTACCGCCACCAGCGCCCACAGGAAGGCCTGCAGCACATTGCTGCCCGGGCCCGCCAGCGCCACCCACATGCCATGCCAGCGCGGATTGCGCAGGTGGTCGAAGGCGACCGGCACCGGCTTGGCGTAGCCGAAGACAAACTGCCCGCTGGTCATGAAATAGAGCAGCAGCGGCACCGCGATGGTGCCGATGGGATCGATATGGCGCGCCGGGTTAAGGCTGACGCGGCCCATCGAGTAGGCGGTGTTGTCGCCAAACAGCTTGGCCACGTAGCCGTGCGCGGCCTCATGCAGCGTGATGGCGAACAGGACCGGCAGGGCGTAGACCGCTAGGGTCTGAATCAGAGAAGAATCCATGGGTCACTATTGTACCGGGGCTGCGGCAAAGCGACTGTTCGGTGGCAATCACAGTCCAAAACGCTCGATATCGCCGCGTCCTTGCCGCACCAGCTCGGGCTCGCCGGCGGTCAGGTCGATCACCGTGGTCGGCTGCGCGGGCGCGGCGCCGCCGCAGATCACCAGTTCCAGCAGTTTTTCCAGCCGGGCGCGGATCACCTCCGGCTCGTTGAGCGGAGCTTCGTCGCCCGGCAACTGCAAAGTAGCCGAAATCAGCGGCTCGCCCACTTCGGCCAGCAGCGCCAGCGGAATGGGATGGTCGGGCACCCGCACGCCAATGGTCTTGCGGGCGGGATGCGAAAGCCGGCGCGGCACTTCCTTGGTGGCCTCGAGGATGAAGACGTAGGGCCCGGGCGTGGCGCCCTTGAGCCAGCGGTACTGCCGGTTATCCACCCGCGCGAAGTTGCCAAGCTCCGACAAATCGCTGCACATCAGGGTCAGATGGTGCTTGTCGTCGATCTCGCGCAAGCGGCGCAGCCGCTCTACCGCGGCTTTGTCGTCGAGCCGGCAGGCCAGCGCATAGCTGGAGTCGGTGGGCAAGGCAATCAGCCCGCCCTGCCCGATGATCTGCGCGGCCTGCTTGATCAGGCGGGATTGCGGGTTGAGCGGATGGATATCGAAGTATTGGGACATGTGCGGGCCTGGGGCGACCGGCCGCGGGATGGGCGCAAACGCCGCGCGCATTCCAGGCCAGTTCTGCGATGGGGAGAAGCGAAGGGAGCGCATGGCAGGTTCGGGAGGGCTGGGCGCGGGGCGGCCGTTGGCCGGCGCGGCTTACCAGTCATGCCAGACCGGGGTGACCGACGACGGCAGCGGCGGCAGCGAGCCCAGCTCGATCCGTCCCTCGCCCGGCCCATGGAAGTCCGAGCCGCGCGAGCCCAGCAGGCCATAGTGATGCGCGACATTGGCATATTGGCGGTACTGTTCCGGCGTATGGCTGCCGGTGACCACCTCGACCGCGGCCCCACCGAGCTGCTTGAACTCGTCGAACAGCGCATCGTGCTGGAGTTGCGTGTAGTTGTAGCGGCCCGGGTGCGCCATCACAGGAATGCCGCCGGCCGCCTGGATCCAGCCCACGGCATCGGCCAGTTTGGCCCAGCGGTGCCCGACATAGCCCGGGCAGCCTTCGCCGAGATAGTCGTCAAACACTTCGCTGATGGTCTTGCACCGCCCTTCTTCCACCAGCCAGCGCGCGAAATGGGTGCGGGAGATCAGGTCGGGATTGCCGACATGGCGCAGCGCGCCCTCATAGGCGCCCTCGATGCCGATCGCGGCCAGCGCTTCGCCAATGTCCTGCGCCCTGGCGGCCCGCCCGGAGCGCGTGGCTGCCAGGCCATTGACCAGCACCTGGCTGCCGGGGTCGATCTGCAAGCCAACGATATGCACGGTCTGCCCGGCCCACGTCACCGAGATCTCCACCCCGGGCACGTAGCGCATGCCAAGCGCCTCGGCCGCGGCCCGCGCCCTGGCCTGGCCCTTGACCTCGTCATGGTCCGTCAGCGCCCAGAACGCCACGCCGCCAGCATGCGCGCGCGCGGCCACATCCTCGGGGGACAACATGCCGTCGGACACCGTGGAATGGCAATGCAGATCTGCGTTGATTGCGTGTGAATTTTGCATGCGTCTATTCTACTCTCGCGATAATTCCGCGTTAATCCAACTTCAATCCGACTTTAATCCCGCGCCAATGCGCGCCGCGTGGGCTGGCCCACACATCCGCGCCGATAGCCCTGCCGCCAACGCTGGCGTAGGCGGCAGGGCCGGCCCCGCGCGGTATAGTTGGGGCCTGACGACCCTCCTGCCGGGCGCCGCCACGCGCGCCGCACGCCAAGCCATGCCGACTCAAACCCCTGCTTGCGCCACGCCTGATTCCCGCACCCCAACCGTCCCGGCCGACGTGATCCGCACCGATGTGCTGATCGTCGGCGCCGGCCCGGTCGGCCTGTTTGCCGCCTTCCAGGCGGGTGTGCTGGGGCTGAAGTGCGAGCTCATCGACGTGCTGGACCGCGCCGGCGGACAGTGCACCGAGCTCTACCCGGAAAAGCCGATCTACGACATCCCCGCAGTGCCGGGCTGCCTGGCGCAGGACCTGGTCGACCGCCTGCTCGAGCAATGCGCGCCGTTCGCTTTTCCCATGCATTTCAACGAGCGCGCCAACGGCCTGGCCGAGGTCCCGCCCGAACCTCACGGCACAGCCGGCCATGAGCACCCGCACCGCCTGCTGGTCACAACCGACACCGGCAAGCGCTTCGACGTGGCCGCGGTGCTGATCTGCGCCGGCGCCGGCGCTTTCGCCCCGCAACGCGTGGCGCTCCCCGAGGCCGCCGCGCTGGAAGACCACCACCTGCACTACGCTGTGCGCGACACCGCGCGCTTCGCCGGCAAGCGCGTGGTGGTGGCCGGCGGCGGAGATTCCGCCCTGGACTGGGCGCTGGCGCTGCGCAAGACCGCGGCGCGCGTTACGTTGCTGCACCGCCGGGAAGGCTTTCGCGCGGCCGACGGTACGGTGGCCGAAATGCGCGCGGCCGTGGCCGCCGGCGAGATGGACTTCGTGGTGGGCATGCTGGGCGCGCTCAAGACCGAGGGTGGCTCCCTGGCCGGGGTCGACATTCGTACCCGGGAAGACACGATCAGCCTGCCTGCCGACGAACTCGTCGCGCTGTACGGCCTCGTCTCCGAGCCCGGCCCGATCGCCCAGTGGGACCTCGACATGCGCGCCGGGCGCATCATGGTGGATACCACCACCTACGAAACGTCCCGCCGCGGCATTTTCGCCGCGGGCGACATCGCCTTCTACCCCAACAAGCAAAAGCTCATCCTCTCGGGCTTCCACGAGGCAGCCCTGGCCCTGCGGCGCGCCTATCACTATGCCTTCCCGGAGAAGGCACTGGTCCATGTGCACACCAGCAACAACGCCACGCTCAAGGAAAAGCTGACGCACGCCTGAGCGCAACAGCCTGCACGGCCCACAGCGTCAGACGCAGAAAGACTCGACCAGCCCGGCCACCACCCGCGGCTGGTCGTGATGCAGCATATGGCCGGCGTCATCGACAATGGCCTCGCGAAAATCGCGAAACGCCTTGAAGCGCTGCTTGAACTCCGCCAGCGGCTGGTCCTTTGCAATGTGGCTGAGCGTTTGCGAATTGCGCGCTTCCACGTGCAGCACCGGCGCGGTGGCCTGCGCCCAGATCGCCATCACCTCGTCGAGCCGGTACAGCACCGGATTGACCATCTTGTGCGCGGCATCGCCCAGGATCTCCCAGCGGCCTTGCGCATTGCGCGCTGACCAGTGCTCGGCCAGGAAGGCGGCGCGGTCATCGGGCAGGCGCGGATTGGTCTTCTGCAGCCGTGCCGCCACCGCCCCCACGCTGTCATAGGAGCGCAACGGCTGGCGCTCGCGCAACTCGTCGAGCCAGCGCGCATAGCGCCCGGGTGCTTGCTCGGCGCGCGTGCCGGTCATGCCAAACCCCTCCAGGTCAACCACGCGGCGCACCCGCTCGGGGCGGATGCCGGCATAGAAGCAGGCCACGTTGGCGCCCATGCTGTGCCCCACCAGGTTCACCGGCGCATCCGGCTGGTAGTGGTCGAGCACGGCCTCGAGATCGGCGACATAGTCGGGAAACCAGTAGGACTCGGTGCCGGGATAGCGCGTAGGCCAGTCGGTCTGGCCAAAGCCGCGCCAGTCGGGGGCGATCACGTGCCAATCGCGTTCCAGTGCGTCCACCATGAACTGGAACGAGGCGGCAACGTCCATCCAGCCATGCAGCAGGAACAAGATGGGCGCACCGGGCTCGCCCCAGTGGCGCACGTGCATATTGAGGCCGCGCAACGTGATAAATTCCGAGCGCGAGGTTTCTCTTATTGTCATGGTGTCTCCCCGGGTGCCTTTTCCCTGATCGTGGCGGACGCTTTCACCCGCGGCAACGGGGAAGCCTAAAAATAGAACGATCGTTCGTTTGCGGATTATAGCGGCAAGCCGGCCCGGCCCGCATCCCGAACGCAACCCAGGAGACCCAGCATGGCCGCACCCGCCCTGCCAGCCAGCCGGCGCGATGACTATCCCGCGCTACATTCGCAATTCCACTGGCATGTGCCCGAGTTTTTCAACCTGGCCGACGCGTGCTGCGGGCGCTGGGCGCGCGACCCAGCCACGATGGATCGCATCGCGGTCCACACCGAGCACGAAGACGGGCGCCGCGCCAGCTACAGCTACGCCTTCATCCAGGCCGAGGCCGATCGCCTCTCCCGGGCGCTGCGCACGCTGGGTGTGGCGCGGGGCGACCGCGTGGGCATCGTCATGCCGCAGCGCATCGAGACGGTGATTGCGCATATGGCGATCTACCAGCTCGGCGCCATCGCCATGCCGTTGTCGATGCTGTTCGGCCCGGAAGCCCTGGCGTACCGCCTCCAGCACAGCGAGGCGTGCCTGGCGATTGCCGACGAATCCTCAATCGACAACGTGCTGGCCGCGCGCGCGGAGTGCCCGGCACTGACCACGGTGATCGGCGTCGGTGCCGCCGTGGGCCGCGCGGAGCACGACTGGGATGCGCTGCTGGCCGCCGAGCTGCCGGCGTTCACCGCGGTGGTGACCAAGGCCGACGAGGCGGCGGTGCTGATCTACACCAGTGGCACCACCGGCCCGCCCAAGGGCGCCCTGATCCCGCACCGCGCGCTGATAGGCAACCTCCCCGGCTTCGTCTGTTCGCAAAACTGGTTTCCCCAAGCCGACGACGTGTTCTGGAGCCCGGCGGACTGGGCGTGGACCGGCGGGCTGTGGGATGCGCTGATGCCCACGCTGTATTTCGGCAAGACCATCGTGGGCTACCAGGGCAGGTTCTCCGCGCAAACCGCCTTCGAACTGATGGCGCGCTATCGCGTCACCAATACCTTCCTGTTTCCCACCGCGCTCAAGCAGATGATGAAAACCTGCCCCGCGCCGAGCGAGCACTACCAGTTGCACCTGCGCGCGCTGATGAGCGCGGGCGAAGCCGTGGGGGAAACCGTGTTCGCCTGGTGCCGCGAAGCGCTCGGCGTGGTCGTCAACGAAATGTTCGGCCAGACCGAGATCAACTACATCGTGGGCAACTGCACCGCGCAGAACAACGATGGCCAGCCAGGTTGGCCGGCGCGCCCGGGCTCGATGGGCAGGCCCTATCCTGGCCACCGCATCGCCGTGGTCGACGACGAAGGCAGGCCCTGCGCGGTGGGCGAGGACGGCGAGGTGGCCGTGTGCAGCACCGACGTCCACGGCCATCCCGACCCCGTGTTCTTCCTCGGCTACTGGCGCAACGAGGACGCCACCGCCGGCAAGTACCTGGAGCACGACGGCCTGCGCTGGTGCCGCACGGGCGACCTGGCGCGCATCGACGAAGACGGCTACCTGTGGTACCAGGGGCGCGCCGACGATGTCTTCAAATCCTCCGGCTACCGCATTGGCCCGAGCGAGATCGAGAACTGCCTGCTCAAGCATCCCGCCGTGTCGAACTGCGCGGTGGTGCCCTCGCCGGACCCGGAGCGCGGCGCAGTGGTCAAGGCGTTCATCGTGCTGGTGCCATCGATCGAGCGTTCGGCGCAGGCCGACGCCGCGCTGGTCGCCGAGCTGCAGCAGCATGTGCGCGGCCAGCTTGCGCCGTACGAGTATCCCAAGGCCATCGAGTTCATCGCGCAGTTGCCGATGACCACCACCGGCAAGATCCAGCGGCGCGTGCTGCGCGAGATCGAAGCCCGGCGCGCCACGCCAGCGCACCCGTAGCACTGGCGGGCGGGCGCGGCCGCAAGGCTCGCACCCGCCCCTGCCCCTGGCACTCAAACCCGCCCCCCAAGCCCCGCCTCCCAGCGTCCGGCCGGCACAACCTGCCGCGCTACGGACAACCGATCGCGCGCATCAATATGCGTCGCCCTCCCGGCAGTCAAGTTTTCGCCGAATCTGACGTTAGCAAGGACATGCGGAGCGCATCGCCATGGCGCATCCCATTCGGCAGATCAGACCACACGTTCCAGTCGCAGGAAGGGGCATCCATGCCAGCTCATTTTTTCCGAGAAATTTATAAGATTATTCGTATAAATGCCAATCGGAACCATTCCATTTTCGCCCTTTTAATAAGGGTAATTCCTATACCCCTCAGTAGCATCAGTACGGTCGATAGCGGCGAATTCCGCAACCTGACCTAACAGATTAGTGCAAAAAAAGGGTTGGGAAAACTCGGATTATCTTGATTGTTTTTCCCAATCTTGGGAAATAAAGTTCCCAAAGAGCACGCAGAAATTTCCCAATGTGCTTCAAGTTAATGACGAACAGGAGATCACGATGAGCACGTTTGCAAGCACCGGCCGCGCCGCCTCCCACCGCTTCGCGCTCCGGCTGCCGTTGGCCCTGGCGAGTGCTTTGCTTTCGGTATCCGCGTGGGCCGCGGATGGCGTGATCTACTTCCGGGGGGCCATCGTCGCGCCCCCCTGCAATACGGAAATCAGCACGAGCGGGACCGCCTCGGTCAATTGCCCGGCAAACGGCACCCATTCCGCGGAGTCTGCCTCCCTGCCGCTGCTGCCTGGCCGGGCCGTCCAGCTGGCGGCCGCGCGCGCCTTTGTCGTGCCCGTGCAATTCTCGGCAGGCCCTGGTGGCGGCAACAAGCAGGGCTATGTCGTGGTGACAGAATACAACTGAGCGGCCTGTCCCTCGAGCCACGCCAGCTCATCCTCGTCGAAACCCGCCGCGCGGCGCGCTGCCAGGTTGAAGGGCGGCCGCAGGCGCGGTGCCTGGTAGCGCGCGGCCAGCTCGGCGTAGGTGGCGACGGGGTCCAGGCCACGGCAGGCGCATAGCCAGCGGTACCAGCGGTTGCCGATGGCGACGTGACCCACCTCGTCGCGCAGGATGATGTCGATGATGGCGGCGGCCTCATGATCGCCCGCGGCTGCGAGCTTGGCGCGCACCGGCGGCGAGGCATCCAGCCCGCGCGCCTCCAGCGTGCGCGGCACCAGCGCCATGCGCGCCAGCACATCGCCGGCAGTCTTGTCCGCCATCTCCCACAGACTGTTGTGCGCCGGAAAATCGCCGTAGCGCGCATCCAGCGTGGCCAGGTGCTGCGCGAGCAGGCTGAAATGCAGCGCCTCCTCGTCGGCCACGCGCAGCCAATCCAGGTAGAAGGCTACCGGCATCGCGTCGAATCGCCAGATGGCATCCAGCGCCAGGTTGATCGCGTTGAACTCGATATGCGCGAGCGCGTGGATCAGCGCCGCGCGGCCAGCGGGCGTATGGATGGACCGCCTCCGCTCCACCCGCTGCGGCGCCACCAGTTCGGGCAGCGGCGGCCGGCCGGGCAGCGGCAGTTCGGCCGCGATCGCCTCGCCGATGCCCAGGGCCTCCGCCTCCTGCGCCATGGCCTCGGCCGCCAGCCGCATCCGGCGCGTGGCCGCGGCCTTCTCGTGCGCGTCGCTGAGGCACAGGATGGCAAGCGCCTGGCGGCGCAAGGACGGCGCCGCCACGCCGGATAAAGCGCCAGGTGCGGCGGCGCGATCGGGGTCAGGGGCGCCAGGAGACGCGGCATCGGGTAGGTTTGCTGGCATAAGCGTAAAATCCGGTTTGCCGCCATTGTAGGGTCCGGCAGGTGGCGCCCTATGCCAGCAGGCCCGCCCACGACCCTTTAAAGCCCGGCGGCAAACCCCATATACCCATACGAACTTGTGCAGGAGACCCCATGGCGCTTTACCAGCTCGGCGACGTTGCCCCCACCATCGATCCGGATGCCTACGTGGCGCCGGAGGCCACCATCATCGGTAACGTGATGCTCAAGGCACGTGCCAGCGTATGGCCAGGCGTGGTGATCCGAGGCGACAACGAGCCGATCGTGGTTGGCGAGTCCAGCAATGTGCAGGAAGGCACCGTGCTGCACACCGACCCCGGCTGCCCGCTGACCATCGGCGACAAGGTCTCGATCGGCCACCAGGCCATGCTGCACGGCTGCACCGTGGGCGAAGGCTCGCTGATCGGCATCCAGGCGGTGATCCTGAACCGTGCGGTGATCGGCAAGGAGTGCCTTGTCGGCGCCGGCGCCGTGGTCACCGAAGGCAAGGTGTTCCCGGACCGCTCGCTGATCCTCGGCGCGCCAGCCAAGGTGGTGCGAGAGCTCACCGAACAGGACGTGGCCAACCTGTATCGCAATGCCGAGACCTACGCCACCCGCCAGGCCATGTACAAGACACAACTCAAACGCATCGACTAAGCGACCAAGGCGCCGCGCCAGCGGCTCCGATTTACCGACGGATCATCGTGACTGACACCACCACCCCTGACACCCTGCAGAAATTCCTGTTCGACGCGGCCCCCGTGCGCGGCGAGCTGGTACGCATGCAGGCCACCTGGCAAGAAGTGCTGCGCCGCAACCATTACCCCACGCCGGTGCGCCGGCTGCTGGGCGAAATGATGTCGGCCGCCGCCCTGCTTTCGGCCAACCTGAAGTTCAACGGCGCGCTGGTGATGCAAGTGCACGGCGATGGCCCGGTGCGCATGCTGGTGGTGGAGTGCTTGTCCGACCTGTCGATGCGAGCAACGGCCAAGCTGGCCGAAGGCGTCACGCTGGCCGATGACGCCACGTTGGCGGATCTCGTCAACGTTAGCGGCCACGGCCGCTTCGCCATCACGCTGGACCCGCAGGACAAGCTGCCCGGGCAGCAGCCGTACCAGAGCATCGTGCCGCTGGCCGACAAGCATGGCCCGATGACGTCCATGACCGCCGTGCTCGAGCACTATATGCAGACGTCCGAGCAGCTCGACACGCGGCTATGGCTGGCCGCCGACGACAAGGTCGCCGCCGGCATGCTGCTGCAAAAGCTGCCCTCCTACGGCGGCACGCTGGAAGGCCACGCCGAGCGTGAGCCCGCGCAAGTGGGCGAAACCGGCGCGCCGCTGGCGGACACCGCCCGCGCGCAGGACCTCGACACCTGGGACCGTGCCTGCCAGCTCGGCGCCACGCTGAAGGACGCCGAACTGCTGGCCGAGACGCCGGACACCTTGCTGCGCCGCCTGTTCTGGGAAGACCTGGAAGCCACCGGCCTGCGTGTGTTTGAGCCGCTGACCCCGCACTTCCAATGCTCGTGCTCGCGCGCCAAGGTGGCGGGCATGCTGCAGAACCTGGGCCGCGTGGAGATTGAAGACATCCTGGTAGAACGCGGCGAAGTGGAAATCCAATGCGATTTCTGCGGCCAGCAGTACCATTTCGACCCGGTCGATTGCGCGCAACTGTTCACGCCGGTGCCTGTGGCTACCGGCGCCGGCGACGGTGCGGGCCAGCAGCACTGAGCGGCAGCGCGCGGGACGGCGATGCGAGCGACGGCGCAAGCCATGATGCGAAGCGCAACGGCAGGAATCTTTCTGCCCTGCGCCAGGGTCCAAGCGTCAGCGCCCCACCAGAGTCAGGGAGTCATCATGTCCGCTTTGTCCTCTCACCCGTCCGCCACGATCAGCGCCATGCTGCTTGGCGCCGTGCTGGCCTGCGGCGGCTGCGCCCAGTTGCCGCGCGACCTCAACGGCTCGCCGCCGACTGCCCGCCTGGCGCCCAACGGCGTGCCGCCGCCGCCCGTCACCGCGGAAGACATCCAGAAGATCGGCGAGCTGAACCGCCAGGTACTGCGCGAGCAGGATGCTGCGATTGCCCGCCAGCAACAGGCGCAAGCCATGGCGCGGGCGGCAACCTACTATGCGTATCCCACGCCTAGCTGGAACCTGTACTACGGCGGCTGGGGCGGCGGGCACTGGGGCGGCGGAGTCGGATTCAGCAGCCCGGGATACCGGGGCTGGGGCTACGGTGGCTATCCGTACTGGTGGTGAGCAGCGGTAAGCAGCGGTAAGCAGCCGACGAAACTGGTGCAGCAAGCAACCAAAGACGCGAGCATGCTTCATCCATGCCGTTGCGGAGCAACGGCGGCAGATGCTACGAGACAAAAAACGGGAAAGACGCCAGCTCAGTGGCGATTGAATGCCGGGGAGTTCGCCGGAGGCGGCAGCGGCGGCGTGGCGCTGACCTTGGGAGCCGGTGCCACGAACTGCACGAACACCTCGCCATCCTTGACCATGCCCAGCTCATAGCGGGCACGCTCCTCAATAGCGCCGGTGCCATCCTGCAGGTCCTTCACTTCCCCTTCCAGCTTGGCATTGCGCAGCTTGAGCGCCTGGTTGTGCGCGCTCTGTTCCTGCACCTGCTTGTCCATATCCCACACACGCAGCCAGCCGCCCTTGCCCAGCCATAGTGGATACTGGATGGCGAGCAACAGCACAAACAACAGCAACGAGATCAGGCGCATGGATTCTGGCGCTTAAGCAAAAGAAGGAAATTGCGTCATGCGCCGGCCGCGGCATTGTGCGCGGCCGGCGCATGGCACGAGCTTAGCGCAGATTGTAGAACGCGCTCTTGCCCGGGTAGCTGGCGATATCACCGAGATCTTCCTCGATGCGCAGCAGCTGGTTGTACTTCGAGATACGGTCCGAACGCGACAGCGAGCCGGTCTTGATCTGGCCGGCGTTGGTGCCCACCGCGATATCGGCGATGGTGCTGTCTTCGGTCTCGCCCGAACGGTGCGAGATCACGGCCGTGTAGCCAGCGCGCTTGGCCATTTCGATGGCGGCGAAGGTTTCGGTCAGGGTGCCGATCTGGTTGATCTTGATCAGGATCGAGTTGCCGATGCCCTTTTCAATGCCTTCCTTCAGGATCTTGGTGTTGGTGACGAACAGGTCGTCGCCGACCAGCTGCACGCGCTTGCCCAGCTTGTCGGTCAGCACCTTCCAGCCCTCCCAGTCGCCTTCGCCCATGCCGTCCTCGATCGACACGATCGGGAACTTGTCGCACAGGTTGGCCAGGTAGTCGGCGAACTGGGTCGAGGTCAGCTTCAGGCCTTCGCCATCCAGGTGGTACTGGCCTTCGGCTTCGTGATAGAACTCGGTCGCCGCGCAGTCCAGCGCCAGCAGCACGTCTTCGCCGGCACGGTAGCCAGCCTTCTCGATGGCCAGCAGGATGGTGTTCAGGCACTCTTCGTTGGAAGCGAAGTTGGGGGCAAAGCCGCCCTCGTCGCCAACCGCCGTGGACATGCCCTTGTCGGACAGGATCTTCTTCAGTGCGTGGAACACCTCAGCGCCGCAACGCAGGGCTTCACGGAAGCTCGTTTGCGACACCGGCATGATCATGAATTCCTGGATGTCCAGGCTGTTGTTGGCGTGCGCGCCACCGTTGACGATGTTCATCATCGGCACCGGCATCTGCATCGCGCCCGACCCACCGAAGTAGCGGTACAGCGGCAGGCCGGCTTCTTCGGCAGCGGCGCGCGCCACGGCCATCGACACGGCCAGCGTGGCGTTGGCGCCAAGGCGGGCCTTGTTGTCGGTGCCGTCGAGGTCGATCAGGGTGCGGTCCAGGAAGGCTTGCTCGGAAGCGTCCAGGCCCATGATGGCTTCGGAGATTTCGGTATTGATATGCTCGACCGCCTTCAGCACGCCCTTGCCGAGGTAGCGCGACTTGTCGCCGTCACGCAGCTCGATGGCTTCGCGCGAGCCGGTGGATGCGCCCGACGGCACTGCCGCGCGGCCCATCACGCCGGATTCGAGCAGGACGTCGCACTCGACCGTCGGGTTACCGCGCGAGTCGAGAACTTCGCGACCGATGATATCTACGATTGCACTCATGGATTCCTCTTGGACTGTTGATGCTTGATGACTTCTTACTACACGGGCGCCATGCCCTGGACTACCGCTGGCTACAGCTGACTGAGCCGACTAACGCTCAAGCGCCTTCCACCACGATCATGTTCATGCGCGCGGCATGCTCGCGCGACTTGCGCGCGGCGCGGTACTCCTCGCTGTCGTGGAACGACTTTGCCGCGTCATAGCTGGGAAACTTCAGCACGACCACGCGCGTCGGGGCCCAGTCGCCCTCGAGCTTCTCGGTCTTGCCGCCGCGCACCAGTACCTCGGCACCATGCACCTTCATGGCATGGCTGGAGAGCACTTTGTACTCTTCATACTGCTGGGGATCGGTGACATCGACGTGGGCAATGATATAGCCGCTGGCCATGGCGTATCTCCGTGTGTTCTTATGATGTTGATTCTACTTGGCTGATCATGGCCGCCTGATGACGGCCATGACCGCGGTGGCACGGCAAGCTCAGGCGCAAGCCGCCGGCCAGCCGAAATTGTCTTCCAGGAAGCCGGTGCGCTTGACCAGGGTGTCCAGGTCCTTGAGCACCGACAGCAGTTCCTTCATGCGCGACAGCGGCACGGCGTTGGGGCCGTCCGACATGGCCTTGCTCGGATCCGGATGGGTTTCCATGAACAGGCCCGCCACACCAACCGCCACGGCGGCGCGGGCCAGCACCGGCACGAACTCGCGCTGGCCGCCCGAGCTGGTGCCCTGGCCGCCCGGCAGCTGCACCGAGTGGGTGGCATCGAACACCACCGGCGCGCCGGTCTCGCGCATGATCGCCAGCGAGCGCATGTCCGAGACCAGGTTGTTGTAGCCGAAGGAAACGCCGCGTTCGCAGGCCATGAAGCTGTCTTCCGGCAGCCCGGCCTCGCGCGCGGCATCGCGCGCCTTGTCGATGACATTCTTCATGTCGTGCGGCGCGAGGAACTGCCCCTTCTTGATATTGACGGGGCGGCCGCTCTGCGCGCAGGCACGGATGAAGTCGGTCTGCCGGCACAGGAAGGCCGGCGTCTGCAGCACGTCGACCACGGCCGCCACCGGCTTGACCTCGTCGATCTCGTGGATGTCGGTCAGCACCGGCACGCCGATCTCGCGCTTGACGGTGGCGAGGATCTCGAGACCCTTCTCCATGCCCAGGCCACGGAAGGTCCGGCCCGACGAGCGGTTGGCCTTGTCGAACGAGGACTTGTAGATAAAGGGAATGCCGAGCTCGCTGGTGATCGCCTTGAGCTCACCGGCCGTATCCAGCGCCATCTGCTCGGACTCGATCACGCACGGGCCGGCGATCAGGAAGAAGGGCCGGTCCAGACCGACGTCAAATCCACAGAGTTTCATCGCTAATCTCCTGCTTGCGGTGCCGGGGCTTAGCCCGCCTTCTTCTGCTGGCTGGCCAGCGCCGCTTCCACGTAGGCCTTGAACAGCGGATGGCCATCGCGCGGGGTGGAGGTGAATTCCGGGTGGAACTGCACGCCAACGAACCACGGGTGCAGGCTTTCCGGCAGTTCCATCATCTCGGGCAGGTCTTCGGTCGGCGTACGCGCCGAGATCACCATGCCCGCCTTTTCCAGCGTCGGCACGTAGTGATTGTTGACCTCGTAGCGATGGCGATGGCGCTCGTTGACTTCCGGGCCATAGATCTGGCTGGCCTTGGTCCCAGCCTTGACCGGCACGCGCTGCGCGCCAAGGCGCATGGTGCCGCCCAGGTCGGACTCGGCGGAGCGCTGCTCGACCTTGCCTTCGCGATCCACCCACTCGGTGATCAGCGCGACCACCGGATGTTCGGTTTCCAGGTTGAACTCGGTCGAGTTGGCATCGGCCATCGCCGCCACGTGGCGCGCGAACTCGATCACGGCCAGCTGCATGCCCAGGCAGATGCCCAGGTACGGCACCTTGTTCTCGCGAGCGTACTGGATCGCGCGGATCTTGCCTTCCGTGCCGCGCTTGCCGAAGCCGCCCGGGACCAGGATGGCGTCCAGCGGCTTGAGCACTTCGAGGTGGCCCGATTCGAGCTCTTCCGAATCAATGTACTCGATGTTCACGCGGGTGGCGGTGTGCATGCCGGCGTGGCGCAGCGCTTCGATCAGCGACTTGTAGGATTCGGTCAGGTCGACATACTTGCCCACCATGCCGATGGTGACCTCGTGCTGCGGGTTTTCCTGGGCATTGACCAGGCGCTGCCACATGGAGAGATCGGCCGGCTTCGGATCGATACGCAGTTCCTCGCAGATCAGGCGGTCGAGGCCTTGCTCGTTGAGCATCTGCGGGATCTTGTAGATGCTGTCCACGTCCCACACCGAGATCACGGCTTCTTGCGGGATATTGGAGAACAGCGAAATCTTGGCGCGCTCTTCGTCCGGAATCGGGCGGTCGGCGCGGCACAGCAGCGCGGTCGGCGAGATGCCGATTTCACGCAGCTTCTGCACCGAGTGCTGGGTCGGCTTGGTCTTGAGCTCGCCGGCGCTGGCAATGAACGGCACCAGCGTCAGGTGCACGAAGGCGGCGTGGTTGCGGCCCATGCGCAGGCTCATCTGACGCGCGGCTTCCAGGAAGGGCAGCGATTCGATGTCACCCACCGTACCACCGATCTCCACCAGCGCGACGTCCGCCTTGCCACCGTGCGACGCAGCCGCGCCGCGCTCGATGAAGGCCTGGATTTCGTTGGTGATGTGCGGGATCACCTGCACCGTCTTGCCGAGGTACTCGCCGCGGCGTTCCTTGCGGATCACCGATTCGTAGATCTGGCCCGTGGTGAAGTTGTTCGACTTGCGCATCTTGGCCGAGACGAAGCGCTCATAGTGGCCAAGATCGAGGTCGGTTTCCGCACCGTCTTCCGTGACGAACACTTCGCCATGCTGGAAGGGGCTCATCGTGCCGGGATCGACGTTGATGTAGGGATCTAGCTTGAGGAGGGTGACTTTGAGGCCGCGCGACTCGAGAATGGCCGCGAGCGAAGCAGCAGCGATGCCCTTGCCGAGAGAAGAGACGACACCACCGGTGACGAAGACGAATTTGGTCATAAACCGAGCTTGCCGGGGAAATCGGGATTATACATGAGAGGCCGCCTGCTGCAGCGCCGCATTTGCGACAAGTCGCCTTGCCCGGCAGCTGCTGAGACGCTTTCGCCGCTTCGCACTCGCGTCCCCGCCCCCGCCCTATCCTGCCCCGCCTACGGACGCGCGCAGGCGGCGGCGTCGCCCCGCATTTGCCCGACCAGATCGCGGATCAGCCCGGCGGTCTGCCCCGGACGCTCCATCGGATACAGGTGCCCGCCCTCGATAAAGCGCAGGCGCTCGCCCACCAGCTTGCGCGTGGCGCCGAGCCCGCATTGGCGTACTTCGCGCGAGCGCGTGCCGGCGACAAAGCTGACCGGCACCGGCGCGCCGCGCGCCACGCGCGCGCCCAGGCTGGTAGGCAGCGTGCGGTAGATCTGGTACTCGATCTCGCGCTCGAAGCGCAGGCGGCGCTCGGCGTCATTGCCAGTCGGCTCCGTGCCATGCGTCGCATAGTCGCGCAGTACTTCCTCGTCCCACGACGCGAACACCGGCTTGGAGCGGAAATGCTCCCACACCGCATCGGCATCCGGCCAGTGCGTGCGCCGCCGCCGGGTCGCGGCAGCCGGGCTGGGCCGCTCATCCAGGCCGAAGCGCTGACCGGCCTTGAGCAAGGCGGCGCGCCACCCGGCAATCACGGGCGAATCCAGCATCACCACGCCGCGCACCCACTGCGGGCGGCGCAGCGCGGCCATCAGCGACAGGAAACCACCCAGCGAATGCCCCACCAGCCACACCGGCTCGCGGTACTTCTGCTCGATCGAAGCCAGCAGCTCATCGACCAGGTGCGGCCACTCGCGCGTGACCGGGAATTTCGGGTCGTGGCCATAACGGTCCACGGCGCGGATCTCGAAATCGTCTTCCAGCGTTCCGAACAGCTTGCGGTAGGTGCTGACCGGAAAGCCATTGGCGTGCGAAAAATGCAGAATGTCGCGCATCGGGGTATTCGCAGTGCGCCCTTAGTCCTGCGTGCCGGCACGTTCGCGCGTGGCGCGCACAGGCTGGCCCCAGCGGTCGCCCGCGCCCTGGCGCGCCAGCGGAAACTCGGCCGGCGCATTGGCATCCCACTCCGGATCGTTGATCTCGCCGAAGACCTGGCGCAAGCGTTGCCCCCAGGTATCGCGGATCATGCGGAAGTAGGCGTTCTTCTCGTCGATATTGACAAAGCGGGTCACGCGCAGCGAATCGCCTTCGTAGACCAGCAGGTCCAGCGGCAAGCCTACCGAGATATTCGACTTCAACGTGGAGTCCATCGAGATCAGCGCACACTTGGCTGCCTCGCCCAGCGGCAGCGTCGGCTCGACCACACGATCGATGATGGGCTTGCCGTACTTGGCCTCGCCGATCTGAAAATAGCAGTTCTCGGGGGTGGCCTCGACGAAATTCCCGGCAGCGTACACATGGAACAGGCGCACGCGTTCGCCGCGGATCTGGCCGCCGAAGATCAGGCTCACATTGAACTCGATGCCGGCCTCGCGCAGCGCGTGGGCGTCATGCTTATGCACCTGGCGCACCGCGTCGCCAACGATGGCGGCCGCCTCGAACATATCGCGCGCCGTCCACAGCGAGCGCTTCTCGTCGCGGCCCTCCGCCAGTATCTGGCGCACCGCCTGGCTGATCGCCAGGTTGCCCGCGGTCAGCAAGACCATCACGCGGTCGCCCGGCTCCTCGAACACGGTCATCTTGCGAGCGGTAGAGATCGCATCGACACCGGCATTGGTGCGCGAATCGGAAAGGAACACCAGCCCGGCATCCAGCCGCATGGCTACACAGTACGTCATGATCTTGTCTTGTAATGGTGCACATTCACGCCTGGCGCATCGCCAAGCCTGTCGCCCGGGCCAAGGCCGCATTCTAGCGCCGCGCCGGTGCGCCCGGAAACCTGCGGCGCGCCCGTTTCTGGTGCGCGGCGCACCACTTCATTCACTGCAATGGCGCAATGGCGATCTCGACCGCCAGCCGCTCGCCGCTGCCACCTTCGCGAATCCCGCGCACCGGTGCGGCCATGCGATAGTCGCGCCCTACCGCCAGCCGGATATGGCGCGCGTCGCTCAGGCAGCCGTGGGTCACGTCGATGCTGCACCACAACGCCTTGCCGGCATCCACGCAGACATCGGCCCAGGCATGGCTGGCCAGTTCCGACGCTGCCGGATCATAGAAATAGCCGCTGACGTAGCGCGCCGGCACGCCCAGGGCCCGGCAACATGCCACCATCACTTGCGCCTGGTCCTGGCAAACCCCGCTGCCCAGTGCGAACGCGTCGCTGGCCGAGGTGTCCACATTGGTGCTATCTGACTGGTAGCGCACCCGCCCGGCGATGCCATTGGCAAGCGCCAGCAGCGCGGGCACCGTCGCCCCCGCCGCCAGGTAGGGCGCGGCAAAACGCACCATCTCCGGCTTGGCGGAGGTCAGCGGCGTGCCGCCCAGGTAATAAAGCGGCGACACACGCGCCTCGCCAGCCGGCGGCGCATCGCAAAAGAACGGCCCGTCCGCATCCATTGGCGGCGTCACATCGACCACGCCGCTGGCCTCGATCACCAGCGTATCTGCTGGCCCGGCCACAGTGAAGCTGTGCACGATATTGCCGAAGCCGTCACGCGCCTCGGACAGGTTGCCGGGAACGGACAACTGCCATTCCTGCACGTCCTGCAGCGGGCCCGAGCGCGGCGCGAGCCGCAGTTCGTGCACGCTGCGCAGGACCGGCTCGGCGTAGCGGTAGATCGTCTTGTGGTGAATCTTGTATTTCATGATGTGGCGAGGCCGGCACAACCTCCCCACTTCTTATAGGTCAGGCAGCAAGCAGCGGCACGAGGAAATCCCGGCTGATGCCGTTGCCGAGGTCGCCGATGCGCTCCAGGAAACTGGTCAGGTAAGCATGCAGCCCGACGGCGAAGATGTCGTCGATGCGCGCATATTTCAAATCGGCGTGGAGTTTACCAGCCTGGCGCTCGGTCTCCGAAGAAAGGTGGTTGCCCACCAGCGCCAGGATCGACACCACCTCGTCCATGCTGGACACCAGCGAGCGCGGCATGTCGGGGCGCAGCACCAGCAGTTCGGCCACGCGCTCGGGCGTGATCACGGTGCGATACACCTTGCGGTACACCTCGAAGCCCGACACCGAGCGCAAGACAGCCGCCCAGTGATAGAAATCGTTGGCGTCGCGATTGGGATCGCTATCGTCGGCCGTGCTCGCCTGGAACTTCACGTCCAGAATCCGCGCGGTATTGTCGGCGCGTTCCAGGAACGTGCCCAGCCGCATGAAGTGGAAGGCATCGTCCTTGAGCATGGTGCCAAACTGCACGCCTCGGGCCAAGTGGGAGCGGAACTTCACCCACTCGAAGAACTGCGAAGGATCCTCGCGCAGCACGCCGTCGGCAATCATGCGCTGCACGTCGAGCCAGGTGGTGTTGATGGTCTCCCAGACCTCGGTGGTCAGCGAGCCGCGCACCGCGCGGGCGTTCTCGCGGGCCGCGCGCAGGCAGCTCATGATGGACGAGACATTGGTCATGTCGCGCACCATGAAGTCGATCACGTCGTCGCGCGTGAGCAGGCCGTACTTCTCGTCGAACACCGTGGTCAGCTCGGAGATATCGAGCATGGCCCACCAGCCTTGCTCCGCCACTTCCGCGGACTGCGGCAGCAGCGAAGTCTGGTAGTTCACGTCCAGCATGCGCGCGGTGTTCTCCGCGCGTTCGGTATAGCGCGCCATCCAGAACAGATGGTCGGCGGTGCGGCTAAGCATGGTCAGTCCCCTCGTACAGCGCTGTTCGCCCGCGCGCCGCCGGCAAAGCGTCGGCCAGCGCGGGAATCACAAACTATCCTTGCGTGCGCCGCGCGTCAGCGCTCCAGCACCCAGGTGTCCTTGGTGCCCCCGCCCTGCGAGGAGTTGACCACCAGCGAGCCTTCGCGCAGCGCCACGCGGGTCAGCCCGCCCGGCACCATGCGCACATCCTTGCCGGACAGCACGAACGGACGCAGATCGATGTGGCGCGGCGCGATCCCCGACTCGACATACGTCGGGCAGGTGGACAGTGCCAGCGTGGGCTGCGCGATGTACTGCTCGGGACGCGCGCGCACGACCTCGCGGAACGTGTCGATTTCCGCGCGCGTGGCGGCAGGCCCCACCAGCATGCCGTAGCCGCCAGCCCCGTGGGTTTCCTTGACCACCAGTTCGCTCATGTGGTCCAGCACGTACTGCAGGTCGTCCGGGCGGCGGCACATGTACGTCGGCACATTGTTGAGGATCGCTTCCTCACCAAGGTAGAAGCGGATCATGTCGGGCACGTAGGGATAGATCGACTTGTCGTCGGCCACGCCCGTGCCAATGGCGTTGCAGATGGTGACATTGCCCGCGCGGTAGACCGAGAGCAGGCCCGCCGCGCCCAGTGTGGAGTCCGAGCGGAACACCAGCGGGTCGAGGAAGTCATCGTCGACCCGGCGGTAGATCACGTCGATGCGCTGCGGCCCCTGGGTGGTACGCATGTAGAGGTGCTCGTCCTGCACGAACAGGTCGCTGCCCTCGACCAGTTCCACGCCCATTTGCTGCGCCAGGAAGGCATGCTCGAAGTAGGCGGAGTTGTACATGCCGGGCGTGAGCACCACCACCGTGGGATCGGCGATGTTCTGCGGCGAGACGCCACGCAGCATGTCGAGCAGCAGGTCGGGATAGTGCGCCACCGGCGCCACGCGATTACGCGCGAACAGGTCCGGGAACAGCCGCATCATCATCTTGCGGTTCTCCAGCATGTACGACACGCCGGAGGGCACGCGCAAGTTGTCTTCCAGCACGTAGAACTCGCCCTCGCCAGCGCGTACTACGTCGATGCCCGCCACGTGGGCGTAGATATCACGAGGCACGTCGATGCCGAGCATCTCGGGGCGGTACTGCGCGTTGTTGTAGATCTGGTCTGGCGGGATCACACCGGCGCGGATGATGTCCTGCCCGTGATAGATATCATGGATAAAGCGGTTCAGCGCCGACACCCGCTGGCGCAGGCCGCGCTCGAGCGTTGCCCACTCGCTGGCGGGGAAGATGCGGGGAATGACGTCGAACGGGATGGTCCGCTCGGTACCGCTGTTCGACTCGTCTTTTTCGCCGTAAACGGCGAACGTGATGCCCACGCGCCGGAAGATCAGGTCAGCCTCGGCGCGCTTGTTGCCCATGGTGCCTTCGGACTGGCGCGCCAACCAATCCGCGAACTGCTTGTAATGCCCCCGCACGGCACCTGCCGGCAGGGACTCGCCCGCGTGGATTGCTGCTGCCACGCCATCTTGCCAATCGAGCATCTCGTCGAAAAACCGCGCCGCCATGATGGCCGTTCCCCCATGATTTGGGTGCCGCCCAAACTGCCGGCTATCCCGTTTTGATTGGCTTGTTGTTCCCGGCACAGCACCTTGAGATCACCACCCGAGGCCCGGCGGCTTGGCCGCGGACCGTCTCGTCATGCTTCGAAGTGCTGTCCCTATAGGATACCTATGACCACGAAAGCCGCAAGCGGCAGGCATTCGCGCCATCAAACATGGATAAGCAAGATGTCTGCCAGCCTTCGCTTCGGGCCAGCCTTGGCATCGGTTCAGCGGGCGATCGCCGCGCTTTTTTGTGCCTGCACTCCGGCCAGGATGCGCTGCACCAGCGCCTCCGGCGTCTGGCGGATATCGAGCACCAGGGCGTCACTCGGCTCTTCCAGGGTCTCGAACTGGCTCTGCAACAGGGCGGGATTGAAGAAGTGGTCGCTGCGCTCGGCCAGGCGGCCGCCAATGACCGCAGCATCGCCCTTCATGTAGACAAAGGTCACGCCGCCATCGGCGGGCGTCAGGCGGTCGCGGTAGATTTGCCGCAGCGCGGAACAGGTAAAGACGTGGGTGCGCCCCTCGGCGCGGGCCGCATCGATCGCCGCGCGCATCGCGGCCAGCCAGGGCCAGCGGTCGTCGTCGGTCAGCGCGATGCCGTTGTGCATCTTCGCCTTGTTGGCGGCGCTGTGGAATTCGTCGGCATCGTGGAAGCCGCATTGCAAGGTCTTGGCCAGCAACTGGCCGACCGTGGTCTTTCCGCTGCCGGAAACGCCCATCAGGATGTAGATCATGTCTGCTCCAATGATCATGTTCGGATGGTTTTCCCATCCTTGTCGGTAGTCCCCGCGCCGGCCGCCGGTCGGCTCCGCAAGCGCTCAGCCATGAAGCCATGATAGGACCCGCATGGGCCGGCTCGGGGTCGTCTCCGCCAGCCATCGGCTGCCGGGGACACAAATGACACAAATTTAAGGGGCGCTGCCTATTGTGCGACGGCCGCGCCCGTTTGGACAGCGCCGGGCGCGTCGGCCTCGGAGAGGTCCAGCGCGCTGCCGCCCTCCTCCGCGATCCGCGCGTTGCGGCGGAACAGCCCGAACAGGCCCCGGCCGACGCTGAAGTTCGTGAAGGCGTCGTCCGGCAGTACGGCAGAAGCGCGCGTCGCCAGGTCGCCGTCGCCATTAGCGGCGCCGAGCCATTCCAGCGTGCCGGCCACGGCGTCCACGCGGATCCGGTCGCCGTCACGCACGCGCGCCAGCGGGCCGCCGGCAAGTGCCTCAGGCCCCACATGAATGACCGCCGGCACCTTGCCAGAAGCGCCGGACATGCGGCCATCGGTCACCAGCGCAACCTTGTGGCCGGCGTCCTGCAGCGAGCCCAGCACCGGGGTGAGACGGTGCAGTTCTGGCATGCCGTTGGCGTTGGGTCCCTGGAAACGCACGACCGCGATCATGTCGCCCGTGAACTCGCCGGCTTCGAACGCGGCTTGCAATTGCTCTTGCGAGTCGAAGACGCGTGCCGGTGCTTCGATCACCCGATGCTCGTCCGCCACCGCCGACACCTTGATCATGCCGCGACCAAGATTGCCTTGCAGCAGGCGCAAGCCGCCTTCTGCGGAGAACGGCTCAGCCGCGGTGGCCAGCACCGTGGCATCACCGCTGACTGCGGCACCGTCGCGCCACTGCAGCACGCCGTCGATCATCACGGGCTCTTGCGTGTAACGGGCCAGGCCACGTCCGGCCACGGTTTCCACGTCCTCGTGCAGCAACCCGGCGCTGAGCAGCTGGCGAATCACGTAGGCCACGCCGCCCGCGGCGTGGAAGTGATTCACGTCGGCCGAGCCGTTGGGGTAGACCCGTGCCAGCAGCGGCGTGATGCGCGAAAGACGGTCGAAATCATCCCAGTCGATCAGGATGCCCGCCGCGCGCGCCATCGCCACCAGGTGAATGGTGTGGTTGGTCGAGCCACCCGTGGCCAGCAGGCCGACCACGGCATTGATCACCGCGCGCTCGTCCACGATGCGCGCCAGCGGCAGGTAGTCGCCGCCCCGCGCCGTCAGGGCCAGCGCGCGTTGGGCCGCGGCGGCGGTGAGCGCGTCACGCAGGCCGCTGTCCGGATGCACGAAGGCCGCGCCCGGCATATGCAGGCCCATGATTTCCATCAGGAACTGGTTGCTGTTGGCGGTGCCGTAGAAGGTGCACGTGCCAGCGCCGTGATAGGCCTCGCACTCGGCCTCCAGCAAGGCTTCGCGGCCGACCTGGCCGGTTGCGTATAGCTGGCGCACGCGCGCCTTTTCCTTGTTGGACAAGCCCGTCGACATCGGCCCCGCCGGCACGAACACCACCGGCAGGTGGCCAAACTGCAGCGCGCCCATCAGCAGGCCCGGCACGATCTTGTCGCACACGCCCAGCATGACCGCGGCATCGAAGGTGTTGTGCGACAGCGAGACCGCCGTGGCCATCGCAATGGCATCGCGCGAAAACAGCGACAGTTCCATGCCGGCATTGCCCTGCGTGATGCCATCGCACATCGCCGGCACACCGCCCGCCACCTGCGCCACTGCGCCAACGGCACGCGCCGCCTCCCGGATCACGCCGGGATAACGTTCGTACGGCTGGTGGGCCGACAGCATGTCGTTGTACGCGGTAACGATGCCGAGGTTGGCGGCATGCTCGACCCGCAGCTTGAGCTTGTCGTGCGTGGGCAGCGCGGCCAGGCCGTGGGCAAGGTTGGCGCAGGACAGCCCGCGCAAGGGGCCCAGCTCCTGCTGGGCGCGTTCGCAACGCGCGAGATAGGCGGCGCGGCTGCGCTGGCTGCGCGCGATCACGCGCTCGGTGACGGCGTGGACTTCGGCGTGGAGGGCTTTTGACATTGGGGGAGTTCCTGGTCGTGATGCCTGATCGTATCCGGGAGGACTGGGGGACTAGCGGGCGCCGGCTGGCGCCATTGTTTGTAGATTTTCTACATTATATCGAAAGCCAATTTGAAAACACCATGCGCACGCATCACAAAGCGCTTTATTCATGGCATATTCAGCGCACATAGGTGAAATCCCTACCCAGCCGCCACGCTGAAGCCGCGATGATCTCGCCTCGGATTATGTAGAATATCTACATGCCGCTCGATCCGTCGAGCCACGGATTCCGGGGCCAGAGCCAGAACAATTCCCCGGCACAGACAGCCACCCCTGCCCTACCATGCGCGACCGAATTCTTGCCGTCTACGACACGCTTCGCCCTTCCGAACGCCGCCTTGCCGACTATGTCGCCCGCCACGGCGCCAGCGTGATCCGCTTGTCGATGCCCGAGCTGGCCGAGCGCGCGGGCGTGTCCCAGCCCACTATTGCGCGCTTTTGCGCGGCGCTGGGCTACGACGGCTTTCGCGAGTTCAAGCTCCAGTTCGCCCAGAACGTGGGCGGCGGCACGCCCTTCGTGCACCAGGACGTCAAAGCCGAGGACCGCCCCGCCGATATCGCCGGCAAGGTGTTCGACCGCACCATCGCCACCCTGATGACCGTGCGCAACGCACTGTCGGCTGACCAGATCGAACATGGCATCCAGCTGCTCGCCGCGGCCAGGCGCATCGAGTTCTATGGCTGCGGCAACTCGGGCATCGTCGCCCTGGATATCCAGCACAAGTTCTTCCGCCTCGGCATGCCCACCGTTGCCTACTCGGACTCGCACGTCTTCAGCATGTCGGCGGCGCTGCTCGGACCCGGCGATGTGGCCGTGCTGGTCTCCAACAGCGGGCGCACGTGGGACATGCTGGCCGCCGCCACGCTCGCCCGCGCCAGCGGTGCCAGCGTGCTGGCGCTGACCCACAGCGGCTCGCCGCTGGCCGCGCTGGCGGACGTCTGCGTGTTCTCGGACGTCGAGGAAGACAGCGAGGTCTACACGCCGATGACCTCCCGCATCTGCCACCTGGTGCTGGGCGACGTGCTGGCTGCGGGCGTTGCCCTGGAGCGCGCCGACACCGTCTCCGCCGGCCTGCAGCGGGCCAAGGCGCACCTGCGCGAGCGCCGCATCGCGCAGGCCGAGCCCGCGCATCTCAGCGAGGCGCAGGCGGCGCCGCGCGCCAGTAGCGCCGCGCGTGCTGGCGGTAGGCCTGCAGCGCGTAAGACTCGCCGCGCGTCGTAAGCTGGACCGCGCCGGTCTCGTCGCTGCGATAGCGGGCGATCTCGTGCGAACCGTAGCGCTCCCAGATCTCGGGCCGGGGATGCCGGTGGCGATTGCGGTAGCCCACCTGGAACAGCGCGACCTCCGGTGCCACCACGGCCAGGAACGCCCCGCTCGATGAGGTGTTGCTGCCGTGATGCGGCAGCAGAAAGATCACCTAACCCTTTGTTTACAAATAGATTTAACCGATATTGGCGTGAATTTGGCGTAATGACGCCAAGAAAAATTGTGATGCACTAGCACGTCGCGGCTATACTGTATATCCATACAGTTCACGTGCTGCATTCCGCAGCACCCACCAACGCCCGGGGTTGCCGCCATGCCTGATACTCGCGCCATCAAGTACATAGTCGTGCCCTACCGTAAAGGCAAGGGCGAAGCGCTCCTGCCTGGCGAGATCCGCCAGGCATCCAGCGAAGTCGGCGCTATCCGCATCGCAAGCGGCATGGCCTCGAGTTTCGTTGGCGTCGCGGCCTATGAGGTGCTGGTGGACGAGGAAACCGGCGAAATGGGTTCGCCCCGAGTCCTGGCGCAGGAAGGGAGCGTTCCCGCTCTCGGCGAGTGACGAAAAGCGAGCCGTCCGGTGCTTACTGTCTCGCATCCAGCGGGCCGACGGAAGACTGCCGACCGAGATCCTGAGCACGCAGCTTCATGCAGCCCCGCCGTCAAAGCTGATGTACGCCACGCCAGCGCCACGCGCGAAGGCCGCCGAGAGAGGCCCATGTGGGCAGCACGGACAATTTGCAATTGCCAGCGGAGGTCCGCTCTCGGCCGTGGATTCAACGGGTCGATGCAACACTAGACGCTGCCTGAGTAGCTTGGCTGCCATGCTACGATTCTCGCTGACGATGCGCCGCGACGCAATGCTCCTTTCGTCATCGTCATAGATCCGGAAGCGATCGACCGGTACGACTCAAGCAATGGTGAAGAGAAGGCGAGAATTGAGGCCCGGGTCTGCGAGATAGTTGGACATCGTCGGCGGAACTACGATCCGAAGGGACCCGTCGATGTTGCCACCCCCTTCGTCGCTCAGCTTGACGAAGGCGATCTCTAACTAATGTCAAACGCGAAGAGACTAGCCATATGCAGGTATGGGGAAAGCCGCTGGAATTCTGGGATGCAGCATCTGTTTGGTTGATTTGGATCGCCGCAGTTTGTGGCGCCGTGGCTGCAATCTCGGGGCTTCTCGGGGCAATCGTTAGCAGAGAAGTGGCCGCCGCCACTCAGCGGGAATCGGATGAGCGCATTGCAGCAGCGAACGCATTGGCGGCAAAGTCAAATGAGGCGACGGCAATTGCGGTGCTCAAGTTGGAGCAGCTCCGTGCACAGGTCGGGCCGCGGCAGTTCAATCGTGCCGCATTTCTAGAGGCGCTCCGGGGCGAAACCGCTGGCAACGTTCAGATTGTCTATCTACGAAACGACCCCGAATGTTTCGACGTCGCACAGCAAGTTTGGCACCTTTTGGAGGATGCGGGCTGGCAAGCCACGCCACCTTCCCCAATCTTCGACGGTAGGAACAACCAACCTGCCGCAATGAACGTCGATGGCCAGCCAGCTGGGCTGACGGTCGTAGCCTCGACTCAGTCGCCGGCGGAAGCGGACGCAGAGCAACTTCGTGCAAATGGCCAAGCTTGGGTGCACACACCGTTTACGACCCTGACGTATGCGATTGAGCGCGGCATTGGCAGGGTTGCAACGCATATCAATGGCCCGAACCATCCGACGCCTGGCACACTCCGTGTGGTGGTGGCACCTCGTTAGGACTCGCGTATTAGACGATGGTCGTTCGGACTTGAAGCAGACCACCGAAACTAGCGGCGTCGAAGGACAGCAATGGGTCGTGAAGTGCCGATCAGGACTGTGCGACAACGGCAGCTTGCGATGGGTGCGTATGCTGGTTCGCAGGCCGATCGCCCTATATTGTGCTTCGGTTGGGCGGCTCCTGGTAACAGTTACCGCTATTGAGAAACCATGCTGACGATCAACTCGGACAAGCACCCGCTGATGAACCGCTTCCATGCCCCGGGCAAGGAAAAACGAATGATCGTCATCGCGCCACAGGCGGAGTGGCACGATTGGCTGACCTGCAGGGATCCGGAGCCGGCCCGCGGCTTCATGCAGCTCTATCCGGCCGAACTGATGGGCGCGGCGTCAGCGCCGCGCCAAGCTCGGACTATGGGAAACTGATATGCAAGAGAACTCGATAGCCGACCTTGCCAACGCCTCAGCTATTTAATTTTAATTAAAAACATGAAAAAAGTAAAAGGAAAATACCTAACCATTCTAATAGACTTCATCGACTCGATTTCACTAGAAAATCTCCGCGACTTCGATGATCCGCGCTTCATTACATTCTCCGAGGAATTTTGCAAAACACACCACGAGTATTTGAGCGACTCAAACCTACCGACGATAATATTCGATCAGCTTTACCGAACCAATACTTCATTTATTGGACGAACAGGCTATTTATCAGACTCGCGCAACTCCGACATTCGCGAGCTGCTAATAACGGGACTAATAAATTTCTTTGAATCCCTTCCTCGAAAGTACTCTTTTCAAATAGGCCTCCCCGGCATAGTGAATTTTGATGACGTCACTCACGAAGTAGCGCCTAACATCAAATTCACAACCGGGCCATTCGAATTATATCAATATGAGTCGAATCACAACTCTCTACTTGCCGCGCTAACCAAGGCAAAAACTATTGGCGCTCTGACTCTCGAGTTCGAGGGATACGCAGACCACACGCGAGAGACCTTCTCCATCGAGGAGGTATTAGCAACCGCAAAGCACATTGCATTCTTGCTAACTTCTTACGGAAGCTTTGACTACTCCTACTCCGAAAAACGCGCATTGGCCAACCTCCACACTGCATCGACCAATGAAAGCATTAGCTTTTCATTACCCGACTCCCTTGCTCGGTGTTATGGCAGCCTTTATCCCGACCATCAAAAGCTGCTTCTTAGCGATTACAGCGCCCCCACAACCCTACTCACCGGAGCGGCCCAACGCATTGCCGCCACTCCACAGGAAAGAATATCGGCACTAACGCAGAATTTATTCCCGATACGCCAATTTTATCGTTACAAAGACCACCCAGATTTTTCAAGCGTCGCCGCAGCAATGGAGTGGTACCAGGACTCTATTTTCTCGGAAAATCAGACCACATCATACTTAAACGCATGTATTGGTATGGAGGCAATCCTGGGTAGCGACGAGAATATCGATAGCCTAACGAAAAGGCTCGCAGAACGATATGGCTACTTAATGGGAAATGGTCGAACTGACCGAGAGAACAAACGCAGAGAGTACGAGAAAATTCTGAGGCTTCGCGGCACATTAGTGCACGCGAAGAAGGCACGCTTGGGCTCAGAAGGGCAAGCGGCTCTAGTAAAGGTGCGCAGTATGCTTTATGGCGTCATTTGGCGAGAGCTGAAGCAGATATACCGCTCGCCACCGCCACCTCCGAAAGAACCAGTTGATACGCTCCACGGCACCTCGACCAGCGTCATACGGCCTTAGCAGACATCCCTCTTCGATTTCGCTGACAAGCCCCAATATCCGCCCCCAGCCTGACCTCATACGCCGCGCGCTGGCCCACCTCCACGAGCGCCGCCCGCCCCTTTGTGAAGACATCGCAGCCAGTGTTCGTCCCGCCAGCTTTCAAGCGCCCCCCTCATCAGCAGGGCTACTGAAATTACTACAATCCGACATACTCTGGTACGGCGATTGATTGACCCCGGTCGCTATTCACTGGGGGTGTAGGCGCAGGCCACCGCTGCCTACACCCTTCTTTCTCCTGAGCCTGACGACATATGGCTACTTCGGCCAGACCTCCACCGTCACCCGGTGCCGGGCCGCGCAATCCCCCAGCGCCCCCAGCAGATCCCGCATAACCCACTCCTGCCACTCGTCATAGTCGGCTGCCGCCGGCGGATCCGGCACAGTGCAAGGTGCGGCTAGTGCGCTATCGAGCGGCGGCGGCTTGCTTGGCAGCGTCGACGGCGTCGGATAACTTGCGCACCCGGAAATCATCAGGGCGGCAATCCACAGGCAAAGGCTTCCCATTCTTCAGTTCCTTCTGGATAGCGTCGAGCCGGTTGCCCAGCGTCGACTGGATGGCGCGGTACTCGTCGGCCCGCGCGCGGATGCCAGCGCCGGCCGTGCGCAGGTCGGCCAACGCCTGGTTGGCAGTCTCGACGTCAGCCTGGGCCCGTGCCGCGGTGAGCTTGGCCAACTCGGCATCCTTGCGCCAGCCGTTCACCGCCCAGCCGGCGGCGAAGATGGCAGCGGCCAGTGCCCCCATCGCCAGCGCCCGCCACGGCACCGCTTTGAGTGCCGCAGCGATCGGGGCGGCCATCACTTCCCCGCTCCCTGGCGCAGCTTGCGCTTCAGCCACACCTCGATGTACTGCGAGCCGACAATGCCCAGGCCACTGCCGATGCCATAGAGCGCCAGCGGCGGCAGCTCCGGAAACTGGATCAGGCCCACGCCCGCAATCATCGACGTGGCCGCGCCCAGCAGCGCCCGACCGATAATCAGCCGGAATGTCAGGTGTTCATCGCTCACGAGCAGCTTCCCCAAGGCGATCATCGCGCCCATTACGACCAGCATTGCCAGGCTCTTTTCGTGCTCTTGCATATGTCCTCCAACAGGTGCCGACATTTTGCCCAGCCCGTGAGCCATGTCAACAATTTTCTCTTTTAAATCAATGACTTGCTAAACAATTAGCGTCATGCAAAACATTTAGCAAAATGCGAGTTGGTTTCGCCCCGTCGCATAGGACTCTGCCGCTCGCACTCACTCGGCCCCCAATGCGCGCTTAGCGCGCGCCCACCGCTCCTGGCGGTCCGCCAGCCCATTGGTGCCGCCGTTGATCTTGCGTGTCAGCGCATCGAAGTCGCCGGCATCCGCCAGCGCGTTCAGGTTGCGGCTTGCCCAGAACCAGCACGCCGACCGGGCGGCCAGCGCGTCGCCCTCGAGCATGGCCGGCGTGGCCTCCGGGTCGAAGCCGAGCGCGGCGCCGCATGCGCGGTAGTTCGCTCGCCCGGTGATCTGGATGAGCCCCCGACCCATGAAGCGCTTGCCGTCCCCGGGCTGGCTGTTGCCGAGCTCGTAGGGCTTCTGGTTGCGACCGGTCCTGTCTGCGGGCGGCCACGGAGCTGACAGGTCGCGCTCGTAGCGCATCTGCGCCGGCGTTGGCCCCCACAGCTCGCGGGTCAGCGAGAAACCTAACGACTCGTGGCCGGTCTGCGCGATCCACGCAGCCATGCGGGCGGGCGACAGGATCCCGAACTCGAACAGCGCCGGCTCGACGTGCGGCCACCAGCGCGCGGCGAGCGCCGGCGACAGGCCAGCGGCAGCCTGGAAGACTTGTTGGTCCATACGGACTCCAGAAAAAACGAAGCCCGCACGCGGCGGGCATGAACGAAGCGGTGAAGGCTAGTTAGAATCGTCGGTATCGAGGTGTTGGCAGCTCAGCCGACATAGGATGAATCTTAGGGAGACATGAATTGAACGAACGCAATCTGTCCACACCAAATCTGCACCCCGGCAGGGTCAAGGTGAACAAAGCTGAGGCAGCAGAGCGACAGCTCGTCATGGCAATCGACCTGTGGTTTCATGACCGGGACATCTTGGCCGTCCACACCCTCGCTTCGGCCTCTTACCAGATCCTTCGCAAGCTGCACAAACATCGGCAAACGGGGTATGTGGGGGCACGCGACGCCCTCGTCGCACTAGGCCAGTCGAGAGCGGAGCAAGTCGAGATAGCTGATGTGCTGAATCATGCAGCGAACTACCTCAAGCATGCTGATCGCGACGCGGACGACTTGCTTGACTACAACCCGGATATGACGTTCTTTCTCCTCGCCGAGTGCTGCCAGTCACTCAAGTCATTGAATGGGCGCTATCCACCTGAATCCAACGCTGTAATGGTCTGGCTTGCCGTCGTCTACAAGAAGGTCTTCAAGAAGCGACACCCGATCTTCGAAGAAGCAGAAGGGCCAATCGAGGAGCTAACGAAAGACGGCATGCCGTCGAAATTGGAAATGTTCGAGCTAGCCAGGGCTGCTTGGTCACAGGTAAGCGAAGACGCTAGGCCCAAACCCGATACGGCGCCCCCGGCTCCGGTGTGACAACGATGCCGTTCAACGCCGCCGTCTCGCCGGCGGTCAACGGGCGCACCAGCCGCAGGTTCACGTGCCAGCCGGGCACGGCCACCGGCGGCGTGATCACGTTGCCAGCGGCATCCCACTCGCCGCCCTCGTAGATCGTGCCGATGGTCGAGAGGTTGACGCCGGCGGCGGGCACGCGCACCAGCTCGCCGCTCTCGGTATATTCGACCATCAGGCCGGCAGCCAGCAGTACGGCGCGCGTGGTGTCGCGGTCAGTGCCGCGCAGGTAGTAGTCGTGGAACATGGTCACCTCACGTGGTCAGGGCTTGGAGCTCGACATTGGACATGCGCCGAGGGATGTAACGCGCGTTTCGAAGCCAGCCGTTGAGGGAGCCAGCCCCGGAAGCGTTCTGGCCCAAGATCAAGCGAGACAGCACCGGAATCGCCGTAGGCGCTTGCACCGTCGCAGCGCCACCATTCACAGACACTGCGGAGTCGCCAACCTTATACGCCAACGCGATTTTGTTTTTCCCGTTGGGTGCATTGATGGTCCAGGTAGCTTGCGACGCACCGCCAAGGTAGACCTGACAAGTCGCTTGCGCGATCCAGATTTGATTGTTGATGGTGCCGTCACTGAACGTTAGCGCGCGGTTTGATCCCGTACCAAACTCTACTTCGGCATACAGCGTGCCCTCGCTCGGGTTGAACCCGATCTTGCTAAGGTCGGTGATGATTGCGCTGTCGGCGGCGCGAGTCGCTTGCGCGGACGTAGTTGGGATATAGCCGGAGGCAAATGTGCCAGCCTCGAATTGGGCACCCCAGATGTAAAGGCCAGAGACGCCATCAAATACGGAGCCGGTCGCCGGCCCGGTGCCGGTATTGGCCCCGGCATAGTTGGAAGCTCCGCCTACCGCAATTTGCGCTGCAGTCGACGCGGCAGCTCCGGTGACCGTGCAACGCCACCAACCATTGCCCGCCGGCACCATGCTTGCGGTCAATCCCGCGCCTGACTTGGTGGCTCCCGTCAGCAGATCGAACACCGCCGAGAGATAGCCGCCCGTCAGGTTAGAGTTCAGATAGGCAGCGGTATATTCCCCGGCTTTGAAATAGCTGGAAAAGGAATAGGAGCTACCCGCCGTTGTGGGCACCGAAGGGAAATAGGCCTGGCAAACCGTAGACGAAGTGACGGAGGAAACCAGCTTTCTGGCGAGGCCCCCATCCGGCGCGGCCGCGGAAGGCGGTGCGAGCGTCGACCCCTGCACGTTCCAACCAGTGAAAGCGCCTGAGTTCAGCACCAAGTTCGTCCGCGCCTCTTCCACCAGCATGCCGCGTGCCGCCAGCGTCACCGGCTCATAGTCCATGCTCGGCACATTGGCCGCATCCTGCACCAGCACCCCGCCGTTGCTGTAGCGCCAGCGGGCGGAGGCGCGGGCGAAGGTGACGATGTCACCGAAATTCTTGCTCACTAGCATCGCTATGCCTTCCTTTTGAATACACCAACCACTCCGTATGGCCAGCTGGGGTCATCGACCCATGCGCGATAGTCTTGCGCCACGAAGTCGAGCTGCAAGGTCGGCTCATTGACGGCGACGAAACCCAGCAGCAGCGTTCCCTTCGCCAGATCTTCGGCGTCGAACCGGCCGGCGCGCCTGGGGCCGGTGAGCGATAGGCCAAGCCCGAGTCTCATAGCCCCACCAGATCGGTCGCAGTCGTGCCGGTCAGATTCACGCGCCGTGCACGGATCGGCAGCATTTCGCCAGCGGCAACATTCTTGAACGTGACCGCGGTACCGTCCAGGCGCACCGCGGCGACGTCGCCACCGGTACCAACCCGGATGCTGTTGGCGACTTCAGCGAAATCGTTGGTGTCGTGCGGCGTGATCGCGAAATACGTTTCGGACGGCCCGGTCAGCGTCTTCGCGTAGGTGGCAAACCTATCGTTAGGTGGCATCTCTCTCTCCTGAAGCAACAGAGCCGCCCGGAGGCGGCCAG
Organism: Cupriavidus sp. 05L411; assembly: GCF_056398045.1. Taxonomy (NCBI): domain Bacteria; kingdom Pseudomonadati; phylum Pseudomonadota; class Betaproteobacteria; order Burkholderiales; family Burkholderiaceae; genus Cupriavidus; species Cupriavidus sp. 05L411. The sequence continues at coordinate 232,232 of NZ_JBFTOQ010000007.1, read as the reverse complement.
ATGCGGCGCCTGTGCGGCGCTACGCCGGCTTGGCCGGCCAGTCGATGGTGCGGGGGAAGCCGGTCTGCGCCGTGAGCGCGCGCAGGGCTTTGCGGTACTGGCTCATTGCCTTCAGCCTGATGTCTTCGGCCGCCGTCAACTCGCCCAACACCATGCCATCCATCAGTGGGGCGATCAGTTGATCGGCCTCGACAAGCAGAGCATCGCGCCGGGCGCGCGCGGCGGCGGCCAGCTGCTCGGTTTCGAGCGCCGCATCCAGGGTCCATTCCTCGTTGACCCACTTGTGCGCCGGCGAAGGGCGCGGCTCGTCGGTGAGGAACGCCGGCAGGTCGCCCAGCCCCGTGTACTCGAAGCTGAGCGCGAACGGTGAGCCGTCAGCGGTACGAAACAGCGGCTCTGCGCGATAGTCGGGCGCCAGCGTCCAACTGCCCTCCGACCAGTTCTGAGGCGCGCGGCCGGCGGCGTTTCGATAGACAGGGATGGCGCGCGCGGTGCGCGCCGGCGGCGGCGTTGTGGTGGCGAAGCCGGGCACGATCGGGTTCTCAGCGTCAAGTGGGTTATCGTCGGCAACGCCGTTGCCCAGGAACTCGCCGGTGAGCGGGTGATAGTTGAAGATTTCCATGGGTTCCTCAGTATTTGATGCAGGCCAGCAGGCCCACGTTGCGGGGGCGGACCTCACTGCCGGCGCCGACGAATCCCTGCACGCCACCAGAGAGCGCCGTGCCTACCGTGCCTGACGACGTGCCGCCGACCGCCGCCGTGCGGAAGGTGGCGCTCAGATTGGCCGAGCCATAGAAGGGAGAAATGCCGGCGCTGCTTGAGTACACCGAATAGATGCCACTTCCGTCCATTGCCAGCGGCAACAGGTGGTTGTGATCCCTCAACTGCATGTCCTGCCAACTACCGAACGCGCGCCCCACGTCCGCGCCTCGCCCATCGTCCCAGCCACGAAGGAACTCGCCACGCAGCTCCGGCAGGTTGAAGGTCGTCGAGCCGTCACCCGCGCCGAAGGTCGTGCCGATCTCCGCGAACAGGTCCTGAAAGGTCGCCCGGGAGACCGCGGCCCCGTTGGCCTTCAAATAGCCATTTGGCGGCGCGGATTTTGAGTGGAACAGCACTGCACCGGGCGAAATGTGCCCGAATGCAGGCGCGCCGAGCAGCCCGATGGTCACCCAAGCATTGTTCGCGCCATTGCGCTGGCGCAGCAGCCCCGCGCCTGTATCCGCCCAGAACTGATAGGGGTAGGTTGTCGCTGGCGCGGTAGAGCCTGACTGCTGTGACGCCAGCGCCTGCAGCGCGCCGTTAATGTCGGCGCGGAAAGGCGCGCCCGCCTGGTTGTCGATCACCAGATCGTTTTGAGACATGTAGACCTCGTGGTGTTAGTAGCCGACTGCATCCCAGTCGAACCGACGGGAGATAGCTGTGCCTGCACTGCTGAAGAAATTGACGGAGAACCCGCCCGTGCCCTTTCCGGTCACGGTGAAGAAGTCGCCTTGGACCATGTTTTGCGCCGTGATGCCCAGCACCGGCACGACTCGGAATGGCTTGCTGAAGATGATCGTGTGCGCCCCCGCCACCGACACGACGTCGCGACCCGACTCCCGCCGGTCCGGCATGTCCACCGTCACGGCGAGGCCCGTCACCACCACGTTGTGCGTGGCGGACCCCGACTCCATCACCACCTGAAACTGGAAGGCCCGCGCCTCGTAGTCGCCAACCGAGAATCGCTGCCACGCCGACCAGGTTGGCGTTCCGGCAGGGTCGTCCGGCGTGGTGCGCGCGTAGAGCGTCACTGCCGTGTCATTGATGCGATCACCGTCTACCGATTGCCACGTGTCGACCAGGTCGATGCGCGAGTCAACCATGTCGCCGGTGTCGAACGAAACGGTATCGATCGAGGCCGTGAGCCGCGACTTCTCCACCGTGCCGAGATCCAGCGCACCCGCGAAGCTATAGGTGCCGCTGCTCACGATACCGCCGAGCGAATCGATCAGCCCCCATCCACCACTGCCCACCACCGCATCGATCGATCCAAGACCGTCGACGGCCGGCTGGTCGTCCCACTGCCCGGTTGCATCGATCATCCCTTGGTCGTCGATTAGCCCCCGCCCGATCAGCTTGATGCCATTGAGCGCGGCATCCCTGACCACGCCTGCCTTTGCTCCAGCAAACGCCGGCTGCTCGGTGAGCGTGGCCACCACGTTCAGGTCGATCAGCGACGGCGCCGTGGTCACAACCTGCGAAGCCAACGGCGACTCGTTGCCGCTGGAGTCGATCCATTTGGCGAGATAGACACCCTCCAGCAGTGGCATCTGCGCGCTGTTGGCCGCGCCGGAGATGAAGCCGCCGAAGTCCACCGCGCTACCCCAGGTCGGCTGCAGCATGTCCGAGGTATGCCGGATGCGCGCCTGGCCGCCGTTGCGCACATCAAGGTCGACGGCCGCATCCCACGTCAGGTTCGCGAAGCCATTCAGCACGGTCAGCGACAGGCCGGTGAGGTTGTGCGGCGGTGCCATCTTGCCGATCACCCGGTGCCCGTAGGTGTAGGTCCAATCGGGGCTACGCACGCCGAGGCTTGATAAGAAGCGCGCGCGCACGTAGTAATACGCACCGTCCTCCACCGGCGCCAGGTAGGTGCTGGTGGTGTCTGCCGACATCGGCGACAGGCTTGTCCAGTCCGCATCCTGCAGCCGCTTGTACTGCACCTCGATCTTGCCGGACTGCAGCAGCACGACATCGAGCGGCGGTGGCCATGTCACCAGAACACGCGAGACCACATTGCCCGACTGGCTGAGGAACAGTTGCTCTTCGCCGGAATCCATTCCGATCTGACCAACGAGCTCCACCTTGAACGGGTTCGGCAGATTGGTGTCAGGCGCCGGGTCGGTCGTGGTGGCATTGCCATAATTCCAGTCGTAGACCGCCGCCGCCTCCTCGTTCAGCACTAGGTCGATGCCGCCGTCCGCGCTCATCTTCCACGACATCACCCGGAAGGGCTTGTTCACCCAGCCGAACTTCGTCAGGCTCAGCTTCACCGTGCTGTACGCGGTCAACTGGAACGCTGTCAGCTTCGCAGGAAACTCCACCACGATCCCTTGGCGCGAGCGCTCCAGGCTGATCTTGGCGAGCCGTTGCGCCATGATGCCGTTGGTGGTGAACGGAAGCTCAATGTCGCGTTCGATTACCTCGCCATCCTGAGCGGCATAGTTCGAATTCCCGACGGGCGGAAAGTCGCCTGGTTGCCAGAATTTCGACGGGTCGACGAACGTGCCCTTGACCACGTTGAACAGGTCCTTCCGCGACATGCGCGGCTGCACTTTAATAGGCCCGCGCAAGTCGGACTCCGTCAGCGTGACCGTGGGAATGTCATACGCCCCCGCGAAGAGCCGGAAGACACCACCCGAGATGACCACCGCCCCGGCCCCAGCCGTGCTCATTTCCGTCAAGTTGTCCCGCGCGGACTTGTCGCTCATCACGACACCATTGCAGCGGTAGCGCGCCTGGTTCGTCCCATCTGCCAGCGGCACGCTTTCGTCGCTGACATTTGCGGCAGCAATCACTGACGACACGTCAATGTCGGCATCCGTGCAGCCGAAGCCTCGCTCGTCGCGAAGGTAGTCATAGACACAGAGCGCCCAGTTGTCGGACCATGCGGTCCTACCGCTGCGGGGGTCGTAGACGCGTTTCCCCCTTACCACCGCCTTAATGTTAGGCAACCCATTTGGAAACAGGTCTGCGTCGTACTCCAGCCGAACGTACAGATAGCAGACACCGCATAGGCGGTGCGCGGTTGTCCAATAGTCCGGAAGCTCGCCAATCAAGTCGCCATCGGCAGCTTGATTGGGCGAGCCAAGGTGCTTCTTGATGCGGACGATGTTTTTCGACCGCTCCGCTTCATAGACGACAGTGACCTTGGCAGCGCCAGGCGGAACGCCGCGCACGGTGACCCTCGTAGAGTACTTATCCCATGAGAAGTCCGTTACGGGCACGTCGCTATCACCGAACATCTCGCTGGTGCTCGGAAGTGTGACTGCGACGGAAGTGACACTACGAATCCCGTTGTTCACCGATAGCGTGAACGTAGCCACGCCGGGTGGCACCCCAAAGGACTCCGTAAGCGACTCGCCCCAGGTCTTAAGAAATTTACCTCCGGTGGGGTAGCCTGCGCTTAGGTCGCCAACCGGGTCCTCGCCAAGATAGACCTCCTCGATGTCTTCGCACTCGTGATCGGCTAGCGCGATCACCAGGTGCATGAATTGGTTGGCCCTGCCATTGCCATTGGTACTGGCGGCAAAGACCAGTGGGCCCGACGTCATCGCGCGGCCATAGATAATGTTGCGCGGCTGGACGTTGGAACGCACGATCTGCGTGCGCCCTTGTGCTTCCGCAGCGAACCCGTTTAGCGAGCCTCCCGACTTCTTCGAGAGGGCGGCAAACAGAAGCGACGCCGCCAGCGACACTACGGTCATGACAAGAGTCGACGTGCCAAGTACCGTCCCAACCGCTACGATCACCAGCGGAATAACCTGTGGCATTTTTCACCTCATACGTGCCATGCGCGCGTTCCTCGCCCTATTGGGAGACAGACGATGCCGTCAGGCCCCTGAGCCGCTATCTGGGAGCCAAGGCATATGCCCAACGCCTCCCCCTGCAGTGTGTTGACCAGCACCACGTCACCCCGGCTGGCCAGTGCTGGCGGCACCGGTTGCCCCAGCACAAGCGCCGCGATCCCCGCTACGCCATCGTTATCGCGTAGCACGCGGCGTGCGCCCTTCTCGCTGCTGTAGATCCCGCGCCAACGCGCACCGGGGTCAGTGCCGGTCATTGCCTCGATCGCATCGCAGACGAAGAGACAGCAGTCGCTGCCACCCCATGAAAAAGCCCGCTCTTGGCGGGCTTCAATGAACTCGGCGAGCCGAGTCGGCCAGTCTTCCAAACGCTGCATCAGCGCCCCCACATGAGTTGCTTCTCCACCATCTGCGGCACGTACTCGAAGCCTCGATCGCCCGGGTATCTGGCGTACTGGTCCTCGTGGTTGTAGCGGCGCGCCCTCGCGCGCTGCCAGTCGACCATGCGAGACTCAGCCGCGACAGTGATGACCGCCGTTTCGCCCACCTCGGTCGACATGGTGTCCATGCGTCCGAAGAAGAGTCGAATCGGCTGTACCGCAAGCTGCAGATCGGCCCGTAGGGGCGCAAACCAGATCTGGCATCCGCGTCCTTGGTAATGCTCGGCCAGCGAGACTGCAACCAGTTCCGACGGCACGCCGGAGAGCGTCAGGCTCACGCCTGTTGCTTCCAGGCTCCCCTGCTCCTGAATCGGCTCGATGTTGCCGAGCATGCCGATGCCCGTCCAGGTGTACCCGTTCCATTCGACGTCATACGGCGCAGAGCACACGCGGAGTGGGAGCGAGAAATCTAGCTGAACAAGGAACAGGAACGGTACGTGGCCGGCTGTCACCGCCGCCACGGTATTCGCATCCACTTGGCGATTCATACCCAAGCCTCCACCGCAGCAATGACCACGGTGTCGGAGATGCGGGCCTGCCCCACCGAGACCGAGTACTCGTCGTTGACGAGCATCATGGTCGCGCGCGGACGATCCAAGACGAGCTCCGCATTGATCTGCGGCGCCTTTCGGAACGGTGGTGCAATGGGGATAGCAGCGGCGCCGCTGGCATCGCTGACGACGTCTGCCGTCACGATCTTCAGTTCGCCGCCAACCTCGAGGTATTCCCCCGCCCGCAATACCAGCGTGCTCGCCGGCCAAAACTTGGATGGGAGCACCCTGAAGTCACTGAGCGCCCCGCTGACGGCCGGCGTTCCCTGCGCCTGATAGGCCTGGCTCAGGAAATCCAGCACCAAGCTGGCATCGGACGCGCCGACGCCGACCGCTGATACTGGCCGGGCATGTGGCCACAACCGGAAGCGCCCGGCCATACCGCCCAGAGACGCGAGAAACGCTTCCAGGCGCCCGCGCTTGTCCGCAGTCATGCTCGGCAATTCCAACGTCACCTTCCAGCGCGCGCCAGGTCGCTCGGTGGTCTGGATGCTACGGTTAAGCGGAGAGGTGAAGGTCTCGGTATTGGACTGCAACCCCCACGTGGCCCGCGCGGGCACTAGGCTGGCCGGCCAATCAAGAACTGCCATTGCTATCTCCCTGCGAGGCGTGACGTTGGGCCGCCGCGGCGGAAGTCCTGCTGGATCTCGCGCACAGCCTCATCCTTTGCTGCCGCCATGGCCTGCATGATCGACGCTTGGTCTGAGCGGCTGTCGACCGTGATGTGCTGGGTGATGGTCACGTCGCCAGTGCTTGCCGCAGACTTAAGCGCATGATTTGGAACGATAGAGCCGGCCTGGTCAGGAACAAACACCTCCGGGCCACGCTCACCCACAATGGATGGCACGCCGACAGGTGGTCGCCCACCATTAGCAAAGCGTAGCCCGCTGAATGCTCCCGTAGCACCTGATGTGTCCACCGTCGGCGTGTAGCCCGTGCCGCCGGCACTGAAGCCGGCCCAGGCGCCGCCTGCGGCGTCAGCCACCCCAGCCCCACCTGACGCCGCACCCGCAAGCGCAGTCAGCCCCATCTGGAACAGCCCGGACATCTGCGCGCGCACCTGGACGCGAATCAGGTCAGCAATCACCGACTTCGCGAAGTCGCCGAAGTTGAGCTTGCCGGTCATCGCGAAGTTGACCAATCCGTCCTCCATGCCCTTGAAGGCACTGGAGAACATGCCCGCCGTCTGATCCGCCACGTTGGCCGCGCTGTCGCGATAGTTCTGCAAGGCGCGGTTCGCACCATTGGTCCAGTCGCCCTGCATGGTCAGCCGCTCCGCTTGCCAAGCGCGCTCCTGCTCCATTTGCTTGTTCATCAGGCCGTTGATGCGCTCGATCTCGGCCTTATACGCCTCGGAGTCGAGCGCGTTCGCGCCGCCCGCCTTCTTCACGCTCTCCGTGAATTCATCCTGCATGCGCCGGAACTGATCCTGCACCTGGTTGAGCTGGTCGACCAGCTGCCGAGCGTTGTCGCCCATGCCAACCACGCTGAACTGCCGCTGCGTCTGCAGCTCCCGGGACGCGCTGTAGTTCTTGATCTTCAGCTCAGTGGACGAGACGGCACCGCGAATCTTCTCTTGGTACTTTTCAACGTCAGCCGCTTCCTCGGCAAAGGTGTTGCTGATCTGCTGCTGAAGCTCCTTGACCTGATTGGCGTAGCGCTGCCGCTCCGCCAACGATTTACGTCCACCGGCAATGCCGGCTTCCTGCTCGGCCAACTTGATCTGATCCTGCAGACCCGCCCGCTTCGCCTCATAGCTGCGGTGGATGTACTCCTCCTGCGAGAAGAAATCCATCGCGCGCAGCTTCTCCAGCGTCGACTGTTCCTGCTTCTGCATGAGCTCGCGCTCTCTGGCGAGCCCGCGCAACATCTCCAGATCGCCGCCCAGCGCGTTCTGAAGGGGATTGCCTGCGCTTTTCTCCTGGTGCTTCTTGCGGGTGGCTGCCTCCCGCGCTGCAATCGCCTCGGCGCTAACGCGATCATCGTTTGGATTTGCCTTCCGGATGTCAGCTTCCAGACGCTTGTTCTCCTCCAGCGCCTTGTTTAGTGCCTTCCGCTTGTCCGTCTGCTCGTCGATCTTGTCGAGCTTACCGGATGCCTCGATCGCGGCGCTCTGCTCGCGTTGGAACCGCGCCCCGGCCTCAGCGAGCCGATTCTGCTCAACCTGCATGCGCTGCAGCGATTCCGCCTCGCCGCGCATGCGAGTCATCGCCGCATCGAGTCGGTCCGTATTGAGGCCCTTGGATTTCCGGCTGTCGATCTGCTGCTGAACGAACGCCATGTTCTTGTTCAGCTCGGCGGCCTGGCCGCCAGCAGTTGACTCGCGGCCGAACGCCTTCATGGCGTCCCAAGCCTCGCTGATCGAGTTCTTGACGCCGCGCCACGCACGCTCGAGGTAGCCCAGGCTTTCCACGCCCTTCGTCTGCAGATGCGCGTGCAGCAGCTTCGCGTTCTCGAGTACTGCCTCCTGGGTCTTGCCGGCGTCCTCCAGCGCCTTGATGTTCTCGTATTGCGCAAGAGTCATGTAGTGCATGCTCTTGTTGTGCTCTTCTGCCCATTTGGCAACGCCGTCGGGCATCTTGGCGTAGTCGGATGCAATCTCGTCGAGCGACTTCCCAGACAGCGCCGCCATCTTCAGCATATCCTCGCCGAGCACGGTCAATGCCTCGCCGCTCAACCGGCCCGAAGCGACCAGCGCCTGCAGCGCCTCGCGCGCAGGGCCGATACCGCGTCCGGTCGCATCTGCAATGGCGCGCGCGGTGTTGTCGAACAGATTGGCGGTCATACCGGCATAGTTGCCGGTCAGCACCAAGGACTTGTTGAACCCCGAGGCCTCCTCCGAGCCCTTGTAGAACGCCAGCGCCAGCACACCGGCAGCTGCGGCCGCGACAGTGAATGGATTGACCAAACCCATCACGTACGTGCCCACGGCCTTTGTGGCCGGGCCAATGCCGCCGAACATATCTTTGAGCTGCCCGCCTTGCTGCGTCAGGATCAGCAACGGGCTCTGCCCGCCAGCCAGCTGCGTGACAATGTCCGTCATCTGCGCCGGCACCTGGCGCATGGCCGCGGTCGTCGCCCTGGCGGACATTCCCACGCCACTCAGGGCGGACTCGGCCTGCTTCATGCGATCGATCCACGGCGCAGCCGCCTGGGTCACGTTGAGCTGCTCCGCGCGCCACGCTGCGATCTCCGACTTCGAGCGGCCGATGGTGGCCGCCTGGCGCTCGAGCGACGCCAGGAATCTCGCCGCAGCGGCTTCATTAGCGGCAGATGTGCGAGATGCCGTGTCGCCCATGGACGTCAGAGCTTTCTCCGCTTTTCCGGCCGCGGCGCCAGCCTGAGTGCCGAAGTTCTGCACGGTCTGCGCCGCCTTACCCATATCCGCGCGGAACTTCTCTTGATCGGCCTCGACAACCAGCGAGATGCGATCGGCGTTCAGCACTTCACTCATTTCTTCCGCCCATTAAAAAAGCCACCCGAAGGTGGCTTGATACTGGAAACCGTGGCTATTTTGTCACGATCACTTCTACCGCTTTGTCGTTTTCAATTTGAACTGGCATCACTATCAAGCCGCCCTGCTTTGCAAGGCCGAATTGCGTTGGTGCTTCCCAGACAACTTCGGAAAGGACAAAAAACTTACCAGGCGGGACATCACGGAACTCGAATCGCCCCTCGGCATCGGCTGTTGATCGTCGCCAGTACTTTTCAGTCTCTCCGCCACCTTTTGACGAAGGCCGCTTGCCCCCGAGGTAGCCTTCGCGATAGGTCTGCTCGGATATGGACGTTGCCGGAGTGAGGACCACAGGCGAGCCGGCCCCCTTCTTCACATCCCCGCCGCGCGTCTTCAGAAACACCTGCCCACGCACCACACCGGTACCGGTCGTCGGCAGCGCCTCGTACTCGGCCGCATTGAACGGCAGCGGGTCATAGGTTTTCTGCTGAACCGGTACCGCACACCCAGCTAGGACCGCCGCCATCGCCGCACCCCACAGAACTCGCTTCATGGCCCCTCCATGTGCCCAAAGAGCCATATTAGCACTCTGCGCCTTCCATGCCGGGAAACATGGTGCGCAGGATCAGAGCCGACTGCTCCTCCACATTCTCGAGGAAGACCGGCTCCGCGGCGGCGCCGTGGTGCTCGTTCCACGGGATGAAGTCGAGCGGGCCGAACGGCTCGGGATGCGCCTTGGCGTCGCGGTGCACATTGCCGATCATCGACACGATCGCGCCGGCGCGAAGGTCATCGTAGTGCCCTCCGCGGCGGTCCAGCTCGTAGAGCGCCACATACTCGGCGAACTCGTAGCTGGTCAGCTCTTGCTGGAGGCGTCGGACGGGGATGCCGATGTCGAGAGAGAGTCGGAGCCAGTGCCGCCGCTCTGGGCGGCGCCGGAGTTTTTTGCGATGTCCTCCTGCGCCTGGTGGCCGATCCCGTTCAAGCGCATGGCAACGGTCGTCAGGCGGTCCAGCACCGTGCGCGACTTGGCCTGCAGCCGTTCGACGTCAGCTGGCTCGAAGATGCGCTCTCCGGCACCGTCCACCGCGGTGGCCACCAGCAAGCGCGCCTGGAAATCGCTGAACCCCGCATCGGGCTTGCCCTCGCCGCTGACAAATACGTCGCGCGCCAGGCCCGACATGACGCAGATGCGCACTGAGCCGCCCCACTCCGGCACAGGAACGTCCTCGGAGATGATGTCCGACGCGCCGAGGATCGCGTCTTTGCTAAGGAGGCTCATGCGAAGGTCACGTTGCCGGTGATGCGCAGCTGGATGCCGCTGGATTTCAGGACCGCGTCGACACCACCGGACAGCGGGCTATTCTTCGGGTAAGCACTGAAGGTTGCGGTGCGCCCGTTGGGCAGCGTCAGCCTGAACGACTTGACGCTGCTCGCCTGCTTCGCTGCGTCGAGGGCGACCTGGCCGGCATCGGTGAAGTCCTTGTTCACGTCGAAGCTGAACGTGCCGAAGTCCTGCAGCCCGAGCAGGAATTCCTTCGCCGTGCTGTCCATGTCGGTCACGTCCAGCTCGCCGGCCTGGCCGTCGAAGCCGCTGAAACTGATCAGGTTCTTGATCTTGACCCAGGTCAGCGGCGTCGCATTGCCAGAGGCCGTGATGGTCTTGCCGGTAGTGTCGATGTCCACGGCGATGGTATTGGCAGTCCGATTCTTGACGACTGCCGTTTGGCCGTTCAGCAGTGCCATGTCGGCACCCGTCAGGCCGGCCAGCGTCACGACATCGCCATTGGACATGCCATGCGCCGCCATCGTGAGCAGGGTAGGAAAGCCAAGTGCGATGGCCGTGATGGTCTTTGCCACGCCAGCCGTGCTGGAGATCTCCAGCTTCGAGCCCTGGGCGCTGATTGCAGATGACATAGGGTGCTCCTGTTATGGCTTGTGCCAGATGGAAAAGTCGAGCATGGACCCGCGTAGGTCCAGGCTGGATTCGTAATCGCTGACCGGCGCGCCAATCGGCACACCGAGCAGCGGCTCCGCTGCGAGTGCATCGATAACCCGATCCATCAGGCTATCGGCTTCGTTGCGCGTGCCGGCCCATACGTTGATCTGGAAGCGGCCGTTCTTCAGATCGGCGGGACCATCCACCGTGTTGGCATCCCGACCGCCGACCCGCTGATAGGTGATGTAGGGGGCCGGCGTGCCCAGGTCTGCGGCATCGGGGAAAAGGCGGCCGGCTACCAGCGGCGCCAGCGCGTTGTCGATGTCGACGTTGATCATTTCTTCCCCGCGAGGATTTCGTTTAGCCGCTGCTTCAGCCGCTCCTTCATGGCCCGCACAGCTTCCGCGCGCTTGGCCTCAAATGATGGCCGGATGAACGCCTTCGCCGGCACCCACTTCTTGCCTGCATGCGCCGCGCGGTGGGTCTTCCACGGCGTGCCGTCCGCCTTGGGCGGCACGTGCCAGTGTCCGTACTCGATCCACGCCGCATAGAAGGCCGTATCGTCGGGGCCGTCGTCCTTGTCGGACTTTCGCTTGCGCCCGCGACGTACACCAACACGGTAGGCCTGCTTGTCGCGGCTGGAGTGTTCATCCAGGTGCTTCGTGTAGATTGCACGCTTCAGTCGGCCGGATTTGCGCGGCGCGCGCGCAACCACCTCATCCTTCAGCAAGTCCGCGCCAGCGTATGCGGATGAGCGCAAGGCGTGTTCCGCGACCTCGTCCGGCAGCGTCAGCAGGCGCTCCTGTGCGGCACGGATGCCTCTGATCTGGATCTTAGCCACGGCTAGCCCCCAGCTCACACACCAGGTCAACGTAATCACGGTGGACCTCATCCGGCAGCAGTGCGCGGATCTCATAGACATCCGCGCCGTGCTGCACTCGCATGGTGGCGTCGATGTCCGTGCGCCGGCGAATGCGGATGCTGGCCTGAACGATCGAGGCCTCGGCTTCCGCCCGGATGGTTTCGAGACCGCCCTTGTGCCGGATCGACGCCCAGACCTTTGCCAGCAGCACCCAGGTCTTGACCTCCTGCCCGCCGGCGGCGCGCTGCTTCTGCGCGCGCAGGATCTGCACACGCCTATTGAGCTTTCCCGCTTCCATTGCTAACCCCAGATCTTGTCCGCATCTAGCAGCCGGTCCGCGAAATTCTGCGGCACCTGGGGCCGCTCGGCTGATGCCTCACGGTTGGCGTACAGGTCCCCCACCGCCAGCAGGATCCATTGCCGAATCGGCTCCGGCACGTCCGCTGCCGTCGCGTAGCCCGCCGTGTAGACGACTGTGACCGCCGCTGGCTGGCGCGCCGTGGACGGCCATTGGTTGACGCGCACCACGCGCCCCGGCTCGCTCGTCAGATCGACGCGGTATGCCGTGGGCGCCAGCACTTGGGCCGCGCCACCGGCATCCACATACCCGATGCTGGTAACGGCGACCAAGGGGGCCATGGGGAGCTCGTACAGCGTGCCAAAGTCGTCGCAGGTGAGCGTCCAGCCCGAAAGCAATAGCGTGCGCTGTAGACGCCGTTCCGCCGTCATGCGCGCTGTCAGGATCAGGGACTTGATGCGAGCGTCTTCGTCATCGTGATCCACGCGCAGGTGCAGTTTGGCTTCTTCCAGCGAGACCGGTTCGCTGGTTGGCTGTGTGGTGCGTCGCAGGCCCATGGCTTACTTGCTTTCCGGCGCGGCCTTGCGGGCCTTGTTTTCGGCAGGCTTGGTGGCCTTTTGCTCTTCGGTCTTCGCGGCCGCGTCGGCGGCCGCCTCTGCCGACGCCCGTGCTTCAGCGTCGGCCTTGGCCTGCGCCTCGACTGCAGCGGCTGCCTCGGCATTATTCCGGGCCAGCTCTCCCGCCGCGGCGCGCGCGCTTGCCTCTTGCCGTGCCCGCTCCTCGGCTTCGGCGCGCTCCCGGGCCTCCACTCCCGCGCGCGTCTTGGCGCCGTGGTCTTCGGTCCAGCCCTCGCCGAGCGAAACGCGAATCAGGTCCTCGTCCTCGGTGTTGATCACCTGGCCCACCTCGAACGCCTCGACGATGCAGCCGCGGTGCGCCCAGGAAAACGCAATCAATACGATCAGTTCCATGTCCTCTCCAAAGCAGGACGGCGGCCCAGAGAGCCGCCGTCGGTCGGGTTGTGCTGAATCAGGATGCCGCGATCTTCAGCAGCTTGATCGCCTGGGTGTTGCGCAGCTTGCCCCCCACGCGCTTGCGCACATAGAACTTCACGAAGCCGGGCTGAGTGATTTCGTCCCGGGTGATGCGCATGCCCACGCGATCGACGATCAGATAGCCCTCCTTGAAGTCGCCGAAGGCGCACGGGAAGGCGTTCGCGGCCACGGCCGGCATGTCTTCCGCCTCGGTCACGCCGTAGCCCATGAAGAGCGACGGCTGACCGGCTGCGATCGACGGTTGCCACAGGTACTGGCCGGTCGAGTCCTTGTACTTGCGCATCCCGGCCAGCACGAGTTTGCTGGTCAGCCAGTTCGCGTTGGAGCGGTAGCGGGCCCGCAGCGAGTACACCAGGTCGTAAAACAGGTCGGCGCTGGTCGGCATGGCGGCTGCCTGCCCCGAAGCCACGTACTGCAGCGTGCCGAACGCGCGTGCCGCGTCGGCAGTGGCCACCGGCGCCGGCCCGGCCAGGATGCCCGTGGGCTTCTTCACGCCGTTTCCGGTGATGAAGGCCGCGCCCTCGCCACCCCCGATCGCTTCGCCGGCAGAATCGACAAGCCAGCCCTCGACGTCGAAGAACAGGTCATCGAGGGATTCCTCGGAGGCCTGCGGCTTGGCCGATGCCATACCGAAGGTCGGCGCCACCTCGTAGAGGTCGGGCGTGTTGGTCTGGTTGCGGGTGTCACCCTCGCCCAGCCATTCAAACGCCGCGCCGCCGATGTCGATCAGCTCCTTGTAGTCGGGGCTACCCACCGTGCGAACGGTGGCGAGTTGGCGGATCGGCGAGATGTCGATCGTCAGGCGCGTGATCTGGCGCTCGATGATCTCCGGCAGCGCAAAGCCGCCGGCGGAGCCGGTGGAGGTGATGACCTGGGCTGCGCGGCGCTCACGCGGACCGGCATTCGACTTGGCGACGATCGAGCCAGCCGCATCCTTCAGCTTTGCCTCACGATCGAAGTCGTTCGACTTGCGAATCCAGTCCCCCAGCGCCTGGCGATACTCGGCCACTTCGGCCGTCTCGTCTTGATCCTGGCGGCCGCCGCCCATGGCGCCGGGGCGCGCCAGTTTCAGCTCGATCTTCTCCAGACGGCTCTTCTGCTCCGAGAGGCCATCCATGTGCTGGTCCATCTTGGCGAGCTTGGCGTCCAGAGCCTCGGTCGACTGGCCCTTCTTGATGGCATCGATGCGCTGGTCGTTGGTCTTCTTGTACTCGTCGAAGGCCGTGGCAATCTTGTCGATCGCCTCGGCCACGGATTTGATCGACGGATCCTCGCGGAGTTCGAGGGCGCCAACCAGGCCGATGGCGGCCATGGCGAGCAGCTTGGCGCGGAAAGCGCCGAAATCGCGGTGCATTTGGTTCATGTTTTACCTGTGGTCAGGAGTTCAGGGAGGACAGCAGCCGGTCGGCTGCCTTCATTGCCTGCGCGGTCGAATCCGCGGAATCACTCCGCTCTTCTCCCATCCGCATGACGCGCGACACGAATGCCGTTGCGTCGGCTTTGCTGAATCCGGCATCGCGCAGGATTCGCTCAGCATCTTTGGGGGCCACCAGCTCGTCGGCGGCGGCCTTGACATCGGTTACCCGCGCCTTCTCGTTGGCGGGGAAGGTGACCAGGGAGACTTCCCACAGGTCGATTTCGGTCAGAGTGCGAACGTCGGTTTCCCGGTCATACGCCCACTGCTTGGAGATGAAGCCGATGGAGAGGCCGTTCAGGGCGCGCAGCTTCAGCAGGGCATGCGCCTCTTTGCCGCGAGTGGTGTCGAGAGCCAGTTGGCCCTTGATGCGCAAGCCCTTCGCATCCTCGACCATCTCGGTCCATACGCCGATTGGCTCGTTGGCATCGTGTTGCCACAACATGGCCGGCATGGTGCCGTCGGCCTTGTGCGCCTTGAGCGACGCTGCAAATGCGCCGGCCGCGACGACATCGTCATAGTTGTCGCGCACGCCAAAGACCGAGCCATAGCCTTCGATCGTGCCGTCGTCGCTGACAGCCTTGATCTCGAACGCATAGGACCGAACCTGGCGCCCGCCGGCCGCGCTGCGGCGCTCAAGCATTGCCCGTTTGATCATTCTGTTTTCCTTGCTGGGTGCCGTTACTCATGTTCATCGGCGTCAGAGGCTCGTCGAGGCCTGGCAGCGGTTCTTTGCCATCCTCGTCGCGGATCTCGTTGCGTGTGTAGATACCCATCTCGGCCATGGTCCGCGCCCACACAGCGCGATCTTTCATCGATCCGGCCATCAGGTAGCGCGTATCGAACTCGGCATACAGGGGGCCAGAGCCGTCGAGCAGCATCTCGTCCATCCGCTGCGTCCACGCGCGGTGCCAAGGCGCCAGGGTGTGCTTGACGTGCGCAGCGAAGAACGCCTCGGAACTGGCGAACGTCGCGGTCTTGTCCGCATGCCCGACGATGATCGGGAAGACACCATAGCCGCGGCAGATCTCTTCCACCTGCAGTCGGCGCGTCTCGACGTGCTGCGCGTCCACACCAGAGATGGCCGTGCTGTACCACTTGGCATCGCGATCGAGGATCATCGGATTGCCCGCGTTCTCCGGGCCACCCTGCTTCTTGATCCAGGCGGTCAGTCGCGTGTGCTGCTCCGGGTCCAAGGTACCCTCTACCGTGTACGTGCCGCTCGGGCGCAGTCCATTCGCGTGCATGGCCGCCTGGCTCTTCTCGGTGGCGATGGCAAGGCCAATCGCCGAGCGCGCCAGCATTACGGCGTTCATGCTCTTTACCCAGTCCCACTGGAGGCCGTTCAGGACGAAGACGTCATCAGGCCCGAATTCGCCGATCATCCCGAACTCGTCCCAGCAGCGGTATCGAACCTCGTAGCGCGACACCCGACGGACGTCCCACTGGCCCGGTTGGATTGGGATCAGTTCCTGCACGCGGCGGTTGTTGCCGCGCACCTTGATGGACAATGCCGCGCCGGTAAGCGCGGCGTGAATGGTCATCTGACGACGCCACTCGAACGAGGTCTGCCATTCGTTGGGGCGACGCGCCAGCAGGCGGTACTCCGGGATGTTGGTGGCCTTCTTCCGGCCGCCGTCTTCTGTCTCCCGATAGACGTGCAGATTCGGCGTGGCACAGCCGTCCGCGATCGCCTTAACGCATCCCAGGACAGTCGCCACCTGCAGCGCGGTCTTCTCGTTCACGGCCACGCCGGCGACCTTGCCGCCGCCCACGCCGTCGATGAAGTCGGCCACCTGGTCGTAGGTGAGCTGCGTCGCCTTGCGCTCGGCAACCGCTCTTGCGAGGAACCCCATTACTTAGCACCTCGCGCCAGCAGCACGCCGCCGGCAATCGCCAGGACGCCGCCAACGATGTGCCCGGCCGGCGGATAGACCAGCCACGCGCCGTATGCAACCGCACCGGCGCCGGAGGCCATTAGCGCGTCCGGAATCCACCCGGCGGCCCCAGCTGCCGCCGCGCGCAGCGTGGGGATCCGCGCGTGCGCCATGGCGGCGGCGGACTTCAACATGTCAGTGAGTCGGTTCATTCGGGTTCATCCCAGAAGGAGCGCCCCTTCGGGCCAGGGTTCAGGCTCATCAGGTGGGCCGCATTGAGCAAGGCCATCAGGGGATCGATCTTGGCTGTGCCGCTGGCCTGCTTTGTGATCAGGATGCTGTTCGCACGCTGCTCCACCTTGGCATTGCCGATGCACCAGGCCATCATCGGCCGGTCACCGTGCTCGAAGGCACCTTCCGCCAGCTTGCGCTCCACCGTCTTGATGGTGCCGCCCAGCTTCCAGCCCTGCGAGACGCCCAGGATCATTTCCTCGGGAATGCCGGCCGTGACCAGGTCATCGTCAAAATTGACCCCGCTTGGGTCCACGCCGATCTTGTCCAGCAGGCCGGAGGCATAGACCTGCACCACGATTGCCGTCAGTTGGTCCACGTCGTCGCCGATGTTCTCGACGATGACCAGGTCACCATCCTTTGCGAAGTCGAGAAACCGCGGCGCCTCGGA
The DNA here is from genome assembly GCF_056398045.1 of Cupriavidus sp. 05L411. Taxonomy (NCBI): domain Bacteria; kingdom Pseudomonadati; phylum Pseudomonadota; class Betaproteobacteria; order Burkholderiales; family Burkholderiaceae; genus Cupriavidus; species Cupriavidus sp. 05L411. The sequence continues at coordinate 215,092 of NZ_JBFTOQ010000007.1, read as the reverse complement.
CTTGCGGCGCGCCAGCACCGACGGATGGGCCCACGCCCGCCCCCAGTGCAGCCAGCGGCTGGTGCCGCGCTCACGCCCCACGGCCCCAAAGCCAAGCCAGTCGTCCAGCCCGCCGCCGTCGATGCCGAGATCGACCACCTCGGACCGAGCCAGGAGATTTTCCAGCGTCAGGCAACGATTTCCCCGCGCCAACCAGAAGTCGGCACCGGCCCAGCGATCAGAACGGAGGTTTAGGCCGATCTCGACGTTCAGGTGCTTCGCCAGGAATTGCTGGAAGGCGCCATCCGTCTTTGACCGGTTCTTCTTCAGCTGGTCCTCTAGCCATTCAGCGCTTACAGAGCGGCCGATGTTGGGGTTCGTAATGTAGAAGTTCGCCGGGTCCAAGTAGGCCTTGGACTCGATCATGGCCGGCGGGAATTCGTAGATCACCCCGAGCGACTTCCGATCATCAATCTTGCCGTCGCGAACATCGCGGTAGTAGCCGAGCTTCTCCTTGAAAACCCCGGCCGGCGGGTCGTCGCTCTGCGTGGTCAGGTAGATCACCCAGCCTTCGTCGCGCGACACCTGACCGCCGGTGGCTTCCATGAACATGCCTTCGGCATTGGCCCGGCTACCGAATAGCCAGTGCTCGTCCACGAGGATGCGGCCCGACTTTTTCCCGGACACGGTGTCCGTATCGGCCGCGACAACCTTGAGCGAGGCCCGGGTCACGCGATGCGTGATTGTGCGGACATGGTCCTGGATGTGGAACAGGGCCGACAGCTCATCATCCGCGCGGATCATCCCGGCGGCAGGCTTGAAGCTGTTGTCCGCGACCTCCTTTGTGGGGGCCAGGATCAGGTGCTCTTCCTCGTCGCGCCAACACAGAATCACCGCGGTCAGCATGATGCCGGCGGCGATGGTCGACTTCGTGTTCTTCTTGCTGATCAGCAGGAAGTACTCGCGGATGAGCTGCTTGCCGGTCTCCGCGTCATAGGCGCCAAAGATCGCCGCCACAAAGTCAAAGACCCACTGCTCGCTGCACTCGCCGAAGGTCGGCTTGCCCGGCAGGTCGACGACGCGCAGCTCCTTGAAGATGGCCAGGGCCTGCTCGGCCTGGTCGGGGAAGATCGGCGGCGGGATGATCGACCGCCCGCCTACCAGCCGGTCCTCCCAATCGAGGCATGCTGTAGTCCATTCCATCGTCAGACCTTCTTGCCGCCGGCGGCGACCAGCTTAGGCGGCGCGGCCGGGGAGAACCGGCTGGCCACCTTCTTGGCGGCTGCCTCTTTCTCCTCCTTCTTGCCGCCGTCGCCCTTCTTCGTGTGGGTGTACTGCACCGCAGCGATTGCTGCGCGCACCTGCGTGGTCGATGCCTCGACCCGGCCGAGCGCGATGTCTTGCAGCAGCTGGAGCATGTCGCGCTCTTCCAGCGGCACCGGGGCGGGCTTCTCTTTTTTAGGCCGGCCAGCGCCGGGGCGAGCGCCGCCAGCGTTCGCACGCGGGCCGCCGCTGCGTCCTTTCACACCAGCCATTTGCTGAATTCCATTGAAAAGGGGGAAATATTCTGCGCGTGGGAGAACGTGTGGTTTCCGGCCGGTCGCCCGCCAGAGATTTACCCTCCCCCCGGGTCCCAGCGCGCCGCCACGCCACGATCAGGCCGCGCTGGGCCCACTACCGACCCCTGCAAGTCCGGCGCAGCCACGGCCCTCCTATCGCTTCTAGTCACCACGCAGCCAGCTGAGCACGCGACGCACCAAGCTGGCCCGCCGGTCCTTGGCCCGGATTGCGCTCTCGTGGTCCAGCGCCTCGTCCATCTCGGCCATTGCCATGGCCCACACCGTGAAGAAGCAACACCGTGTGACGTCATCGGCAAGGTTCACACCCGAATCGCCCCAGATGTTCAGGGCCACCTCGTATGTCACGAGGCTGGCCGCTGCGCTGCTCGGTCTCGGCATATCACGCTCCTCACTTCGGCCGGTGGCCCAGGTCCTGCGCCGTCTTCTTCCCGTGGCAGCCGTCATCCCCGTTGCACAGCACCTGGCAGTTCTGGTCCGTGTCCGGCCCGCCCTGGTGCAACGGGACTCGGTGGTCCAGCTCGAAGCCAGCGGGATAGCTGGTCAGTCGGCCGCATGCCGCGCAGGTGGGGCTCTGGGTCCAGATGCGTAGCCGGCGCGCCTGCAGCGCACGTCCAGCCATGCGCGCCTCGCTGAGGGTGGGCGCCATCAGACGTTGTCTGCCCTGTGCCATAGCGCGCACGGAACCAAGCATCGGAATCTTGCGAGTTCGAGTCATGGCAACGGCCATGTCTGAATGGAGCCCGGCTGAGTCCCCTTGGGCACCAGCACCCATTCCTGCAGAAGCGGCTGAGCATCAAACCCGGTCGCAGTGCTTTCATCCGGGTGGTACTCGCACTTGACCGTCACCGCTTCGCCGACAGCGCAGCGCACTTCGAACCAACGCGTGCGCTTCGGCAGCCCCAGCGCCTTCATCAAAGCGAGCGCAAACGGGCCCGGCGCTGTCATCACATTGACGCTCGGCATGGTGGGATCCCTGAATAGAAAGGGCCCGCACACGGCGGGCGACTCGGCCGTCCGGCCGAGGAGACAACTGGAGCTGGCTGCCGGAATCGATCCGGCGTGGACAGCTTGGAAGACTGCGGCCCGACAATGTGGCCAAGCCCGCGATACCATACAAACGTACTAGGCCGCATACCCCTTGGCCGTGAAACAATCGAGAACCTTGACCTTCTCAATCAACCACACAGTAGGTACGCATGGAAAACGAACAACTGAAGCTCGCAGCGAAACTGACCGCTCTCGAACAAGTCGCCGCAATAGCGCTTGCAATTGCGCACCACAGCGCCGGTGGAACCTCGGATGCCCTCAACGAGCTTCGCGATGCATGCATCATCCAATGGCAAGACACCGCCAAGGGGGTCCACGAAGAGCGCAGCACATCGGCAGAAGCGAAAGCACTCCAAGCGGAATTTGACGTTCACTTCGAAGACGCCATTTTCGGGGCCTTTTCAATGGCATCGGGGATGTTCAAGTCCATTCGCGACCAGCACGACCCGGCCGGGCCAGACAACGGCTGACCTTGCTACTTAGCGCGAGCAAGGCGGCCCACCGCTGCTTCATGAACTACCGCCGCGCAGTAGCGCGGGCCGCTGCCGCCTCTGCATCGGCTTTGGCCTGGCTCTCGATCGCCGGCCGGATACGCCACAGCATGAATCGAACATATTGGTTCTTCATGGCTGGCGGCAAGAATCTGGTTCGCCGGGCTCTCACCGGCGCCACGCCCGAGTGTCCGCCCAGGCGCTGTTCACACATCCGACTACACCGGCCAAGGGCCGGCGCTGCGTGTTGCGGTTCGCTGACTGCCTCATAGCGGGTCAGCTCCGCTCAAAGGACGCGCACCCAATTTGCCGCCTGGGTGCCCCGGCAAGGCTCCGGGTTGCATGGCGGCCCCACTACAAAAAGACTGCGCAAACGAAAAGGCCCGCTGGCATTCACCTTGCGGGCCTTTCTCTGGAGGAAGCTCCCTCCAACAGCAGCAATCGGGATTTTTCGCGAAAAGTAGCTACTTCTTATAGCCAAAGTAGAACATTGCTCGATCAAGCCCTTCTGCCAACTCTCTCGCATCAGTCTCGGACAACTTTACGGTGAACCCCCGGCCTTCGTGCTCCTCGCCAAGGCGACCGACGCGGAGGTACATGCCACCACCGTGCGTGAAGATCTCAACCTGTCTTGTGCTGCCTGGCTCGTCACGCGATTCTTCATCATGTGCCGGCAGCAGTTTGTCAAAGAAGAAGTTTGCGCCCACGATTAGCTCCCACTGAGTAGCGCTCGATTATGTCGTTGGGAGACGGTGACATTGAAGTGGTTTACCCACCCCTCCCACTTATAGGGGGATTGCACATGAAGACTCAGTTACTAGGATTGAAAGTTCCTATCAAACTGGAGGGAGATGCTATGTCGAAGAACGAGAAATCGTCGAAGCAGCTGTCGTCGCTTGCGGGCAAAGTCCTGCAGCAGAAGAGCTCTACTCAGGCGGCAAAGAAACTTGCCGGCTCCGTCCTGACGCAAGCACCGGACAAGCCCAAGACGCCTGCCAAGCGCGGCAAGTAGAAAATGAAAAAACCGCGCGGCGCGAACCGGGCGGGTTTTTCTCGTGTCACCGGGTCAGCGAAGCGACGCGGTTTCACCAGCTGAATTCAACTCACTGGCCAACGCCGTAGCCTGCTCCAGGGTCGTGGATGGCGCCATAGTCAACCACAAGGAATGACCGCTCATATGGGGCACGGTGTTGTGGAACTCAAATTGAAGTGCCACGCCGTAACCGGTCTCGGTACGGCTATCCGCGGGCTCCTTTACCGTCACAACGAAATTCCGTGTCATCGCCATCTCTCCTTGGGTTGTGGGAGAGAAAATACTAACTCAGAAAGCAAAAAGCCCGCTCGAAGCGGGCTTTCGGCGGAAGTCGCTTAACGGACTTTCGGACAGAATCAATATTGCACAAATTTCTTCGCTGTGTCAAACCCGCGGGGATGAATCTCTTTGTTGGGCCAGCAGGATGCGATAACGGATCTCCTCGACGTCTGCTTCGAAGCCTTGGTCCCACGGCTCGCCGGCCGCGCGTTCGTACCAGATCAGGAACTCGGTGGTGCGCACCTGGGCCATGATCTCGGGGTAGCGCTTCTCGTTGGCGGCAACGCGGTGCCGAATGACGTTGCGCGCCGCCTCTTCGGCTTCCTGCCGGTCACGCTCGGCCCGCTTGCTGGCGTACTGCGCAACGCGCCTGCGCTTCAGCGGCGCCCGCTTGGCGACGCCCTTCTCCACCATCCGGCTCACAAGGAATGCCGCATCCGGCTCGTTGGCTGTGGCGGCCGGGCCAGTATCCTGCCGGGTCGGATCCACGCGCCACAACAAACCGCCGGCGGCGATCTTAGGCTTGCGCATCGATCAGTCCCTCCTCGACGAAGACAGCCTGCATACGCTGGTCGGCACGCTCGCCCAGCTCCTTGATGCGGCGGCGCGCCGTGCGCACATAGGCCGCGGAAGATTTCGGCTTCAGCCCCAGGCGCTCGGCGATGTCGGCGCGCTCGCCGGCTTCCATGTTGCGAGTGGGAAAGCAGCGCAGCACGAAGTAGTCGAACGCCAGCCGCTGGCCACCGTTTGTGCCCGCAGCTGCGGGAAACACGTATTCGCTGAGATAGGTGATGGCCTTGGCCTTCGCCAGTGGGTTGTGCGTATGCCGGGCGATGAGCACAGCGGCCTCGGCGGGATGGAGGCGATGCGCGACGCTCGAGCGGATCATCTGGCACTGCCCACGGATCTCCAGCGGCTGCAGGCCCTTGAAGTTGACCGTGCCGGTGCGGCCGATCATCTCCTCCAGGCGCCGGCGCAAGCCGAGCATCTGCAGCACCTTGCGGATCGCCTGCCAGGTCATGCACTCGGGGGAGCTCTCATACTCCTCCATCAGGAAGGCGAACTGGATGGCCTGGCCGGCATCCATGAACATGGCCTGCTCGGCCTCGATGTGGTGCTGCGTCACTGCTTACCCTCCCCTGCTTTGTTTCGGTTTAGGACCGGCGCTTGCTCACATATCATCGCGAAAGGAACGGCGCGGCGCCTGCCTCGGCTCCGGCACTGAGTAGCCGCGCGCCATGTCGTTGAACAACGTGTATTCGCCCTGATAGGCCAGCGGCACCATGCCGGTCTCGCCCTGGCGTTGCTTCTCGATAAGGACCTCACAGACGCCCTTCGCCATAGAGTTCGGGTCATAGACCTCGTCCCGATAGAGGAACATGATGATGTCGGCGTCCTGCTCGATTTCGCCTGAGTCCCGCAAATCGCCCATAGTCGGGCGCTTGTTGGTCCGACTCTCCAGCCCGCGGTTCAACTGCGCCAGCGCGATGATTGGGATGTCCAGTTCCTTGGCTAGCGCCTTCAGGCCGCGCGAGTAGCTTCCGACCTCTTGATTGCGGTTCTCGCTGGGGCCACCGGTCATCAGACCGAGGTAGTCAACCACCAGCAGATTCAGCCCGTGGCGTCGCTTTACGATGCGCGCCTTGGCGCGGACATCCAGCAAGGTCAGCGCCGGCTGATCGTCCAGGTACACGTTCAGGTCGGCAATGCGGCCAGTGGCAGCCGTCACCCGCGGCCAGTCGTCGTTCGTCATGCGATCCGGCTGACGTAGGTGGCTCAGCGGAATCTTGCCCAGCATTGCCACGTTCCGTTGATGCAGCTGCGCCTTTGGCATTTCCATGGACAGCACCAACGCGGAGCGGTCACGCGCCACAGCGTTGGCGATGTTCAGCGCGAAGGCGGTCTTGCCCATGGCTGGGCGGCCGGCAACGATGATCAGTTCACCACCACGCATGCCTCCGCCAAGCTTGTCGTCCAGATCGATGAAGCCGGTGGGGATGGCATTCACCGCTCCCTCCACTTCGGCCTGCAATTGGTCGAAGTACGTGCCCAGGTCATCCGCGGCGCGGACCGGCTCGGACTTCACGCGCTCCTGCGCCAAACTCTCCAACCGGCTCTGTACGCGATCAACGAGAACCCGCGCGTCCTCTGCCCCCATCACCATGGATGGCACATCGGAAGAAAGCGCAAGCAATTGGCGCTTTACGGCGCGGTCGCGCACGACCGCCGCGTAGCGACCGATGTTGGCCGCGCTCGGCGTCTGAGTGGCCAGCGCGTTCAGGTAGGGCAACCCGCCGACATTCTCAGCGTGGCCCTTCGCGGCCAACCGCTCGTAGACCGTCACCGAGTCAGCGCCGGCGCCGGCGGTCACCAGCTCGACGATCTGAGCGTAGATCACCCCATGGTCGGCTCGGTAGAAATGTTCGCGCTGCAGCCCCTCCACGCGGTCGATAGCGTCGTTATCCAAAAGCAGGCCACCCAGCACGGCCTGTTCCGATTCAAGGCTGTAGGGCACCTCAAAGCCCGCGTCACGCGCTGTCATGCCACTCTTCTCCGGTTGTGAAATTGCATGGCTTGTTGGCCCGTTGCTGTGAGCTCAAACGAGCCATCAGGCTTGCAGACCCAAAGCCGGTAGTAGCCCTTCTCGACGTAATTGGCGAAGTGCTGGCGCCAATCCGCTTGCCGGCGCGCTGCATTGGCCCCACCCGGCAGGTGAGCCCTGCAGAACACGTCCCAGGCCAGGGCCAGAAAGTCCCCCGGAAGCTGGATGCCGTCCACGTACTCCATGAGCGACGCATAGCTGGTGATCGGCTTGACCCCGTCTGCCTTGCAGCAGTCGAGGAAGGTTTTCAGAGCGATGCGCGGCTTACGTTCCCGCTTTGGCTTTTCAGTTTCCAACACCTCGCCCCCCGGCACGGGGGGTTGGGGGGGTTGTTTACCTATGTCTTTTGGAAGGTTGTCTTTTGTGTGTACCGAATCGGTACTATCGACCTGTACCGATTCGGTACGGGGGGCGTACTCTTTTGGTACTAGTACCGAATCGGTACTACCGTTGCCTGCAAAGCTAGGCTCCGAAAGGGATTGCGCCGATTCACCGGGCAACCCCGCGCGCTCCGCGCCACCAGTACCGATCTGGTACACCTGTACCGATTTGGTACTAGGGCTGACGTCACTTTTCCCCGCCTCCTTCCAAGCGCGGTAGTTCTTGTTGATGCCGATGAGGCAGCCGAACTGGCCGGCACGCTTCACGATGACATTCATCGATGCGAGCTTGTTGAGCGTCGTTGTCACGTGGGGGCGCTCCAGGCCGCATAGAGCCCCGATCTGCGAGGCGGATATGTCGTCCAGCTTCTTCCCGTAGCCATAGGTCTTGCGCAGAATGGTCCAAACCACCTTCTGCTCTCGGCCTGTGAATGGGAAAGCAAGGATGGCGTCGTATAGCTCATTCGCGACACGCACATAGCCATCCTCCAATTGCGGCGACGTTGCTTGCTCCACGACTCAGACATCCTCCACAGCAATTCTCTGTGCGTGCCAAAGCAAGCGAGCAAGGTCATGCATCTTCACGCACCGCCCCCTCGAAATAGCTCAGCGGCACCAGAAAGAACGTCCCACCGTCGTACTGCTCATGCCCCCATCCGCGCGCCTCCAGCCAGGCAAGGAAACCGGTGTGCAGCGGACCGTCATACCCATCCTCGCCGTAGGCCAGATTGGAAAAGATTGGCAAACCATCCGGCATGCAGGCTGCGTCCTGCCCCGTCCAAATCCCGCCCGCGTGCGCCCACTGCTCACCGAATTCGGAGAGGGGCCTAGTGCGAAGAGTCGGGAATGTGGCCCGGAGATCGGCCAGCATGGATTCAAGCGAAAGCGCCATTGCGCATACCTCCATCACTCCACTCGGAATAGGAGCACTCGGCAGAGGCAGGTGGAGGATTCCGCCCTCTTCGCGCCGTCGCGCTAGCCGTGTGCGGTAGCTGTCTAGTGATCGAGAAGATCGATCTCGCGGAACGTGCGTGTGGGGCGGGACCAGGACAGGAAGTAGCGGCAATAGAGCACGAGGCGCTTCTGGGGCGCCGTCACAGCAGGCCCCTTGCCTCTTCCATACGCATCACCTGCTCGACGCTCCGCTTACGCACCTCTGCGAACATCGCATCGAAATGCGGCTTGGCCGCAGCCACCGTGGCCGCGGCGAGTGCGCGCTTGGCGTGCCGCAGGATGCGACGCTCGCGCAGCCGATCAGCGATGCTCATGCCCTTGAAGAAGACAGTCATCGCTTGCTCCGGAAAATGCGCGCGTCGTCGCGGGGATCTGGCGCGCCCGCCCGCTCCGTGGGTTCTAGGCGTCGCCGCAACAGCAACACGTTCGTGCGCGCCGGCTGCCGGTGCATCCAGATGAGACCCAACAGGAACGCCAGCAGGATGAGCACAAACCCGCCCACAGCGATCACGGCCAGCCAGGTGGGCGTTTCGGGACCGACGCCGAGTGCGGATGCAAGGCAAAGCGCGCTCATCTCTCCCCCGAGTCCGATTCCGAGAGCGCTGCGCTTACAGCCCTGCGCTCAACGTATCCCCAATCCATCGGGATACGCTTTCGCCCATCGTTTGAGCCTCTACGCTCCGTCCATCGATCGTTGACTCGCTCATACGGGACTGAGCCTTCCGACTCGCGGTCGATCGCAACGCAAAGCTGCGGGCTGGCGGGCTCATTGCCATACGCAATTTGTCTCAGTCGGGCGAACGTTGTCCCGCAAGACCCCGCGAACTGGGTCCGCTGCTCGGTTGGTAAGTCACGGAGGTATGTATAGAGATCCATGCCAGAAGGATAGAAACATCTAACACTTGCCGTCAAGAGTTTTCTTCTCTATCGTATAGAAATCTCTATGGAAACCTATATGGACATCTTTGAAGTGCGCCGCCAACGACTGCGCAAGATCATCGAAGAGCTTTTTGGGGGGAACGTTGCGGCCTTCGCGCAGAACTTTGATTTCTCGCGCGCCCAAGTGCATCAATTCATCTCCCCGAACTACAACGCAGGCCGATCCATTGGCGAAAGAGCCGCACGAAATATTGAAAGCAAGATTGGATACCCAGCATATTGGTTAGATCGCCCTTCGGTGGACATGGTAGTTCCCGAGCCCACTAAAGCCTGGTCAATGGAAAATGCTGGGCAGTTGGTCAAGGATCTCGGCAGCGGAAGCGACCAACCCTCCCTAGGCGCCAAGACCCTACACATCAAGGCGGTAGCGACCACTGGCCCGGACGGCGGCCTGAAGATAGAACCAGCGCCGCCATCCGTGGCATCCCAAGCACTGCCAGTGGCATTGAGCGACGGCGAGGGCTACGCAGTGCTCATTAAGGGTAACGATCTTCGCCCTAGGATTCGCAATGGGGAGTGCATCATTGTTGCGCCATCCAGGCCGGCCCTCCCCGGCGATGATGTCCTCATCAAAGACGCCGCGGGTGAATACAGCATCCAGCGCTTCCTCTTCCGCCGCGGAGACTATCTCACCTTTACCGAGATCGTAGAGGGACGTTCGATCACCGGCGTTATCGAATCCGACATCATTGCGATGTGGGTTGTGATCGGCACTGTGGCACCGTTAGATGATCGTCAACCGGAAGAAAAGTTAGAAACTTCTTGACGACAAAATTCTAACAATCTACCATGGCCTCAACGTCATCGAGTTGAGGCCAGCATGGCACCCAATCAGCAGTTGCAGCAGGCAGCACCGATGTCGCCGTCGCAAGGCGGTGCCATCAGCATCCACCTCTTTGAGAAGCACGAAGTCCGTGTCTGCGTTGATGATGCGGGCCAGCCCTGGTTCAACGCCAATGATGTGTGCACCGTGCTCGAGTTCGGCAATCCGCGCCAGGCAGTTGAATCGCACGTGGATGCAGAGGATGTCCAAAAATTGGACTCCCTTACGCTGGGTGGCCGTCAGCGCCAGAACCACGTCAACGAATCGGGGCTGTACGCCCTGATCCTTGGTAGCACCAAGGTTGCAGCGAAGCGGTTCAAGCGCTGGGTCACGAGCGAAGTACTGCCATCGATCCGCCGTACAGGCACCTACACGATGCCCGCCAAGCAACCCGCCCTCCCTGACTTTACAAACCCCGCTGAGGCTGCCCGCGCTTGGGCAACCCAGTTCGAGCAACGCGCGGCGCTCGAGCATAAGGTTGCCGTCGACGCGCCGAAGGTTGAGGCGCACGACCGCCTTGCCGCAGCCGAAGGCGACCTCTGCATTCGTGCAGCAGCGAAATGCCTCAAGCTGCCGGAGCGCAAATTTACGAGCTGGATCGTTGAGCATGGATGGGCGCATCGGCATGGTGGCGGTAAGCGCCTAACCGGCTACGCGGAGAAGGAAAAGGCCGGTCTAGTTCGCCATCGCGTCAAGACGATCGAGCGCAGCTGCGGCGAGCATGAGGCGGTATCGCAGTTGCTGTTCACACCCCGCGGGATGATCTCGCTGGCACGCGAAATCATTGCGTCCGAGAGAGCGCGGGAATCAGTGCCTCGCCCCGTTGATCTGTTTTCGAGAGTCGACAATGCGTGAGATCAGCGAACGGGATCGCCTCAGCTACGCGCCGACAAAGCAAATCGGCCGGATGGCGCCCCTACGACTTCTTCGCACGGATTTCTTTATACGGACCGAGCAGTCCGTCGCCACCCTCCAGGCCCTTTTCTTTTGCCCAGTGCGAAAGGTCCGCAAGTACGCGGATGGCCTCTGCGAAGTCAGCCTTGTGCAGAGCCTCCCCGAACCGCATGACGAGAGCATCAAGGGGACTAACCGCGCCTTCCGGCGATCTAGTTCGATCGAACTTGACCTGCATTTGGATGAACGCCCCTGCGTCACGCAGGAGTTGGCCTTGATAAGACAGAACCTTCTCGTGGCTCTTGCTTGCCGCGGTGAGGCTATTGATTACCGCCTCAAGCTGTTCGATCTTCTCGTCAGCCGCAAACGACGCCTCAATGCGCTCGACGAGCTCCGCGTTCAAGGAGCGCGCGGAATCGCCGCGCGCAGAAATGAGCTTCGCGTGGAGTTCGGATGGGAGCCGGAGTTGAAGTTTGACGGGTTCGGTAGCCATGTTGCCATTGTACGCACCAAGCCAAACGCGTGCACCTATTTTAGTATTGCACCTACCGTAGGTGCATGCTATAAATGCACCTACGGTAGGTGCACAAACACTGGAGGCTGCAGATGGATGATCCGGTGAAGCTTCAAGTGCGCTTGCCGAAGGAAATTCACGAATGGCTGGCGGCGTTTGCAATTGAAAACGATCGCTCGCTGAACGGCCAAGTGGTCGCCATCCTGAGACAGAGAATGAGCGAGGAGAAATCGACACCGAGGAACTAGGAGACCCCGAAAACAAAAGAGCCGCACCAGTTTGCACCTGGTGCGGCCCTCCCGGGAAACGGTGTTTGCACCACCGCTTCCCAACTTCAATCTTCAGCATTGGACTCTAACCATGCAAAAAGACACTACCCCGCTGGGGCAGGTGGGGATCCCCACGCGTAGCACTTTAGCAGACACCTGCACTATCCCCAAGAAGTTTGGGGGTGAATCGCTGCCAGCGCACTTCGACAACAACGGCGAAGACGGTGACGATTTCGGTGAGATGGTCCATAGCGGCCTTCACCTGACCACCGCGCGAGACTTCCGCAAGATCGCGAACGGCTTCGACGGCATTCGTGCCATTGCTCGCGTCTTGAATGCCTTCGAGACCGAGCGACGCGGCCTGGAGTATGCAGACCCGGGGCAAGAGCAATGCTATTCAGTGCTCACAGCGCGGACCACGAATGGCCTGCTGGACGCCATTGCCATTCTGGCCGAATGCCTGAGCCGCGACACCTACGCGCTCGCTCACGACATCACTCGCGACATGGCGAAAGGCGGTGCCCAATGAAAAGCGCCACCACTAAGCAACCGCTCGTTTCTGAGGCAGCCAATCGCGTCAACACCGTCTCCAACAGCCTCGGCGTCCTGCTCTGGGTTGCAGAGAAATGCGAAGACGCACACGACTTCGAACAGTTCCACTCGCTGGCGCTCGAGCTTACCCCCCGCATGGGCGTATCGCTCGAGCTCGCAGTACAGGACCTGGGCGAGATCTGCACCGGCCTCTTCGAACTGGACGGGGAGCGCTGCCATGGCTGAGCGCAAACCCGCAGTCGTCCCCATCGACCTTGCTGAGCAGGCTTGGGCAATCCACAACATCATCCAGACGCTCCACGTCGCTATCCCTGACGACCCAATTGGCTCCGATGTACCGACTCGCTGCCTTCTCTCGCACGTTCTGAGCCTGACGGAACCGCTAGCGCTCGAACTAATGGCCCTCGAATCCGACGCAAGGAAGGGTGGCAAGCAATGATCCGCCCGCACATCCGCCGCAGCGCCCTGGGCGGCTTCGTCGCCTCGCGCTACTACAACCGCCGCTGCGCCGCCATGCGCCGGCTGGCGGCCGCCTTCTGGCGTTTCCTTGGGGCATGACATGAAGACAGCAAAGATCATCGCCCTGCCCCGGCCGGCGACAGAAGCCGGCAGCACGGAGCCCGACCGCATCACGATTACCCTGAATGCTGACGGCACGCATAGCGCGCGCCTCGTCGGCGTGTACGCGGAGGATCCGCGCATAGCCCTGGAAGCGCTCGGCCTGGTCGTCGGACGCATCGAGCCCGTAGCACGGCCGGCACCATCGTTCATCTCGCGCGCCGGAGGACAGCATGACGCCGCTACCAAAATATGCCGTTGACCTACTCATCGCCGCGAAGGCCGTGGCCACGCCGGCCGTCGACGCGAGCCCGGGCGGGCTGGACGACGCGCTACAGCAGCTCGGGCTCGCAATCCTGGCATTTGAGGTATCAATGCCGGTAGCCGATGGGGTGATTCAAGAAAGTGTAGGCCAAACCCATCGACGGCCTGCCGCGATCAAGACTGCTCAGGGTCCAAGCGTCTTCGACGTGATCACCGGCACGGCAGACAAAGACGGCGGCCCCGTCCACGTGCAGGCCGCGGGTATGCCATTGGCCCTCGACGATGCCCCCACAACGACCGAGGCAATCGAGGCGGCCGCGCGCCTTTGCGACGAGCAGGCTGCCGAATGGGATTCCGATGCGGTGGTCAGCGACAAAAACTATGCAGCACACTGCGCGGCACTGATCCGCGCCATGGGAGCGAAGTGATGAACGTAGCGGAGCAATCCAGCGCTGAGATCCTGGCCGAGAAACTGGCTGAGGCGCTTTCGCGCGCCCTCAAACCATCTACTGTTCCCATTGATGTGCAGCTGTGGGACCTGGAGGCTGTCGCCGCATGGATGGGCTTATCGGTAGACACCGTGGGCCGCAATGTCATCACAAGGGCTGCGTTCCCTACGCCGATCAAACCCACCAACAGCCCGCAGGCACAGAAACGCTGGTTCGCCGGCGAAGTGATCGAGTGGGCGCGGCGCAACCGCGGCAGCAATCTGCCGAAAGGGCGCGGTCGCCCGCGATCTGGCTCCTAGCCCAGACGCGCGGCAAGCTCGGTCGGAGTGGCGTTGTAGTAGACCATCAGGGATTTCAGATCCCTGTGGCCGATCATCCGCGCGAGGTCCATCACGTCGAGCTTCTTTGCGAGCCGCGTGACGGCCTCGTGGCGGGCATCGTGAAAATGCAGATCAACGATCTTGGCCCTGTTGCGCGCGCGCCGCCAATGGGCGTCGGCCGAGGACGTAGAGACAGTGAAGCAAGGCCCTTTCGGCTCCAGCCCCACATCATCAGACGCAGGTGCGAGCAACTCCAGCAATGCGATAGCCGCGCTTGACAGGGGCACGGCGCGCCCGCCACCGTTCTTGGTCAGCGGCAGATGCAAATACCGCTTCTCCAGCATCACCCTCTCCCACTCCAGCCCAAGAATCTCACCAAGCCGCATTCCCGTCTCTAGCGCGAACAGGAAGGCGATGGCAAGCTCGTGCTGCTTATTCTCCGGGCGCTGGCCTCGCGCATAGCCCAATCCCGCCAGCATGCCACCGACTTCGTCGTCACCGATCCGCCGATCACGCGCCTTTGGATTCGGCATCCGGCGCACGTCGCGCACCGGATTCGCATGTACCCATTTCCACTCGATGCGCGCGCGTTCGAAGATCGACGAGAGCAGGTTCAATTCGCGATTGATCGTGCCAGCCTGAATCCGCACGCGCCGGCTCTTCTTCATTACGCCGGCCACTCGGCCGTCACGCCATCGCCCCATGTCATCTGAAGACACGGCCGCGATGCGCTTTCCCACCAGGTGAGGATAGTCGCGGCGGAACGCACCGAGCCGAATAAGCTCTAGGTCGCCGCCGCGCTTGCCAGGCGACACCTCCTCCATATAGCGCACGATCGCATCGTCTAAAGTCCGCTGCACGCCATCCTGCGCGCGATACGTGCCACTGGCGATCTCTGCCTCGCGCTTCGTCGCCCACTCCACAGCTTCCGCTTTCGTGTCGAAGCTACCCGATATGCGCATGCCGGCCTTGTTGACCTCCGCCCTCCATGTCGTCCCGCGCTTCCTGTACGCCGCCATTTCACCCTCCATATCGAGGATGAAATTCTAGCCCGGCAGCCTCAGGCGTTGGCGTAATTTTGGCGTAATGATTGTCCATTTTTTACGCCAAAACAACGGAAGGCACCGCGAGATGCACAGAACTAGCAGTTCCAGAAACCCTTTATACACAACGGTTTCCGGTCGATTTCGCATGGTTTCACGGTCTTTCCACAAACCCCTGCAGGTGCCGTGATGCGGCACCTGCAGGAAGTCCGCGCGCAAGTCTTGCGTGGACAGGCGTGCCAGCAGCGCCGCCTCGTCGCGCCGGCCGATATCGCCGGTCAGCAGCAGGCTGCGTGCGCTGCCGGCCACCTTGAGCACGCAACTGCGCGCATTGCTGTCGATGGCGGCATTCTGCGCGACGCCCGGCAAGGGGTGCAGCATGGCAAAGCGCACGCCATCCCACTCCCACTGCCGCCCCGCCTCGCAGGGCTGCGCCTCCAGGTGCGCAGCGCTCGCCGGCGGCACCAGCAGCCGATGTCCCGCCGGCGCGCCCGATAGCAGGCTGTCCACCGGCAGCGCCGCCATGATGTCGCGCGCACCGCCCGCATGGTCCGCGTCTTCATGGCTGATCACCAGCGTGTCCAGCCTGCGCACCCCCGCGCCGCGCAGGAACGGCACGATGTCCCGCGCGCCGGCGCTGTTGCCCAATTCGCCACGCGCGGCACCCCAGCCGTAAGCCGGCCCGGCATCGTAGAGCAGCACGCGCGAGCGCGTTTCCACCAGTACCGCCGTGCCCTGCCCGATATCGATCGCGGTGGCGCGAAACTCCCCGTGCGCCACTGGCTGCCGCCCCGCCAGCACCATCGGCAACAGCAGTACCACGCCATGCAAGCGCGCGCGCAAGCCACAGGGCAGGGGGGCCAGCAACAGCAGCGAGCCGAGCACCGCCAGCGCCAGCGCTACCGGCCCGGCGCGCGCGGCCTGCCACACTGCCCACGGCGGCGCCGACAGCCACTCCAGGCCCAGCACCAGCCAGTGCAGCAGCAGATGCGCGGGGCCAAGCAGCCAGCCCGCCAGCGGCGCGGGCACCGCCGCCGCCAGCAGGGCCATGGGCGTCACCAGCAGGCTGATCAGCGGGATCGCCGCCGCATTGGCCAGCGGCGAAATCACCGAGACCTGCTGGAACAGCAGCAAGGTCAGCGGCACCAGCCCGATCGTGACGGACCATTGCGTGCGCGCCGCCTGCGCAAGGCTGGCGCGAACACGCTGCCAACGCGTCGGCGCGGACTGGTTGGCCGGTTGCGCCGCGGCCAGGAAGATCACGCCCACCGCGCCGAACGAAAGCCAGAACCCGGGCGACAGCACCGCCCAGGGGTCGAGCCCGATCGCCACGAACGCCGCCCAGGCCAGCACCAGCGAGGCCGGCGGCGTGCGCCCGCTCCAGAGTGCCAGCGCCGCCACCACCAGCATCGACACGGTGCGCAGCGCCGGCACCTGCATGCCCGCCAGCAGGCCGTAGACGAGGGCCGCGATCACCGCGCCCACCAGCGCGGCGCGCCGCGCCGGCCACCACAGCGGCAAGGGCCGCGGCAGCCATCGCCCGAGCCCGAACGAATGCCGCCACAGCCAATAGACGAAGCTGGAGAACAGGCCGGAAATCATGGTGATATGCAGGCCGGAAATGCTGATCAGGTGACCGATGCCGGTGCGTGTGAACAAGGTCCAGTCGCGCTGCTGGATGCCGTGCTGATCGCCAACCACCAGGGCCGCCAGCACCGGGGCGAAGCGGGCATCGGGTGGCAGGCTTTGCAAGACGTGATCGCGCACCTGCGCCCGCCATCGCGCGATCCGCCACGCGAGCCGTTCGCCGACAGCGTCCTGCGGCTCGCCGATGGCATCGCGCACGTAGCCAGTCGCGCCAAGCCCGGCCGCCATCAGCCAGAATTCGTAATCGAAGCCATGCGGATTGGCCAGGCCATGGGGCTGCCGCAAGCGCACGGTGAAGACGTAGCGCTCGCCCGGCCGCAAGCCGGCCGGGGCATCCTCCCAGCCCAGCAAGACGCGGGGCGGCATGCCCGCCGCATCGTCAAGCGCGAACACGAAGCGCAGGCCGCGCGCGGCCTGCGCCGGCAGCCCGGCCACCACGCCACTCACCTGCAGGTCGACCCCTTCCAGCCCTGGCGCCAGCCGCTCTGCCAAACGAGCCTCGGCGCGCCACGCCGAACAGCCGAAACCAGCCAGCAGCGACAACACGATCCAGGCCACCCGCGCCCAGCCAGGCCGGCGCGTGCGCAGGCACAGTGCGAGCGCGGCCGCCAGGAGCCCGGCAGCCGCCAACACCCACACCGCGCCGCCACGCGGCAGCGAGCCTTGTTGCTGCAGCCACCAGCAGCCCGCCACGAAGGCGAGCAAAAACAGACGCATGCGGACTCCCCCAACGGGTAGATGGGATATCGGATGCGTCTGCTTATACGGCCGTCACTGGCCGCCAGACTTGTCAGGATGAAACGGGTTGGTTGCCGATTGTTTCGGCCGGGGCCAATGCAGCCAATGCAGACAATGCCGGGGGGAACATGGTTGACGCGAACGCGCCCAGCCGCGGCAAGGCCGCAACGGAGTTGCGCCACATCGCCTGCGCCAGCGGCGCGGCATCCAGCCCGCGCAACTCGCCCAGCACGCGCGCCACGCCGGCCACTTCGGCGGGCGTGTTGCGCGCCTTGTGCTGCTCGCCGAACTGGTCGTCGGACAGCCAGGCGGGCGCGATGTCGGGTGCGTCGGTTTCCAGCACGATGGCGTCGAGCGGCAACTCCGTCGCCAGGCGCCGGATCTGGTTGGCGCGGCTGAAGGTCAGGTTGCCGCCGAAGCCCAGCTTGAGGCCCTGGTCGATAAATCCCCGCGCCTGCTGCACGCTGCCGTTGAAAGCATGGGCAATGCCCTGGCGCACGCCGATGCGGCGCAACTGGGCCGCCACCTGGTCCTGCGACTTGCGCACATGCAGCAGCACCGGCAAGTCCAACTCGCGCGCAATCTTGAGTTGCTCGGCATAGATCCAGGCCTGGTGCGCGGCATCGAGGCCGGGCACGAAGAAATCGAGCCCGATCTCGCCGATGCCGACAAAGCGCGGATCGGCCAGCGAGGCTTGCGCCTCGCTGCGTAAAGCATCGAGGTCGGCCTGCCCTGCGCCCGGCGTGCACAGCGGATGGATCCCCAACGCGTAGACGCAGCTAGCGTGGCGATGCGCCAGCGCCCGCACCGCGGCAAAATTCGACACGGCCACCGCCGGCAGCACGATGCCCGTCACCCCCGCCGTGGCAGCGGCGGCGGCAACGGTGTCACGGTCGGCATCGAATTCGCCGGCGTCGAGGTGGCAATGCGTATCTATCCACATGGCGGGTTCCGCTAGCGCCTGGGCGCGCTCAGCGCTCGCGGTGGATATGCCCGTCGCGCAGCCGCAGCACGCGATCGCAGCGGCTGGCCAGGTCGAGGTCGTGGGTCACGATGACAAAACTGGTGCCCAGCGTGCGCGACAGCTCCAGCATCAGGTCGTAGACGCCGCCCGCGGTATGGTCGTCCAGGTTGCCAGTGGGCTCGTCGGCCAGCACGCAGGCCGGGCCGCCCACCAGCGCGCGGGCGATCGCCACCCGCTGGCGCTCGCCGCCGGACAGCTCGCCAGGCCGGTGCTGCGCCCGGTCGCCCAGGCCCACGCGCTCAAGCACCGTCATCGCCGCCGCGCGCGCCTCGGGCTGGCGCAGCCCGCGGATGCGCATCGGCATGGCCACGTTATCCAGCGCGGTGAACTCGGGCAGCAGATGGTGGAACTGGTAGATGAAGCCCAGCTCGCGGTTGCGCACGATGTTGCGCTCGCTCTCGCGCAGCGCGGTGAAAGGCCGGCCCTTCAAGGCGACCCGCCCGCTGTCCGGGTTGTCGAGCCCGCCCAGCACATGCAGCAGCGTGCTCTTGCCGGAACCGGAAGCGCCCACGATGGCGACTTTCTCGCCCGCATCCACCCGGACATCCACGCCCTTGAGCACGGTCACGTCCAGGCCGCCCTGGCGGAAGCGCTTGGTCAGGCCTTCGGCCAGCAGCACCGGCATATCCGAGCCGGCCTTGCCGGCGGCGTCTGCGGCATTGCCGGCCGGTGCGGCGTGCATCAGGGTTTCACTCATAGCGCAGCGCCTCCGCCGGGTTGACGCGGGCAGCACGCCAGCTTGGGTAGAGCGTGGCCAGGATGGACAGCACAAAGGAGACGATACCGATGGTCGCAATGTCGTTCACGCGGGGATCCGAGGGCAGTTCGCTGATGAAATAGATGTCGCGCGGCAGGAACTGCACATGCAGCAGCCGTTCGATAAAGGGCACGATCACATCGATGTTGAACGCGATCAAGGCGCCACCGGCAACCCCCGCCAGCGTGCCGATAAAGCCGATGGCAACGCCCTGCACGATAAAGATCTTGGTGATCGAGCTCGGCTGGGCGCCCATGGTGCGCAGGATGGCGATGTCAGCCTGCTTGTCCGTCACGGTCATGACCAGCGTGGACACCAGGTTGAAGGCCGCCACCGCGATGATCAGCGTCAGGATGATGAACATCATGCGCTTCTCGGTCTGCACCGCGGCAAACCAGTTACGGTTCTGCTTGGACCAGTCCCGCAGGTAAAGCTCGCCCGAGAGCGTACCGGCCAGTTCGTCGGCCACCTGGGGGGCGCGCTGCATGTCCGTCAGCTTCAAACGCACGCCGGTGGGCCCGGCGAGGCGGAACATGGCTTCGGCGTCGCGGATATTAATCAGCGCCAGCGCGTTGTCGAACTCGAAATGGCCGGACGAGAACACGCCCACCACCGTGAACTGCTTGAGCCTCGGCAGCACGCCGGCCGGTGTGATGGTGCCCTGCGGCACCACCAGCGTGACCTTGTCGCCCACCTGCACGCCCATCGCGTTGGCCAGCTCATTGCCCAGGGCGATGCCGAACTCGCCCGGAAGCAGGCGCTCCATGCTGCCACCCCGGAACTGCTTGCCGATATCGGAAACCTTGGGTTCTTCCGAAGGCTCGACCCCACGCAGCAGCACGCCGCGCACGGCATCCTCGCGGGTGAGCATGGCCTGCGCGGCCACATAGGGCGCTGCACCGATCACTTCCTTGTTGCGCATCGCCTCGGCGGCGGTCTTCTGCCAGTCGGGCAGCGCCTCGGGGCCGACCACCTCGATGTGCGACAGCACGGAGAGCATGCGATCCCGCACTTCTTTCTGGAAACCGTTCATTACCGACAGCACCACGATCAGCGCCGCCACGCCCAGCGCAATGCCGAGCATGGAAATCATCGAGATAAAGGAAATAAAGGTGTTGCGGCTGGCGCGCTTGCTTGCGCGGGTGTATCGCCAACCGATCTGCCACTCGTAAGGAAAGTTCAAGAGGGTTCCTGTTGTTAAGGAGAAACGCCGGCGCCACACCGCCGACGCCGCTGATGACTTGCTGGCCGCATACCCGGGGCGCCGCTCGCGCCACTGTCGCAACCGGGCCGGGGACGATATTTCCGCCGTCAGCCAGCCGCAAGTTTACAATCTCGGCACCATGATGACGCACCTGACCCTGATTGTGCCCTTTTCTGTCCCGCCCGGCGCCGCGATCGACGCCGACGGTGGGGGCAACGACGCCATGCTCGAAGCCCTGCTGCGGCAGTTGGAGTTGCCGGCGCTGGGAAAGTTGCTCACGCGCGCCAGCCCCGGCCCGCGCGAGCGGCACGACGACCCCTTCCTGCGCGCGCTGCCGCATGAGCGCTGGCTGGCCGGGCGCGCCGGGCTGGACACTGCCCATGTGCCCAGTGCCCCGTACATGCGCCTGGCCGACACGACCGCCGCCGGCAACGGTGCCACGGCGGACGATGGCCAGGCCTGGGCCTGCCTGCAGCCGGTGCATATCCATGCCGCGCGCGACCACCTGGTGCTGATGGACCCGGCTCAGCTGCATATCCGGGCCGAGGAGTCCGCCGCCCTGCACGCCGCGGTGGCGGCGCTGCTGCAGGAATCCGGCATTGTGCTTGAAACACCGCACCCGGCGCGCTGGTACATCCCGCAAGCCGTGTTCGGGCCACTTGTGGCCGCCAGCCCGCTGCGGGCCACCGGCCGCAATATCGATGTGTGGATGCAGGCCGGCGAGCGCGCCCGCGACTGGCGCCGGATCCAGAACGAAATCCAGATGACCTGGTACGACCATCCGGTGAACCAGGCCAGGGAAGCTGCGGGAGAGTTCTCCGTCAATTCGGTCTGGCTCCACGGCGGCGGCACCCTGCAGCCGGTGCCGCGCCTGGCAGACACGGTACTGACCGGCGACGCCTTCCTGCGCGGCGTGGCGCTGGCCGGCGGCGCGGCATGCCAGCCCCAGCCGCCGCGCTTCAAGGCAATCCAGGCGATGCAGGGCAGCGCCATGGTACTGCTGGACGACGCCATCGAGTCCCATATCGCCCAGGACTGGGGCCTGTGGATCGAGCGCATGCACACGCTCGACGCCGAATGGTTCGTGCCCGCCCTGGCCGCCCTCGAAGCCGGGGAGTTGCAGGCGGTCACGCTCATGCTGTCCGGCGACAACCACTACGCCGAGTTCACCGTGCGCCGCGCCGACCTGCGCAAGTTCTGGCGCGGCCTGGGCCAGCGCGGCGATTGGCGCGCGCTGCTGTCCGACCTCGCCTATGCCGCCTGATCCCCTGGTTATCCGCAAGACCCCGCAATGACAAAAATCGCTGTTCGCTCTTTTTCCACCGAGCACGCTGGCAAGCTGGCCGGGTTCGGCCTGCATCCCACGCTGGCGCGCATCCTCTCGGCACGCGGCGTGCGCGAGCCGGCCGAGCTCGCCACCGAGCTGCCCGGCCTGGTGCCGCCGGCGGCCATGAAAGGCATCGACCACGCGGCCACCTACCTTGCCGACGCCATCGCCGCGGGCCGGCGCCTGCTGATCGTGGCGGACTATGACTGCGACGGCGCCACCGCCTGCGCGGTGGGCGTGCGCGGTTTGCGCATGCTGGGGGCGCGCATCGACTACATCGTGCCCAACCGCTTCGAGTACGGCTACGGCCTGACCCCGGAGATCGTGGCGCTGGCCGCCAAGCAGCAGCCGGATGTGATCGTGACGGTGGACAACGGCATCGCCAGCGTCGACGGCGTGGCGGCGGCCAATGCACTCGGCATCGACGTGGTGGTGACCGACCACCACTTGCCCGGCGACCAGTTGCCCGACGCGGCAGTGATCGTCAACCCCAACCAGCCCGGCTGCGAATTCCCCAGCAAGAATCTGGCGGGCGTGGGCGTAATGTTCTACGTGCTGCTGGCCTTGCGTGCCGAACTGCGCCGCCGCGGCGTGTTCGACGCGCAGACCCAGCCGCGCCTGGACGCCCTGCTGGACCTGGTTGCGCTAGGCACGGTCGCCGACGTGGTCAAGCTCGACAGCAACAACCGCATCCTGGTGGCACAGGGCCTGAAGCGCATGCGCGCCGGCCGCATGCACGCCGGCGTGGCAGCCCTCTTCCGCGCCGCCGGGCGCGAGGCCACGCGCGCCAACACCTTCGACCTGGGCTTTGGCGTGGGCCCGCGCCTGAACGCCGCAGGGCGGCTGGCCGACATGTCGCTCGGCATCGAATGCCTGCTGACCGACGACGCCAACCGCGCCTGGGAGATCGCCCAGGAACTCGACGGCATGAACCGCGAGCGGCGCGATATCGAAGCTGGCATGCAGCAAGAAGCCTTGCAGATCCTGGAAGGCCCGCTGGGCGCGCTGGACCCAGCCGCGCGCTTTACCGTCAGCGTGTTCAACGACACCTGGCACCAGGGCGTGATTGGCATCGTGGCCTCGCGGCTCAAGGAAAAATACCATCGCCCCACCATCACATTCGCCCCGGGCGACGAAGACACGATCAAGGGATCGGGCCGCTCCATCCCGGGCTTTCACCTGCGCGATGCGCTGGACCTGGTGTCCAAGCGCCATCCCGGCCTGCTGAAGAAGTTTGGCGGCCACGCCATGGCGGCCGGCCTGACCCTCGGCGCCGACAGCTTCGGGCAGTTCATGGAAGCGTTCGAGGCGGTGGGGCGCGAATGGCTGAGCGACGAGCAGTTGGCGCGGGTGATCGAGACCGATGGCGACATCGAGGATGCCTGCTTCAGCCCGGAATTCGTCTCGCTGCTGGAGCAGCAGGTCTGGGGCCAGGGCTTCCCGGCGCCCACCTTCTGCGGCGAGTTCGACGTGCTGCGCCAGAGCGTGCTCAAGGGCAAGCACCTGAAGCTGCAGCTAGGGCGCGGCAGCCAGCGCTTCGACGCGATCTGGTTCAACCATGCGGAGTCGCTGGGCGCCAGCGCGCTGGTGGCCTACCGGCTCGACAACAACACCTTCAACGGCATCACACGGGTGCAGATGGTGATCGAGCACGCGCAGTAGCGCGCCTGGCCAGCGGGTGGCTTAGCCGCGCGGCGGCAGCAGCCCCGCCGGATCCACCGGCTTGCCGTTGTTGCGTACCTCGAAATGCAGTTCGCTGTCGGCCGTGCCCATGCGCCCGACCTCCTGCCCGCTGGATACCTGCGCGCCCTCGCTGACCGAGGGCTTGTCCAGGTTGCCATACACCGTCAGCCAGTTGTCGTCGTGCTTGACGATCACCAGCATGCCGTAGCCGCGCAGGTCGCCGACGTGGATGGCCTTGCCGGCGGCGGCCGCGCGCACCACGCTGCCGGGCGCGGTGTTGATACGCAGGCCCTTGCTGGCAGGCGGCCCGTAGCCGGCGGTCACGCGGCCGTCGGCCGGCCATTGCAGGCGGATGCTGGTGGCGGGGGCGCGCGACGGCGCGCTGTTGTCCACCCGCGGGGTGTCCCCGACCGCCACCGGGCCGTTGCCAGCAGCCGTGCCAGCGCTGGCGCCAGCCGGCGGGCGGACCCGCAGCAGTTGCCCGACTTCGATCCGGTCCGCGCTGGGCAGCTGGTTCCAGCGCACCAGGTCGCGCACGGCGCGCTTGTGCCGCCGGGCCACGGTGTACAAGGTGTCGCCGCTCTGCACCCGGTAGTAGCCATCGGGCGCGGGTTCGCTGGCCAGGGTGCCGCAGCCGGCGGCCAGGCACGCCGCAGCGGCGGCGGCCAGCAGGCCAAGCGCGCGGCGCCGCGCGCTCGTCTTGTCGTGGTTGCTTTGCTTCATCACGTACTTATCGTCCCTCCCTGTCCTTAACTTGAAGCCTGCCTGGTGGCCGGCCCTGGGCCGCCGGCGCGTTCGAGTCTGCCATGACGCACCCGCAACTGTAGACCCTCCAGGGAGCAAACCGTTCGAATTCGCGCAACAGACGCGATCAGGGCCGGGGCAAAAGCCCCCGATCCGCTATAATTCAAGGTTTTGAAAGCGCAGGAACATCATGGAAGCAGAACGCCTCAACGCCATCTCCGGTGCCATCTCTGATCTCCGTTCGCGAACGGAAGATCTACGGGGGTATCTTTGACTACGATGTCAAAGTAGGACGACTCGACGAAGTCAACGGCGAACTCGAGGACCCCGAGGTCTGGAACAACCCCAAGCGGGCCCAGGATCTCGGCAAGGAAAAGAAAATGCTGGAGGGCGTGGTCGGCGTGCTCAGCAAGCTCACGGACGACCTTAGCGGCGCCGACGAGCTGTTCGAGCTCGCCCGCGAAGAAGGCGACGACGACACGCTGGAAGCCATCGAAACCGACGTTTCCGGCTTCGAGGCCATCGTCGCCGACATGGAATTCCGCCGCATGTTCTCCGGCGAAATGGACCAAGCCAACGCCTTTATCGACATCCAGGCCGGCGCCGGTGGTACCGAAGCCTGCGACTGGGCGTCGATGCTGCTGCGCCAGTACCTGAAGTATTGCGAGCGCAAGGGCTTCAAGGCCGAAGTGCTGGAAGAGTCGGAAGGCGACGTGGCGGGCATCAAGAGCGCCACGATCAAGGTCGAGGGCGAATACGCGTTCGGCTACCTGCGCACGGAAACCGGCGTGCACCGCCTGGTGCGCAAGTCGCCGTTCGATTCGTCGGGCGGCCGCCACACGTCGTTCTCGTCCGTCTTCGTCTACCCCGAGGTCGACGAATCGTTCGAGGTCGACGTCAATCCGGCGGACCTGCGCGTGGATACCTACCGTGCCTCCGGCGCGGGCGGCCAGCACATCAACAAGACCGATTCGGCCGTGCGGATCACGCACATCCCGACCGGCATTGTGGTGCAGTGCCAGAACGACCGCTCGCAGCACCGCAACCGCGCCGAAGCCATGTCGATGCTGAAGTCGCGCCTGTATGAGCACGAAATGCGCAAGCGCCAGGCCGAAGCCGACAAGCTGGAGTCGTCCAAGACCGATGTGGGCTGGGGCCACCAGATCCGCTCGTACGTACTGGACCAGAGCCGCATCAAGGATCTGCGCACCAACGTGGAAATGTCCAACACGCAGAAGGTGCTGGACGGCGACCTGGATCCCTTCATCGTAGCCAGCCTGAAGCAAGGGCTGTAACCACGCAGCGGCGCCACGCCGCCGCCACGCGCCCCCGGCAAGGATCGGCGTGTGGCGGCGGCAGGTGCGGCCACTCACCTGCCGGGACAATCTTGACCATGACCGCAGCATCGACCGCAGCAACGCATCTGATCATCATCACGGGCACCTCGCGCGGGCTCGGTGCCTCGCTGACGCAGGCATTGCTCAAACCGGGCAACCGCCTGGTATGCGTGTCCCGCAGCCGCAATCCCGAGCTGGAACGGGCGGCGTCCGCCAGCGGCGTCAAGGTAGCCTGGCACTTGCAAGACCTCTCCCAAGCCGGCCCGTCGGCAACCTGGCTCGGCAGCGTCCTCGATGTTGTCGAGGAAACGCTTGCCAGCGTCACGCTGATCCTGAACGCGGGCATGATCGATCCGATCGGCCCCATCGCCAACCTGCGCGAGCCGGCGCTGGTGCAGCATCTGCTGACCAACCTGGCCACGCCGATGACCATGACCGCGGCCTTCCTCTCGCACACCGAGCGCTTTGGCTGCCCGCGCAAGATCCTGGCGATATCCTCCGGCGCGGCGCGCCGCCCGGTCGAAGGCTGGAGCGCATATTGCGCCGGCAAGGCGGGCCTGGACATGTTCGTGCGCTCCATCAACGCGGAATACGCGCAGGCGCCGGCGGAACGCGCCGTGCGCGCGGTAGCGCTGGCGCCGGGCGTGGTCGATACCGGCATGCAGGCCACCATCCGCAACGCCGACTTTGCCCAGGTGCAGCGCTTCCGCGACCTCAAGGACAACGATCAGCTGGCCTCGGCCGACGACACCGCGCAGCGTATCGCTGCGTACCTGGAGCGGCCTGACTTCGGCAGCACCGAGCTCGACGACATCCGCAATACATGAACCTCGCGCGGGCCTGGCCCGAGCGACTCACCAAGACATCATGACCGAATCCAACCGCGCTCCCGCCGAGACCAACGTCCCGGCCGCAGCCGACGAAAACAAGATCATCGCGGAACGGCGCGAGAAGCTCCAGGCCCTGCGTCAGCAAGGCCCGGCCTTCCCCAACGACTTCCGCCCGACCCACCAGGCCGCCGCGCTGCACGCGCAGTACAGCGAGACCGAGCAGGCCGTGCTTGAAGCCACCCCGGTGGAAGTCGCCATCGCCGGGCGCATGATGCTCAAGCGCGTGATGGGCAAGGCCAGCTTTGCCACCGTGCAGGACGGCTCGGGCCGCATCCAGTTCTACATCAGCCGCGATGCGATTGGTGAAGACGTGTACGCCGCCTTCAAGAAGTGGGACCTGGGCGATATCGTGGCCGCCCGCGGCACGCTGATGAAGACCAAGACCGGCGAGCTGTCGGTGGCGGTGACCGAGCTGCGCCTGCTGTCCAAGAGCCTGCGCCCCCTGCCCGGCGATTACTACGGCCTGGCCGACCAGGAACAGAAATACCGCCAGCGCTATGTGGACCTGATCGTGTCGCCGGAAACGCGCGCCACCTTCCGCGCCCGCACCAACGCTATCAGCTCGCTGCGCCGGCACATGGCCAGCAACGACTTCATGGAAGTCGAAACGCCGATGCTGCACCCGATCCCGGGCGGCGCCACGGCCAAGCCGTTCATCACCCACCACAACGCGCTGGACATGCAGATGTTCCTGCGCATCGCGCCCGAGCTGTACCTGAAGCGCCTGGTGGTGGGCGGTTTCGAGCGCGTGTTCGAGATCAACCGCAACTTCCGCAACGAGGGGGTGAGCCCGCGCCACAACCCTGAGTTCACCATGATGGAGTTCTACGCGGCCTACACGGACTACCGCTGGCTGATGGACTTCACCGAGGACCTGATCCGCCAGGCCGCGATCGACGCGCGCGGCAGCGCCGTGCTGACCTACCAGGACCGCGAGCTGGACCTGTCCAAGCCGTTCCATCGCCTCACCATCACGCAGGCCATCCAGAAGTTCGCGCCGCAATATACCGACGCGCAACTGGCCGATACGGAATTCCTGCGCGCCGAGCTGAAGAAGTTCGGCATCAACACCGGCGCCCCGCAATTCCTCAACGCGGGCCTGGGCACGCTGCAACTGGTGCTGTTCGAGGAAACCGCCGAAAGCCAGCTGTGGGAGCCGACGTTCATCATCGACTACCCGGTGGAAGTCTCGCCGCTGGCGCGCGCCTCGGATACCCAGCCGGGCATCACCGAGCGCTTCGAGCTGTTCATCACCGGCCGCGAGATCGCCAACGGTTTCTCCGAGCTGAATGACGCCGAAGACCAGGCCGAGCGCTTCCGCAAGCAGGTCGACCAGAAGGATGCGGGCGACGAAGAAGCGATGTACTTCGACGCCGACTACATCCGTGCGCTGGAATACGGCATGCCCCCGACGGGCGGCTGCGGCATCGGCATCGACCGGCTGGTGATGTTGCTGACCGACAGCCCGAACATCCGCGACGTCATCTTGTTCCCGCATCTGCGCCGCGAGGACTGACGCGGCGCGGCAGCCTCGCCGGGCTGCCTCGCACAGCAAAAAGCCCTGCCAATATCTGGTGGGGCTTTTTGCTTGTAGCTGCGAGCTTGTTACAAACACAGGCCGCGAAGGCCATGCATCTTTGCAGCCAAACCTATGATTTAAAAGAAGATTTCAACCTACAGAAACTTACAAAATCAAACGGAAAATGGCGGTGAGTTGGGCCAAACTAAGTCCATCGAATCGCTAGCCATCAGTACCGCTGACCGGCTGCGTTTTGCGAGGAAAATAATATGTCGAATCCGACCTTGCACCAATCCAACGAGCCTGCCATGCCCGCTTCCCTGCCCACCCAACGCCGCCTGCATCCGCTGGTCGGCGCCGCCGCGGTAGCCGTCGTGATCGCCAGCCTGACAGCGGTCGCCGCCATGACCGGCGTGCTGCCTACCAGCAAGGCCATGCAGGGATCGCAGCAGTCCCTGACCGCGCCTGTCGCCGCCAATGGCACCGTCAACGGCACCATCAATGGCGCCGACACCGCGCAACTGCCGGCGCCGGGCAGCACCACGCGGCCGCCCGAGGCCGCGAACCTGGCGCAGGCGCCCGTCGCCCCGGCCGCACCGGCACCGGCACCCGCTGCACGCCGCGCCCAGGAGCGCAGCAGCGCCAGCCGCGATGCAGGCTATGGCCCCGCGGCCAGCCGCAATGACAACGGCGCCTATGCGGAACGCCAGCCGGCGCAAGGCAGCGCGTATGCCGGCCGCGTCGTCGCCATCACCCCGATCGAAGCACCCAAGCCGGCCACTGGCCTGGGCGCGGTGGGCGGCGCCGTCATCGGCGGCCTGCTCGGCAACCAGATCGGCAAGGGCAATGGCCGTATCCTGGGCACCGTGGCCGGTGCCGTGGGCGGCGGCTTTGCCGGCAACCAGATCGAGAAGACCGTGCGCAAGGACACCAGCTACCAGGTCCGCGTGCAGATGGACAACGGCAGCCACCGCACCTTCACGTATCAAGCCGATCCGGGCGTGCAGATCGGGGAACGTGTGCACATGCAGGATGGCCAGCTGGTCGCCGGCTGAACCGGCATCCGCAAGAGCGAAAAAAAACCGCGTTTCCGCGGTTTTTTTTCGTTCCAGCCCTTATTCCGCCTCTTCAATCCAGGCGGATTGAATCGCTTCCAGTATCTTCTCGCCCGAGCGATCGGCCACATCGGCAAAGCCGTCCAGCTCCATGACCCAGCGGTGCAGGTCGGTGAAGCGGATGGTGGTGGGATCCACGTCCGGGTACTTGTCGTACAGGGCGGCGGCGATGTCGTAGGTGTCGGTCCACTTCATGGGAATTCTCTCCGGTCAGTTCTGGTCAGCTCTGGTCAGGCGAGCAAGTCGGCGAGCGCGCCGCGCTCAATGCTCTTCCTTGGCATGGTTGATCGTGTACTTGGGGATCTGCACGGTGAGGTCGCTGTCGGCCACCAGGGCCTGGCAGGACAGGCGCGAGTTGGGCTCCAGGCCCCAGGCCTTGTCGAGCAGGTCTTCCTCTTTCTCTTCGGCCTCTTCCAGCGAGTTGAAGCCCTCGCGCACCACCACGTGGCAGGTGGTGCACGCGCAGGACTTCTCGCAGGCGTGCTCGATCTCGATGCCGTTGCTGAGCAACGCGTCGCAAATGCTGGTACCGGCTTTGGCTTCGAACACGGCCCCTTCGGGGCAGAGTTCGACGTGGGGCAATACGATGATCTGTGGCATGGAATGTCCTGGATATAGATAGGGTGCGATTGGCCTCGGGGATCAGCCCAGGTCCTGCACCTTGCGGCCGGCCAGCGCGCTCTTGATCGAGCGGTCCATCCGGCGGGCAGCGAATTCGTCGGTGCCGTGGGACAGCGCTTCCACCGCTGTCTTGATGGCGTGGTGATCTTCGCCTGCGGCAATGTCGCTAGCGGCCGTGATCAGGCGCTCCACGTCGGCACGCTCCTCGGCAGAGAGCAGGTCGCCATCGAGTTCCAGCGCGCGGCGCGTGGCTTCGATGAGGCGCGCGGCGTCCACGCGTTCCTCCGCCAGCGCACGGCTCTTCATGTCGTGCTCGGCTTCACGGAAGCTGTCCTGCAGCATGCGGGCGATCTCGTCGTCGGCCAGGCCGTAGGACGGCTTGACGGTGATGGTCGCCTCCACACCGGATTGCGTCTCGCGTGCGAAGACCGACAGCAGCCCATCGGCGTCAACCTGGTACGTCACGCGAATGCGCGCCGCGCCGGCCACCATCGGCGGGATGCCACGCAACTCGAAACGCGCCAGCGAGCGGCAATCGCTCGCCAGTTCGCGCTCGCCTTGCAGCACGTGGATGGCGATGGCCGTCTGGCCGTCCTTGAACGTGGTGAATTCCTGCGCGCGGGCGACCGGGATGGTGCTGTTGCGCGGAATGATCTTCTCGACCAGGCCACCCATGGTTTCCACGCCCAGTGACAGCGGAATCACGTCCAGCAGCAGCCACTCCTCGCCGGGCGCGCCGTTGCCGGCCAGCAGGTTGGCCTGCATGGCCGCGCCCAGGGCCACGACCTTGTCCGGGTCGAGGTTGGTCAGCGGCGGCTGGCCGAAGAAGTCTCCCACCGCCTTGCGGATGGAAGGGATGCGGGTCGCGCCGCCAACCAGCACGACGCCCTTGACCTCGTCCGCCGCGACGCCGGCATCGCGCAGCGCCTTGCGCACAGGCGACAGGGTCTTTTGCACCAGCGGCGCGGTCAACTCGACAAAGGTCGAGGCCGGCAGCGTCAGGTGCACGATCTCGCCGCTGTTCAGCACGGCATCGATCACGGTCGAATCAGCCGACGACAACGCTTCCTTGGCCGCGCGGGAGCGCACCATCAGCAGGCGCATATCCTCGGCAGACAGCGGTTGCAGGCCAGCCTGCTCGACGATCCAGCACATCAGGCGCTGGTCGAAATCGTCGCCGCCCAGGGCGGAATCGCCGCCGGTGGCCAGCACTTCGAACACGCCCCGGCTGAGCTTGAGGATGGAGATATCGAAGGTGCCGCCGCCGAGGTCGTACACCGCGTAGATGCCCTCGGAAGCGTTGTCCAGGCCATAGGCGATGGCTGCCGCGGTCGGCTCGTTGAGCAGGCGCAACACTTCAAGGCCGGCGAGCTGCGCGGCATCCTTGGTAGCCTGGCGCTGGGCGTCGTCGAAATAGGCGGGCACCGTAATCACCGCGCCGACGAGTTCGTCGCCGAGCGAATCCTCGGCGCGCTGGCGCAGCGTGGCCAGGATTTCCGCCGAGACTTCCACCGGACTCTTCACGCCAGCCACGGTCTTGATCTGCACCATCCCGGGCGCGTCGACGAAATCGTAGGGGCTGTGCTCGATATGCGCGACGTCGCGCAGGCCGCGCCCCATGAAGCGCTTGACCGAGACGATGGTGTTCTTGGGGTCGTGCACCGCCTCTTCCTGCGCGCGGTAGCCGATCTGCGTACCCTTGGGCAGGTAGCGCACGACCGAAGGCAGCAGCGCGCGGCCGCTTTCGTCGGTCAGGACTTCGGGAATGCTGTTGCGAACCGCTGCCACCAGCGAATTGGTGGTGCCAAGGTCGATGCCG
Source organism: Cupriavidus sp. 05L411 (assembly GCF_056398045.1). Classification (NCBI taxonomy): domain Bacteria; kingdom Pseudomonadati; phylum Pseudomonadota; class Betaproteobacteria; order Burkholderiales; family Burkholderiaceae; genus Cupriavidus; species Cupriavidus sp. 05L411. Next base: position 183,697 of record NZ_JBFTOQ010000007.1, on the reverse strand, counting down.
ACCGCGAGCCGCTTCTGGTGGGGTGCCGGCGACATGCCGGGTTCGGAGATCTGGAGCAGTGCCATGATGAATCTTCTTTATTCGTGCGGTGGCAAAAACGGCCCGTCGCACAGGCCGACTTTGCGCCGGGGCGCCATTGTGGCATGGCTGGGGCGAACTTGCCTGGCGGCGCTGGAGTCCCTCAGGGAACCCTAGCCTTCCAGGCGGTCGATCGCCTCGCTGGTGTCGTGCTCGATTTTCTCGATGAACATCAATTGCCTGGCCGCGCTGCCAGCACCCGCGTTATCGCCGGCATCGAGCAGCGCACCCAGCGCCGCGTGGCGCTCGCGCTTCTCGCCACGCAACTCACGCAGAAGCGCATCGAGGCGCGCAACATCATTCTCTTCAACCGCTTCCTGCAGGGCCTCGCGCCATTCCATCTGCTGCATCAGGAAGGCGGGCGCCATGGCAGTATTGCTCTCGGCCTGGATGTCCACGCCACGCAGCGTCAGCAGGTAGATCGCGCGCTTGAGCGGCTGGCGCAGCGTGCGGTACGCCTCGTTGGCATGCGCGGCCCATTGCATGGCCACGCGCCGCTCGGCATCGCCGGCATTGGCAAAGCGGTCCGGGTGCGCCCGCGATTGCACGGTCAGGTAGGCGGCGTCCAGCGCCGCCTCGTCGACTGCATATCCGACCGGCAGGCCGAACAGCGCGAAATAATCGTCTTTCAACACCTTCCCCAACAAAAAGGAGCGGCTGCGCCGCCCCTTTGAACTTCCTTCAGCGTGAAAGCGGCACGCTGACCGCGCGGCACAGGCCGCAGCAATGTGGCGGCTGATCCGGTCAGGCAGCGCGCTTTGCGCCGCTGCCCGCCCAATCCGCCGGCGGCTCCGCCCGATCGCATTTCAGGCAGTTCACCAGCTCGCCCATCCTGGCCGCACGCCCCTGCAGCGTCAGCGTCCACGGACGCATCTGCCAGGGCGGGTCATGGCGCATATGCTGGCCATGCCCGCAATCGAGTTCCGCCACCCAGTGGCTTTCCTCGTCCTGGTGAAAGCCGACAATGCTGCGTTTCATCGTATCCCGCGTGCTGATGCCAGCACGCTCAAACCCGGAACGACTCTCCGCAACCGCACTCATCCTTGACGTTGGGGTTGTTGAAGCGGAACCCCTCGTTCAGGCCTTCACGCGCGAAATCGAGCTCGGTGCCATCGATATACGGCAAGCTCTTGGGATCGACGATCACCTTGATGCCGTGCGACTCGAACACGCTGTCTTCCGGCAACAGGTCGTCGACGTACTCCAGCTTGTAGGCCAGGCCCGAGCAGCCGGTGGTCTTGACGCCGAGGCGCAGTCCAACGCCCTTGCCGCGGCGGTCCAGGTAGCGCGCCACATGCTTGGCGGCCTTCTCGGTAAGCGTGATCATCGCTGCTTCATCCCTTGATTGAACGCGGAACTCAGGCGGCCTTCTGCTCGGCGCCTTCGTGCTTCTTCTTGTAGTCCTCGACCGCTGCCTTGATGGCATCTTCGGCCAGGATGGAGCAGTGGATCTTCACCGGCGGCAACGCCAGTTCTTCGGCGATGTGCGTGTTCTTGATTTCCAGTGCCTGATCCACGGTCTTGCCCTTGACCCATTCGGTCACGAGCGAGGAGGACGCGATGGCCGAGCCGCAGCCATAGGTCTTGAACTTGGCGTCTTCGATCACGCCAGCTTCGTTGACCTTGATCTGCAGCTTCATGACGTCGCCGCAAGCGGGCGCGCCAACCATGCCGGTGCCCACCGCGTCGTCGTTCTTGTCGAACGAGCCAACGTTGCGGGGGTTTTCATAGTGGTCGAGAACCTTGGTGCTGTATGACATTTTGGCTACCTCTTGGCGTATCGGTATTTATGGGGTCTTGCGTGGGTCTTGGCGCTTGGTGCTTAGTGCGCGGCCCACTGGATGGAATTCAGGTCCACACCGTCCTTGAACATTTCCCACAGCGGCGACAAATCGCGCAGCTTGGCGATCTTGCTCTTGAGCAATTCCACGGTGTAATCGACTTCTTCCTCGGTGGTGAAACGGCCCACCGTGAAACGGATAGAACTGTGCGCGAGTTCGTCATTGCGGCCCAGGGCGCGCAGCACGTACGAAGGCTCCAGCGACGCCGAGGTGCAAGCCGAGCCCGACGACACCGCCACGTCCTTGATCGCCATAATCAGCGATTCGCCTTCGACGAAGTTGAAGCTGACATTGAGGTTATGCGGCACGCGTTGTTCCAGGTCGCCGTTCAGGTAGACCTCTTCCATGCCCGACAGGCCACGCCACAAGCGATCACGCAGCATGCGGATACGTTCGTTTTCCGTAGCCATTTCCTCACGGGCGATGCGGAAGGCTTCGCCCATGCCCACGATCTGATGCGTGGCCAGCGTGCCCGAACGCATGCCGCGCTCGTGACCGCCGCCGTGCATCTGCGCTTCCAGGCGCACGCGCGGCTTGCGGCGTACGTACAGCGCGCCCACGCCCTTCGGGCCGTAGGTCTTGTGTGCCGAGAACGACATCAGGTCGCACTTCAGCGTGTTCAGGTCGATCGCTACCTTGCCGGTGGCCTGGGCCGCGTCGCAATGGAAGATGATGCCCTTGGCGCGGCAGATCTCGCCGATCTGCGCCACGTCCTGGATCACCCCGATCTCGTTGTTGACCAGCATCACCGACACCAGGATCGTGTCAGGGCGGATCGCCGCCTTGAGCACTTCGATGTCGACCAGGCCATTGTCCTGCACGTCGAGGTAGGTCACCTCGAAGCCCTGGCGCTCCAGCTCACGGGTGGTGTCGAGCACAGCCTTGTGCTCGGTCTTCACCGTGATCAGGTGCTTGCCCTTGCCCGAATAGAAATTGGCCGCGCCCTTGATGGCGAGGTTGTTGGACTCGGTTGCGCCCGATGTCCACACAATCTCGCGCGGATCGGCGCCCACCAGTGCCGCCACCTGCTCACGCGCTTCTTCCACCGCGCGCTCGGCATCCCAGCCGTAGGCGTGGCTGCGCGAAGCCGGATTGCCGAACTGTTCACGCAAGTACGGAATCATCTTGTCCGCCACGCGCGGGTCTACCGGCGTGGTGGCTGAGTAATCCATGTAGATGGGGAAATGTGGGGTGCTCATCGTTATGACTGCCTTTTAGGGACCGCTATGCTTGACGTTGCTCTCTGTTCTCTTGCCGGCTGCCCGTCTTACGACTGAGCCAGGCTGAAAACCGAATTCACCACCCGCGGACGCGCGGGCTTTTCCTGCTTGTCCGCCTTGCCGATCGGCGCGGCCACGGTTTGCGCAGCCGACTCCTCACGCATGTCGTGCAACACCGCGGGACACTTGGCGCGCTGCTGATCGACCAGGTTCTTCAGGGAGACGGAATCGAGATACTCGACCATTTTCTGGTTCAGCGTGGCCCACAGTTCGTGGGTCATGCAGCGACCGGTTCCCTCATCTCCGTTACAATTGCCCTTTCCGCCGCATTGCGTGGCGTCGAGCGGCTCATCGACCGCGATGATGATGTCGGCCACCGTCACGTCTTCCGCCTTGCGGGCAAGACTGTAGCCGCCGCCCGGGCCGCGCACGCTTTCCACGATCTCGTGGCGGCGCAGCTTACCGAACAGCTGCTCGAGGTAAGAGAGGGATATTTTCTGGCGCTGGCTGATGCCCGCTAGCGTAACGGGGCCCTGATCCTGGCGCATGGCCAAGTCAATCATGGCGGTTACCGCGAAGCGGCCTTTGGTCGTCAGTCTCATGATGCTGGGGAGTACTTGATCATTTTGGTCAAGTATAAAAGAAGTCGACTAATTCAGTCAAGTACCCCTGCCGCATCGCATCAAACCTGCCCCTGCTCCGCCGAGGCCGCGCCAACGGGCGCGCGCGGCGGCACAATCAGTGACCAGGGGTGTTTCAGAATGCGCCGCCGCACGGCTGAACTCAGCGCCCGGCGATCCACCCGGCGCAGGCTGCGCGAGCGCAACGCCATATTGAAAGCCAGCGCGAAGCTCACCGCGACGTTCAGCAGCCCCATCAGCGCAATGCCCGCCACCGCCAGCCAGAACGACGGCATCTTCAGCACGGCAAAGCCCAGCACGCCGATCGCGGTGCCCACCGAGCCGGTCGACAATGTGACGTGCCGCACTTCCATGTGGGGGCCGAAGAAGCTGAGGATCTCCGGCCCCAGCCCGAGCAGCAGCCCCAGCGACACATTGGCAGCGATCCCCGACATATTGCGTTTCCAGAAGTCCGCCATCCGCGTGGCGCCCTGCGCGCCCAGCACATAGCGCAGGCGGCGGTTGTACGCCATCACGTCATGCACCTTGTGCAGCGCGAACCAGTTGTCGGCCCAGCCCGCCACGAGGCTGGACAGCCACAAGAGTACCCCCGTGAAGATCGCGTAGATCGGCGTGGGGCCAAGAATGGAAAACGACTCGATGGTGGCGATCGCCTTGGCGGGTGTGATCAGGTTGGCACCCAGGATGCGGTTGGCGAGCCACTGGATGCCCATCGCCACCGGGAACACCACCGCCAGGTTGCCGAAAATCGCTGCGGCGTTTGAACGGATCATGGCGATGGTGTCGTCAACGAAGATCTCCCGCCCCTCCGGCCTGCCGACCGCATCGAGCCGGTGCGCCAGCGCCGGGCCGGTCATCGCTGGCTGCTTGGTGGCCAGCGTGAAATGCGCGAAGTGGATCACCAGGAAGCTGCCCGCATAGTTGAGCGAGGCCAGCAGGCCCTCGATGAACTTGTCCAGGTGCAGCCCATAGATCAGGAACTTGAGATAGACCGTGCCGACGGTGATCAAGCCACCACCGGCAGCGGCCTGCATCAGCTCGCGATACTCGCGGCGATCGCGCGTAATGTAGTGCTCGCCGGTCTCGGCCGAGCGCTCAACCACCTTGCGCGCCAATTGCGAAAACGAGGTGCCCGCCAGGTGCCCGATGCTACGCCGCGCCTGGGTGGAGCGGATCAGTGCCGCGATCAGGTGGGCGTGCCGGCCGCGCCGCTGTGGCTCGACCCAGGTAGCCAGCAACAGCTCGATGCGCGCGAGCCGGACCTTCATGCGCTCGATCTGGAACACCACCTCCACCGAGACGCCGTTCTCCTCCAGGTCGTCGTACACACGCTGAGCCGCCTGGTGGCAGCCATCGAGCAACGCGCGGAAATAGTTGAGCCGGTGCGCAAAAGCCTCGCCGCCACGCGGCGCCTCCTCCTCTTCGCACAAGGCTTGCACGGCGCTGTCCAGCCGGAAAAACGGCGTGTCCTGCACCTTGCCCTTGAGGCGCGAGCGAATCGCCTGGCTCAGGCCGGTAGCACGCACCTGGCTGACCAGCACCTGGATGCTGGTGGCCAGCGTGCCGTCGAAACGATCCCATTCGGGCGGCGCGGCAGCATCGCCCGGCACTTGCGGGTCATCGGTGCGCAGCACGGCGGCCAGCCGCTCGAGCAGGTCGCCATCGAGCGCCTCGACCCAGTCGGCATCGTTGTCATCGATAAACAGCAGCGCGAACAGGCCTGCCATATCGCTGCGGTTGGGCGGAGGGGGCAGGAACCGCGCCTGCAGCCGGTTCAGCACCTCGCTCCAGAAGCCCGGGTGGGAAGCCACGCCGGTGTCGCACAGCAAAGTGACCGGATCGTTATCGCGCACGATGGAACGCGCCATGCGGGCAAAGCGCCCCGCCACTTCCGGATTGCGGCCAAGCACCTGCAGCAGGTAGCGCAGCCGCACGTGCTCCCGGCGGCTCTTGTCGGCCGCCACGCCTTCGGCGCCTGGCAGCCCGTCGCGCCGGATCCAGTAGCCCAGCTCGATCAGCCAGCCGTTACGGTCCGCCAGCGGCGCCTCCGGGTCCGCTGCCGCCAGGATTGCGTCGAGTTGCAGGCTGGCATTGCGCGACTCGCGCCATTTGCGGAACAGGGAACGAAACATGAATTCTCGTGAAAGTAATGGAAAGGCTGCAAGGGCGGGCGAGCGCGATCAGGTGGCGCCGCCAAGCCCCTTGGCTCGCAGCATGGCGATCACGCCATCGCAGGCGTCCTCGACATAGTCAAGCACGCGCTCGAAGCCATCACCCTCGCCGTAATAGGGATCCGGCACTTCGTCCGCGGCGTGCCGGCTGGCGAAATGCATCAGCAGGTGCAGCTTGTCCTGGCTGCCAGGCGGGCAGATGGCGCGCAGCGCCGCGAGGTTGTCCTGGTCCATGGCCAGCAGCAGGTCAAAACGGGCGAAATCCTGCACCACGGCCTGGCGCGCGCGTTGCGCGGAGAGGTCATAGCCACGAGCCAGCGCATGACGCTGGGAGCGCGCATCTGGCGCGCGCCCAATGTGATAGCCATGCGTGCCGGCGGAATCCAGCTCGACCAGATCTGCCAGGCCGACCGCATCCAGCTTGGCGCGCAGCACGCCCTCCGCGGTCGGAGAACGGCAAATATTGCCCATGCAACACATCAGAATGGCGTATTTCTTCATAGGGGTGTGGCGCTATCCAGCGCCGAAAGCAAGACGACAAAACGCGGCACGCGCGATGGCCTTGCAGCCAGCGCACCGGGCGCGGCTGCCACAACGAAGCCGGATTCTACAGCCCTGCCCGCAGGTCGGCGCTCACGCGAGCGGCCAGCACGCCGGTTGAAGCCGCCTGGCAAAAAAAATGCCGCAAAGGTGCCGCCCACCGCATAATCGCGCGGTGAACCTCCGCCTCAGCCCACTCCTCCTGGCACCTCTTCTGCTTTGCGCAAACCTGGCCGACGCCGCCGAACCGTCCGCGGACGCCGCCTCCGGCGCAGGCTGCGAAAGCCTGCTCACAGTGGTCCGGCATAGCCTGGAGAAAGAAATCGGTGCCACCTGCCCTGCCTCAGCCCCTGCCGCGACACCGGCGCCGGCCAACGCATGCGCCGCGCAGCGCGAACCGCTGCGCGCCATCGTGGACTTCATCAGCGAGCGCGAGGCCGCCAGCGCCGACCAGTGCGGCACCCTGCTGGAAGTCAACAAGCGTTTGCGCTCGCTGCCCCCGAAGGGCTAGCAGGCAAATCGGCTCAGGGCAGCTTGGCCGCCAGCACATCCAGCTTTTCGATAGAAGGCGGCTTGGCGAACAGGTCGGGCGCCTTGGCCATCAGGGCCTCGGCCACCTTGCCGGAGAGATGGGCGTTGCGCCCCGCCTCATCGGGAAACGCATCGAAAATGCCGAACATGGATGGCCCGAGCCGCAGCGCAAACCATGCCGTGGTGCCGGCTTCGGCCTGCACCAGCGGCAAGCCGGCGAGCAGGAATTCCTCGACTTCCTTTTCCTTGCCGGGCTTCGCATGCAGCGGAACCCACAGAGCGAACTTGACCATGGACCATCTCCTCACCACTGTCCGGGATTCCAACTATAGGCGGTAGCCAAGCCGCGCGCCCGCATCCCGCAGGCGTGTGGGCGAGGCAGGGCCCACACCCTCAGGACGCGGCAGCGGCAGCCGGCGGCAGGTGCTCCCCATCGCCGCTGGCGCCAAAGATCTGGCGCTTGAGCTTGGCCAACTGATCGCGCACCTGCCCGGCCTTCTCGAACTCGAGATTCTTGGCGTGCTCGAACATCTGCTTCTCCAGCCGCTTGATCTCCTTCGCAACCTGCTTCTCGCTCATGTCCTCGTACTTGGCGCGCTCTTCCGCGGCCAGCAGCTCGGCCTTGACCTCGCCCGGGTCGTAGACCCCGTCGATGATGTCCTTGATGCGCTTGACCACGCCGCGCGGCACGATGCCATTGGCTTCATTGAACGCGATCTGCTTGGCGCGGCGGCGCTCCGTCTCACCGATCGCCCGCTTCATCGAATCGGTCATCCGGTCCGCGTACAGGATGGCGGTGCCGTTGACGTTACGGGCCGCGCGGCCGATGGTCTGGATCAGCGAACGCTCGGCGCGCAGGAAGCCTTCCTTGTCAGCGTCGAGAATCGCCACCAGCGAGACTTCCGGAATATCCAGGCCCTCGCGCAGCAGGTTGATGCCGACCAGCACGTCGAAGGTACCCAGGCGGAGGTCGCGAATGATCTCCACGCGCTCCACCGTATCGATGTCCGAGTGCAGGTAACGCACCTTGACGCCGTTCTCTGTCAGGAACTCCGTGAGCTGCTCGGACATGCGCTTGGTCAGCGTGGTCACCAGCACGCGCTCACCGACGGAGACCTTCTGGTGGATCTCTGACAGCAAGTCGTCGACCTGCGTGGTCGCGGGACGCACGTGGATGATCGGATCGACCAGGCCGGTGGGCCGCACCACCTGCTCCACCACCTGGCCCGCATGCTCGTTCTCGTAATTGGACGGCGTGGCGGAGACAAACATCACCTGCCGCATCTTGCCCTCGAACTCCGAGAACTTGAGGGGGCGGTTGTCCAGAGCGGACGGCAGCCGGAAGCCATAGTCGACCAAGGTCGTCTTGCGCGCCTTGTCGCCGTTGTACATGCCGTTGAACTGACCCATCAGCACGTGCGACTCGTCCAGGAACATCAACGCGTCCTGCGGCAGGTAGTCGACCAGCGTTGGCGGCGGATCGCCCGGCTTGGCGCCCGACAGGTGGCGTGAGTAATTCTCGATGCCCTTGCAGAACCCGAGCTCGGAGAGCATTTCCAGGTCGAAGCGGGAGCGCTGCTCCAGCCGCTGCGCCTCCACCAGCTTGTTCTCCTTATAGAAGAAGTCCAGGCGCTCGCGCAGCTCTACCTTGATGTCCTCGATCGCCCGCAGCACGGTCTCGCGCGGGGTCACGTAGTGGCTCGACGGATAGACCGTGAAGCGCGGGATCTTCTGCCGCACCCGCCCGGTGAGCGGGTCGAAGAACTGCAGCGAATCGATCTCGTCGTCGAACATGTCGACGCGCACCGCCAGCTCGGCATGCTCGGCGGGGAAGATATCCAGTGTATCGCCGCGCACGCGGAAGGTGCCGCGCTGGAAATCGGTCTCGTTGCGGGTGTACTGCATGGCGATCAGGCGCGCGATCACGTCGCGCTGGCCGATCTTGTCGCCAGTGCGCAGTGTCAGGATCATCTTGTGATACTCGGACGGGTTGCCGATACCGTAGATGGCCGAGACGCTGGCCACGATGATGGTGTCGCGCCGCTCCAGCAGGCTCTTGGTGGCCGACAGCCGCATCTGCTCGATATGCTCGTTGATCGAGGAATCCTTCTCGATGAACAGGTCGCGCTGCGGCACGTAGGCTTCGGGCTGGTAGTAGTCGTAATAGCTGACGAAGTACTCCACGGCATTGCGCGGGAAGAACTCACGGAACTCGGAATACAGCTGCGCGGCCAGCGTCTTGTTGGGCGCGAACACGATGGCCGGACGGCCCATGCGGGCAATCACGTTGGCCATGGTGAAGGTCTTGCCCGAACCGGTCACCCCCAGCAGGGTCTGGTAGGACAGGCCGTCCTCCACACCCTCGACCAGCTGGCGGATCGCCTCGGGCTGATCGCCCGCCGGCAGATAGGGCTGGTAAAGCTGGAACGGCGAGCCGGGAAAGGTCGCGAACTTCTCTTCATCCAGCGCGGGCGCGACTTCAACGAGATTCGACATAAGCTGGTAGGGGAAAACCTCAGGAAAACGGGCAGATACGCTAGAATCTTGGGGTTGGCGGCCAGGTATCAAGATGGGGGTCGCCCGCACTCCCGAGCGCAGTCCGGAGCATTCTACGCCTTCCCGTTTTGTTACATAGCTGACCACGAGATCCCAAATGAGTTTGTTTTCTGCCGTCGAGATGGCCCCGCGCGACCCGATCCTGGGCCTGAATGAAGCCTTCAATGCCGATACCCGTGCCACCAAGGTCAATCTGGGTGTTGGCGTGTACTTCACCGACGAAGGGAAAATCCCTCTGCTGCGCGCCGTGCAGGAAGCCGAGAAGGCCCGCCTGACCACCGCCACCCCGCGTGGCTACCTGCCGATCGAAGGCATCGCCGCCTATGACCAGGCCGTGCAGACCCTGCTGTTCGGCAAGGAATCGCCGCTGATCACCGAAGGCCGTGTTGTGACCGCCCAGGCACTCGGCGGCACCGGCGCGCTGAAGATCGGCGCCGACTTCCTCAAGCGCCTGTACCCGGACGCCAAGGTCGCCATCAGCGACCCGAGCTGGGAAAACCACCGTGCCCTGTTCGAGGCAGCCGGTTTCCCCGTGATCAACTACGCCTACTACGATGCTGCCAGCCACGGCCTGAATTTCGCCGGCATGGTGGAGTCGCTCAAGTCGTACGCCGCCAACACCATCGTGGTGCTGCACGCTTGCTGCCACAACCCGACCGGCGTTGACCTGTCGGCCGAGCAGTGGGAGCAAGTCGTGGAACTGATCAAGGAACGCAACCTGATCCCGTTCCTCGACATGGCCTACCAGGGCTTCGCGGAAGGCATCGAGCCGGACGGCGCCGCCGTGCGCCTGTTCGCCGAATCCGGCCTGCCGTTCTTCGTGTCGAGCTCGTTCTCGAAGAGCTTCTCGCTGTACGGCGAGCGCGTGGGCGCGCTGTCGATCGTCACCACGGGCAAGGAAGAAGCCCAGCGCGTGATGTCGCAGGTCAAACGCGTCATCCGCACCAACTACTCCAACCCGCCGACCCACGGCGGCACCGTGGTCGCCACCGTGCTGAACAGCCCGGAGCTGCGCGCCATGTGGGAGCAGGAACTGGGCGAGATGCGCGACCGTATCAAGCTGATGCGCCATGCGCTGGTGGACAAGCTGGCCGCCAAGGGCGTGCCGGGCGACTTCTCCTTCGTCAAGTCCCAGCGCGGCATGTTCTCGTACTCGGGCCTGAACTCGGCCCAGGTCGACGTGCTGCGCAACGAGCACGGCATCTACGCCGTGGGCACCGGCCGCATCTGCGTGGCCGCGCTGAACAGCCGCAACATTGACGCGGTGGTCAACGCCATCGCCGCCGTGCTGTAACGCAAAATACGTAAAAGTGCACAAAAAGGCGACTTCGGTCGCCTTTTTAGTATCTCATGACAATTTTTCACGTTCTTTTGCATTTGTCATCGAGAAGTACAGTGTTTGTCCTATTGTCTTTTTCCGATGCGAGCGTACCTTAGGGTATATGCTGCATCGCACGATCGTTCGATTACGCGCATAATCGGTAACACATTAGCAACTGTGTTTGTTGTATTTGTATTGTCCAGGCGTTGAATTCCAGCTTCGCCCCCAGCCTGATAGGGACCACGTCATGCTTTACCAGCTGCATGAATTCCAGCGCTCGATGCTGCACCCGCTTACCGCATGGGCGCAGGCTACGGCCAAGACCTTTACCAATCCCCTGAGCCCGATGTCCCTGGTGCCCGGCGCCACGCGACTGGCTGCCGGCTACGAGTTGCTGTACCGACTCGGCAAGGAATACGAAAAACCCGAATTCGATATCAAATCGGTGCGCTCCAACGGCCGGGACATCCCGATCGTCGAACAGACGATCATCGAAAAGCCCTTCTGCAAGCTGGTGCGCTTCAAGCGCTATGCCGACGATCCGGAGACCATCAAGCTGCTCAAGGATGAGCCGGTGGTGCTGGTGTGCGCCCCCCTGTCGGGCCACCATGCCACGCTGCTGCGCGATACCGTGAAGACCTTGCTGCAGGACCACAAGGTCTATGTGACCGACTGGATCGATGCCCGCATGGTCCCAATCGAGAACGGCCGTTTCCGCCTGGCGGACTACATCCACTACATCCAGGACTTCATCCGCCATATCGGCGCTGAGAACCTGCACGTGATCTCCGTGTGCCAGCCTACGGTCCCGGTGCTCGCGGCCATCTCCCTGCTGGCATCGGCCGGCGAGAAGACGCCAAAGACCATGACCATGATGGGCGGCCCGATCGACGCACGGCGCAGCCCGACGGCCGTGAATTCGCTCGCGACCAACAAGTCGTTCGAGTGGTTCGAGAACAATGTGATCTATACGGTGCCGGCGAACTACCCGGGCCATGGCCGCAAGGTGTATCCGGGCTTCCTGCAGCACGCCGGGTTCGTAGCGATGAACCCCGACCGCCACCTGTCCTCGCACTACGATTACTACCTGAACCTGGTCGAGGGCGATGCCGACGACGCGGAAGCCCACGTGCGCTTCTACGACGAGTACAACGCCGTGCTCGACATGGACGCCGAGTACTACCTCGACACCATCCGCGAAGTGTTTCAGGAATTCCGGCTTGCCAACGGCACCTGGGAGATCGATGGCCAGCCGGTGCGCCCGCAGGACATCAAGGGCACCGCGCTACTGACGATCGAGGGCGAGTTGGACGACATCTCGGGCGCCGGCCAGACCGCCGCCGCGCATGAGCTCTGCGCGGGCATTCCCAAAGCGCGCAAGCAACACATCACGGCAGCCAAGTGCGGCCACTACGGGATCTTCTCCGGCCGCCGCTGGCGCCAGGAGATTTACCCGGAGCTGCGCGATTTCGTGCTCAAGCATCGTTGAGCCACGGCGCTTAAGCTGCACGCCGCACCCATAAAAAACGCCCGCAAGCTGCGGGCGTTTTTTTATGGGGCTGCAAGCTGCCTTAGCGGCGCTCCAGGTAAGCCAGCAGCATATCGGTGTGCAACTCGGCAAAACGCTCGTGCTCATCCTGCGCCGCCACGTCGCGCCCGATCACCGCGCTGATGGTGTAACGGTTGGACAGCACGTAGTAGCCAAGCGCGGAGATCGTAAGATATAGCTGCGAGACATCGACGTTGTCGCGGAACACCCCCTGCCGCTGGCCCCGCTTGACGATATCCGCGAGCACGTTAACCACCGGGTTGATCAACTGGTGCAGCTGGGTGGACTTCTTCAGGTGGCGCGCCTCGTGCAGGTTCTCGCTGTTGACCAGCCGGATGAACTCGGGATTGCGGTAGTACCAGTCCCAGACAAAGCGAGCCAGCGTGCGGACCGCCGCAACGGGATCCTCCTCGACGATGTGCAACTGCTCCTCGGCAGCGCGAAACTCCGCATATTGTTTTTCAAGGACGGCCAGGAACAGGCCTTCCTTGCTGCCATAGTAGTAATACAGCATGCGCTCGTTGGTCTCGGCGCGGCGCGCGATCTGGTCGACGCGTGCCCCTGCCAGGCCGCCCTTGGCAAATTCTTCGGTGGCCGCATCAAGGATGCGGCGGCGTGTTCCCTCGGGGTCCCGCTTGGTTCTGGTTTCGTTTCGCATGCGACGGCTGGTGAATCGTTGCGCGGATTATGGCACAGGGCAACTTGCGCGCAGTGGCCCGGCAAAGGGCGCATCATCGCGCGTTTCTGCACTGCGGCGAAATCGGGGATAATCCCTGCCGCGTGCCCGTTCCGGCCAGGAAAAAAGAGAACGGCATCCGCGCCGTACCCGCAAACCCCAAAAGCTGTCGTGACCGCCATTTCCCAGACCCTCGCCGATCGCCTCGAAGCCCTGCTGCCGCAGACCCAATGCACCAAGTGCGGCTTCGACGGCTGCCGTCCCTATGCCGAAGCCATGGCAACGGGCGAAGCAGCCGGCAATCGCTGCCCGCCGGGCGGGGAAGAGGGCATCCGCCGCCTGTCGGCGCTGCTCGGCACGCCGCCGCAGCCGCTGGACCCGGAGCGGGGCGTGGAGCAGGCCCGCGCGGTGGCAGTGATCGACGAAGCGCTGTGCATCGGCTGCACGCTGTGCATCCAGGCTTGCCCGGTCGACGCCATCGTTGGCGCGCCCAAGCAGATGCATACCGTGCTGGCGGACTGGTGCACCGGTTGCGACCTCTGCGTGGCACCCTGCCCCGTCGACTGCATTGCCATGGTTCCCGTCACCGCGCAGCGCACCGGCTGGGCCGCCTGGTCGCAGGCGCAAGCGGACGAGGCCCACGCGCGCTACCTCGCCCGCCGCTCGCGGCTCGTGCGCGAGCGCGAGGAGAACGATGCGCGCTTGGCGGCCAAGGCCGCCGCCAAACTGCAGGCGCTGCAAGCCGAAGCCCCGCAAAGTGAAGAGGAACAGGCGGCGCGGGCACGCAAGCAGGCCATCATCCAGGCCGCCATCGAGCGGGCGCGCCTGAAGCAACAAGCGGTGCCGCCGCGCAATACCGAGAACGTCTCCCCTGCCGTGCAGGCACAGATCGACGCCGCCGAGGCCCGCCGCGCCAGGGCCGGCCTCACCGCCACACCGGGCCAGGCCGATCCGGATGCCGTGCCCGGCTCCAACCCAGCCCCCAAGGACTAATGAACGCTGCCAAGTGCCGCGCCTTGTTCGAGACACTGCGCGAAGTCAACCCGACCCCGGTCACCGAGCTGGAATACAGCTCGCCGTTCGAGCTGCTGATTGCCGTGCTGCTGTCCGCGCAGGCCACTGACGTGGGCGTGAACAAGGCCACGCGCAAGCTCTACCCCGTGGCGCACAGCCCGGAGCAGATGCTGGCGCTGGGCGAGGACGGGCTGATTGAGTACATCAAGACCATCGGCCTGTACAAGACCAAGGCCAAGCATGTCATAGCAACCTGTCGCATCCTGGTCGAGCAGCACGGCGGCCAGGTGCCGCGCGACCGGGCCGCGCTGGAGGCTCTGCCGGGCGTGGGCCGCAAGACGGCCAACGTGGTACTGAATACCGCGTTCGGCGAGGCCACCATTGCCGTCGACACGCACATCTTCCGGGTAGCCAACCGCACCGGCCTGGCGCCCGGCAAGAACGTGCAAGTGGTGGAGCAGAAGCTGCTCAAGACCGTGCCGCAAGAATTCATGCACGATGCGCACCACTGGCTGATCCTGCATGGGCGCTATGTCTGCAAGGCGCGCAAGCCCGAGTGCTGGCACTGCGCGATCGAGCCGCTGTGCGAATACCGCGAGAAGACCGAGGCGCCACGCATCTGAGCGCAGGCGCAACGGACAGGCAAAAAAAAAGACCCGCGCGAGGCGGGTCTTTACCTATCTGGCAGCGCTTGCGCTCAGACGATGCGGCAGGCTTCGTCGAACGACAGGCGCGGGCTGCGCGGGAACAGTTTGTCGGCCTCGCCATAGCCCAGGTTCACGAGGAAATTGACCGACCACTTGCCATCGGCGAAGAAGGCGGCATTCACCTTGCCAGCATCGAAACCGGCCATCGGGCCGCAATCCAGGCCGAGGGCGCGCGCGGCCAGGATGAAATAGCCACCTTGCAGCGAGCTGTTCATCAGCGCGTCGCGGGCGATCTTTTCCGGCTGGCCGGCGTACCACGAACGCGCATCGGCGTGCGGGAACAGCTTGGGCAGCTGATCGTGGAAGGCGTTGTCGAATGCGACGATGGCGGTAACCGGTGCCGAACGGGTCTTCTCGACGTTGCCTGCGGACACGCACTCGACCAGGCGAGCCTTTTCCGCCGCGCTCTTGACGAACACGATGCGGGCCGGCGAACCGTTGGCAGCCGTCGGGCCAAACTTCATCGCGTCATAGATCTGGTGAAGCACGGCATCGTCCACTTGGCGGTCTTGCCACACGTTGTGCGTACGCGCTTCGGTGAACAGCTGGGCGATTGCAACCTGGTCGATCGGTTTCATGCGGTCGGTTCCTGAACAAAAAGTGAGAACCGGATTGTATCTAAGACGCCGCCCCTCGCCACGCAAGCGATTTGAGCAAGGGGTTCAATTCTGTTGCACATCCTGCGCGCCGGAACCCTTGCTGGTGAGCCAAAGCACGCCCGCCAGGATCAAGCCGCCGCCCAGCGCCTGCGTCATCCCGACATGCTCCCCGAGCAAAAGCGCCGCCAACACCACAGTCACCACCGGTTCCAGGGTGGACAACATCGAAGCCCGCGCCGCGCCGAGCCGTTGCAAGCCGGCAAAAAAGGCCAGGATCGCCAGTACCGTGGACAGCAGCGCGATCGCCAGCAGCGCCAGCCAGCCTGCGGCGCTCTGCGGGAATTGCGGCGGCACGCCAGCGCCCGCGCGCAACACCCCCGCCACGACATAGACCACTGCGGCCGCACTGCACACCACGGTGGTAGTGGCCAGAGGATTGACGCCCGCCGTCACGCGCGCGCCCACGATGATGTAGACCGAGTAGATCGCGGCCGAGGCCAGGCCAAGCCCGATGCCCAGCGCCGAGCCCTGGCCACCCCCCACCGTTAGCCCCGCCCCCACCGAGCACAGCACGAGCGCGATCACGGATGCGGTGCCGAGCCGTTCCTTGAGGAAAACGGCGGCGAGGATGGCGACAAAGAGCGGATACAGGTAAAGCAGCAAGGCCACCAGGCTGGCCTGGGCATGATTGAGCGCGGTGAAAAAGCAGAAGGACTGGCCAACATAGCCGATACCGCCCATGGCAGCCAGCGCCAGCACCTTGCGCCAGCCCGGCAGGCTGACGCCGCGCAGGCGCATCGCCAGCGCCAGCGCGCCCGCGGCCAGCACGAAACGCACCGCCAGCAGGCCGTATACATCGGTGCCCGCGTCGTAAGCAAAGCGCGCGAAGATCGCCATGGCGCCAAAGGCGCTGGCCGACAAGGCGATCAGCAACACGCCCGCGAGCTGCTCGCGGGCATGGCGCAGGGGCTGCCGGACACGGGAGGCGGAGGAACGGGGAGCGGACATGGCGGCGTGCTGGCAGGAAATGGACCCGGCGACGCCGGGCAACGCCGCATTCTAGTGGCTGGCAAGCCAATTCGGTCAGCGTGAGGGAGGCCGGTTTGCGCTGCGCTGCAGCAGTGGAAGAGCTCGTTTACAATAGCGCCATCATGTTCAATCCCTCCCGCGAAGAAGTCCGCCGTTTTTTCTGTGAAGCCTGGCAGAAGCAACGCGCAGGCAGCGTCCTCACCCCCCTCGAAGTCATTGCCGTCGACTGGATCGGCGAGCATCCCGAGTATCACAGCCTGCTCACCGACACGGAGGGCGCGCTCACCCAGGACTACACGCCTGAAGGCGGCCAGACCAATCCCTTCCTGCACCTCGCCATGCATCTGTCGATTTCCGAGCAGGTTTCCATTGACCAGCCCCCCGGCATACGCCGCGCCTACGAATCCCTGGCGCAGCGCCTGGACTCACAGCACGAAGCGCAGCATCAGGTCATGGAATGCCTCGGCGAAATGCTCTGGCAGGCGCAACGCACCGGTTTGCCGCCGGATGGCGAGCAATACATTGCCTCGATCCAGCGCCGCGCGACCCGCTAGGTGACATCCCAGCCCCGAGTTGGCTGGGTACAAATCATCACAAAATTCTGGCGCATGGCGTGATAGGCACGTGATAGGCTGTGCCGCGTAACAATATCCAGCCGCGTGCGCATCACCTCTTCACGAGGATGCGCTGCCGCCTCCCATGCTCAGCACGCTCAAGCCCGAGATCCGCCGCGCCACGGCCAAGCCTCCCGCTCTCCTGCTCGCCCTCGCCCTCGTGGCGGCCGGGCCGCTATCGAGCCATGCTGCCGTTGCGCTGCGGCAACCGCCGAAGGTGGTCGACGGCACCAAGCCCCTGACCCTGACCTTGTTGCTGAGCGCTGACGGCGCGAGCCGCAGCTTCCTGGTCCCCCAGGCGATCGACGTCACGGCTTCGGCCGATCTGCAGGCCCCTGTCAGGCTCAGCATGCGGCGCGCCACTGCGGGCCCCTCGACGATCAAGCTGCGCAAAGGCGAGCACCGCACCGTCGAGTACAGTGCGCCGTTGCCGCCCAACCTGCGCGGCGTGGTCCGACTCGATCCCGTGGACATCGACGCCGCGCCTGTGCTGGTCACGCTCAACCGCGCCCCGCGCGCCGACGATCCGCCATCGGCCCAGGTCGCGGCGACCCCGGCACCCACCACAAGCGCCGAAGGAAGCACCCCTGCAGCGCCGGTTGTGCCCGTCATTCCCGTAGCAGCCACCAGCCAGGCGTCGCCCGTCCCGGCAGACCTGCGCGACCAGGGCCGGCTGACCTTCAACGACCCGATGTACTTCCTGGTCGGGGCGCATGGCGGGGCCAACGCCAAGTTCCAGTTCAGCTTCAAGTTCCGCATCTACCAAGGCGAGAATCCGGCTTCGCACGGCTTGCTTGAGAACCTGTACTTCGGCTACACGCAGTTCTCCCTGTGGGATCTGTCGAGCGACTCACGGCCGTTCCGCGACACCAACTACCGCCCAAGCCTGTTCTATTACCTGTCGGATACCGGCGTGCAGAACCGCGTGATCAGCCGGCTCTCGCTCGCAGCTGGCCTGGAACATGAGTCGAATGGCCGCGATGGCGCCCAGTCGCGCAGCATCAATACGGTGTTCGTCAAACCCACGTTTTACCTGGGGGACATGAGCAACTGGCACTGGAGTGTGTCGCCCAAGCTGTACTACTACGTCGAGAAGAACGACAACTCGGACATTGCCAGCTATCGCGGCTACATGGACCTGAAACTGGCCTACGGCAAGCCGGACTCATGGGAGTTCGCCACCACCCTGCGCAAAGGCACGCAGAAGCATTACGGTAGCGTCGACGCATCGGTGACATATCCGCTGGCCAGGCTGATCCCCGGCACGGCGGGTTACCTGATGGCAGGCTATTTCATCGGCTATGGCGAGAGCTTGCTGGACTACAACCGCAAGCTGCCTTGGCAATTCCGGCTGGGATACGCGCTGTCACGCTGACGCGCGGACACGCGGACACGCCTAACCGGCCAGCGGCTTGCCGCTAGCCTTCAGCCGTGCGTTGGCCACCGCTGCGGCAAACTGGCCCTGCCCATGCCAGCCGGTGGCCCGCCCCAGCTTCTTGCCCTTGTGGAAGAACATGAAGACCGGAATGCCGTGCAGGCCGAATCGCTTGCCCATATCCGGGTGCGCATAGACGTTAGCGTGCAGCCAGTGCAGCTCCAGCGCCCGCACCGGGTCTGGATTGGCCAGCATGGCTTTCTTGGCCATCTCGCAATTGAAGCAGTCTACGCCCCAGAAAAACACGCAGACCAGTGCATCGCCGGCGGCGGCGATAGCGCCATCAATGCCGGCGCCGTCCACCTCGCGCATGCCGAACACTTCGAAGGCGCGATGGTTTAGGTGCGCCGCCGGATCCACAGTGATGTCGGGCGTGACGGCATTGTCTGGCTTTGTGCACATAGATGTCTCCGGCAATAAAAAACGCCCGGGCCAGCGGCACCGGGCGTTGCTTTTGCCAGCCCGCCGGGCGGACCGCAAAGAGGTAGCGCTTACTTGGGTGCGGACACCGTGACCAGCGCCGGGCGCAGCACGCGATCGGCGATCGTGTAGCCGCGCTGCAGCACCGTGACCACGGTGTTCGGCTCCTGCGGGGCCGGCACCATCGAAATGGCCTGGTGGCGGTGCGGGTCGAACTTCTCGCCAACCGGGTTCAGCTCGACGATCTTGCCCTTCTCGAAGGCGCTGACGAGCTGGCGGGCGGTCAATTCGACCCCTTCGCGCAGCTTGGCGATATCGCCCGACCCGTCGGCCAGTGCCGCCTGCAGGCTGTCCATCACGGGCAGCAGATAGTCGGCAAAGGTCTCGATGGCGAATTTATGAGCCTTGGCGACGTCCTCCTGGGCGCGGCGGCGAATGTTCTCGCCTTCCGCGGTAGCCCGCAGGAACATGTCGTAGTTCTCCTTGGCCTTGGCTTCAAGCGCGGCCAACTGGGCCGCCACGTCCACGGCGGCGGCGTTATCGGCCTGGTCGGCCGGGGCGGTGTTCAGCTCCTCGCTGGCTGGCGTGAGCGGCGGCGTGGTGGATGGCGTCTGCTTCTGTTCTTCCATGTCGATCCGTATAAAACAAAGGCGCGGCCTGCCTAACGCAGGCCGCCGGGTGGTCAATCGGCAAATGTAGCCTGCAGTTGGTGGCAGGCCCCCGGATTTTCAAGAGCGCACCGCGACAGTGCACTGAAACACAAGGTTACAAAGCGGGGTCTACGGAAATAGGGGTCATATTGCTTTGCTGCAGCGCACCCCCTAAGATGAAACCGTATAAAAATGACAAAAATAACGGGGTCGAAGATGCAACTCAAGTGGGGCCACTCTCGAAAGGTTAGCCATGCATAAGCTGCCTGTTCTGACGGTCTTCCTTCTCGCCGCATTATCGGTGATGACAGTCTTCATCTGCCTCTCCGGCGCCTTCACGCCGCGAGACACCGAATACGGCAGTGGCAAGGCGGTATTCAAACACTACATCGTTCCCTACGTTCGCTGACCCAGCCGGGTGAGTCCGTACAGCTTGAATCGCCGTGCGCCTCACCCCCTGACGCCGTCGATCTGGCGGCGATCGCGCTTGGTCGGGCGCCCCTGCAGCTTCGATGCAGGTTCGACGTTAAGCCGCCGGTTCTCGGCATCCTGCCGCCGACGCGCCTCGCTGGCCTCGGTTTCCGCATAAAGCGTCTGGGCTACCGCGGCCGGGCCGCGTAATCCCGCAATCCCTTTCACCACGACTTCCCAGCGTTGCTGGTGCGCCTCCAGGACGACGGTGTCGCCCGGCTTGACCTCGCGCGAATTCTTGCACGCCTGGCCGTTGACCTGCACCTTGCCACGGTCCACCGCCTCGGCGGCCAGCGAGCGAGTCTTGAAGAAGCGCGCGCACCACAGCCATTTGTCGATGCGCAGGCGGGCATCGGCCTCGAAAGATACGCTCATCTCGTCACCTCCATCCGTTGGGCAGCGCCGCGCTCAAGCTGCGGCGCCACGCGTGTGCGCATGCGTGCGGCGGGCCTCCAGCTCATGCGGATGCGGTAGCCGCAGCGGCCAGCCCTGCAAGTGCTGCAAGCCGATCTCCGCCAGCCCCGCAATCCAGCTTTCCGAATCGTTGAGGCAAGGAATGTAGTGGAACACCTTGCCGCCTGCCACGTGGAACTCGGAGCGCCCTTCCATGGCGATCTCTTCCAGCGTCTCCAGGCAATCAGCCGGAAAGCCCGGGCAAAACACGTCTACCCGGCCCGTGCCGACCTTGCCGAGCTCCTGCAGGGTGGGCGCGGTATAGGGCTGCAGCCATTCCGCCTTGCCAAAGCGCGACTGAAAGGTGACCTGATACTGCCCCGGCTGCAAGCCCAGCGCCTCGCCCAGCAGACGCCCGGTCTTGAGGCACTCGCAATGGTAGGGATCGCCGAGCTCCAGCGTGCGGCGCGGCACGCCATGAAACGACAGAATCAGCTTGTCGCCGCGCGCGAAATCCGGCGTGCCATGCTGCGCCCAATATGCCCCCACCTGCTGGTGCAAGGCGGCAATATAGGCCGGATGGTCGTGGAAATGCTTGACCAGCCGCAGCTCTGGCTGGTTTCGCCACTGCTTGAGTACCCGGAACACCTCGTCGAAGCCCGTCGCCGTGGTAGTGCCGGAGTATTGCGGATACAGCGGCAGCAGCAGGATGCGCTCGGTCCCCTGGCGGCGCAGCGCTTCCAGCACCGAGCCGATCGAAGGATTGCCGTACCGCATGGCGCACGCCACCGTCACCTCATGGCCTTGCTGGTTCAGGAGCAGTTGCAATGCGTGAGCCTGGCGCTCGGTGTGCACCAGCAGCGGGGAACCCGTCATATGCGCCTCCCGCAGCCAGATCGACTCATACTTCATCGCCGAGGCGCGCGAGCGCAGCGGCACGATGATGCCGTACAGCAGCGGCAGCCACGCCGCGCGTGGGATCTCCACGACGCGCGGGTCGGACAGGAACTGCTTGAGGTAGCTGCCGACCGCCTTCGGCGTTGGCGCATCCGGCGTGCCAAGGTTGATCAGCAGGATGGCCGTGCGCGGCGCCTGGCCATGCTGGTAGGCCGGTTCAGGGGTGAACGTCATGTAATTTCCGGTGTGGCGGGGCGGCGCGGGCACAGGGCGCGCGGCCGCCAGGTCTCGCCGAGCTTACAGGATGAGGGGAACAGGCAGTTTGTGAGACCGGGCCGGGCCAACACTAGTTCTGGCTGAGCGCGCTGGACAACAAGCGCGCGGTGATGTCAACGATCGGGATCACCCGCTCGTAGGCCATGCGGGTCGGCCCGATCACCCCGAGCGTGCCGACGATCTGGCCGTCGACTTCGTAGGGCGCGGTAATGACCGCCATGTCTTCGAGCGGCACCAGCTTGCTCTCGCCGCCGATGAAGATCTGCACGCCCTGGGCGTGGCTGGAGACATCGAGCAGCTTGAGCAGGCCGGTCTTGTGCTCGAACACGTCGAACAGGCGGCGCAGCTTTTCCATGCTGGAGGACAGGTCTTCCACCTCCAGCAGCTTGCGCTCGCCCGAGATGAAGACGTGGTCGTCCTCCCCCTCGGCCATGGCATTGCTGCCCGCCTCCACCGCGGCCTGCATCAGTTGCGACATATCCATGCGCAGCGCCTGCAGCTCGCCGCGCAGGTGGTCGCGCACATTGTCGAAGCTCATGCCGGCAAAGTGCGAGTTGATGAAATTGGCGGCTTCGACCAGTTGCGACGGGGAATACGGCAGCTCGGTCTGGATGATGCGGTTCTGCACGTCGCCCTCGGGGGTGACGATGATCAGCAGGATGCGCTTGTCCGAAAGCCGCATGAACTCGACCTGCCGGAACGCCTGGGCGCGCCTGGGGGTCATCACCACGCCGGCGAACTGCGACAGGTTGGACAAGGTGTGCGCCGCCGACGTGATCATCCGCTGCGGCCCGAGCTGCTGGCCGTGCAGCTGGCCCCGGATCTTGCCGGTCAGCTCGGCCAGGTTGAGCGCGCCATCCAGCGGCTGGGCGGTCAGCATGGTGTCCACGAACAGCCGGTAGCCGCGCGGCGTGGGGATACGCCCGGCCGAGGTATGCGGGCTGGCAATGAACCCCATTTCCTCCAGGTCGGACATCACATTGCGGATGGTGGCCGGAGACAGGTCGAGCCCCGAGTACTTCGACAAGGTCCGTGAGCCCACGGGCTGCCCCTCGGCGATGTAGCGCTCGATGAGGGTTTTGAGAAGCGTTTTCGCACGTTCATCCATGATGCTCCTGATTTTACGCAAGTTTTCACCATTCGGGCGGCTCATCGGCGATCCGGCCCGGCGCCGAGCGCCCTCCTGCTGACAATGGTCACGGCGGTATGGTCTAATCCCGGCATGTCTTCGCTCCCCAAGCCCGGCGCCGCGCGCGCCCCATTTCGCACCGTCGCCCTGATCGGCAGGTACGCCACAGCCGGCATCGAGGGCCCGCTGGAAGAGCTGGCCGCCTGTATCCTCAGGAACGGCCAGGATGTGGTGTTCGAGCGAGACACGGCCCTGGCCACCGGGCTGACCGACTATCCGGCGCTGGCGCCCGACGAGATCGGCAAGCATGCCGATGTGGCGGTGGTGCTCGGCGGCGACGGCACCCTGCTGGGCCTGGCGCGCCAGCTGGCAGGCTACCCGGTGCCGCTGATCGGCGTGAACCACGGGCGCCTTGGCTTCATGACCGACATCCCGTTGCAGGACGTGCATTCGGTGCTGCCCGACATGCTGGCGGGCCGCTACGAGTCCGAGACCCGCATGCTGCTGGAGTCCCAGGTGGTGCGCGACGATGGCGTGATCTTCTCCGCGCTGGCCTTCAACGACGTCGTGGTCAACCGTTCCGGCATTTCAGGCATGGTCGAACTGGCGGTGTCGGTGGACGGCCACTTCATGTACAACCAGCGCTCCGATGGCCTGATCGTCTCCACGCCGACCGGCTCGACCGCCTATGCGCTGTCGGCGGGCGGCCCGATCCTGCACCCGACATTGTCGGGCCTGGTGCTGGTGCCAATTGCCCCGCATGCGCTGTCCAACCGCCCGATCGTGCTGCCGCACGACGCCGAAGTGTCGATCGAGGTCGCCACGGCGCGTGACGCCAGCGTGAACTTCGACATGCAGTCGCTGACCTCGCTCTTGCCCGGCGACCGCATCGTGGTGCGGCGCTCGGCCAAGACCGTCAACCTGCTGCACCCGATCGGCTACAACTATTACGCCACGCTGCGCAAGAAGCTGCACTGGCATGAGTACCCGAGCGAAGACAACCGGCTCTGATCCGCCCCGGCCCGCACCGATCCGGCCCAGATCCATCCCCTGACATCACCCAGCCCCGACCCGTCGACCACGATGCTGCGCAGCCTGTCCATCCGCGATTTCGTCATTGTCGATACCCTCGACCTCGACTTCTCCCCGGGCTTCACCGTCTTCACCGGCGAGACCGGCGCCGGCAAGTCGATCCTGATCGATGCGCTGGCGCTGGTGCTGGGTGAGCGCGCCGACGCCGGCGTGGTCCGCGAAGGCGCCGCCCGGGCCAGCATCAGCGCCACCTTTTCCACCCCGGCCGGGCTCGACGCCTGGCTGGCCGAACACGATCTCACCGGCGACGAAGGCACGGTGCTGCTGCGCCGCACGGTCGACGCCAGCGGGCGCGGCAAGGCCTTTATCAATGGCGCCGCCGCCACGCTGGGCCAGCTGCGCGACATCGGCGACCGCCTGGTCGATATCCACGGCCAGCATGCCCATCAGCTGCTGCTGCGCCCGGACGCCCAGCGCCTGCTGCTCGATGCCCATGCCGGGCTCACCGCGCAGGCCGGCGCGGTAGCCGAAGCCTGGCGCTCGTGGCGCGCGTGCGTGCGCCAGCGCGAAACCGTCGAGCACCGCTCGCGCGAGATGCAGCTGGAACGCGAGCGGCTCGAATGGCAGGTCGGCGAGCTCGAGAAGCTGGCGCCGCAACCGGGCGAATGGGAAGACATCCAGGCCGAGTACAACCGGCTGTCGCACGCCGCTGGACTGATCGAAGGCAGCCGCGCTGCGCTCGAGGCGTTGTCCGAGGCCGATGGCTCGGTGCTGTCCGGGCTGAACAGCGTGGTGCAGCGCCTGCGGCAGATGGCTGACGTCGACCCCGCGCTGGGCGACGTGCTGGCGGCGCTGGACCCGGCACTGGTCCAGGTCGAGGAGGCCGCGCACTCACTCAACCGCTACGTCGACCGGATCGACCTGGACCCCGAACGCTTGCAGGTGGTGGAGGCGCGCATGCAGGCGCTGCACACCACCGCGCGCAAGTACCGCATGCCGCCCGAGCAACTGCCAGACGAACTGATGGCGCGCCGCCAGCAACTGGACGATCTCCAGTCCGCCCAGGACCTGAACAAGGCGATGGCGCGCGAAGCCGCGGCCCGCGCCGCCTACCTCACCATCGCCCAGCACCTCGGCGCTGCCCGCAAGGTGGCGGCCGAAAGCCTGTCGGCCGCCGTGACGGATGCCATGCAGGGCCTGTCCATGGCGGGCGGCAGTTTCGCGGTGGCGCTGCACCCGCTCGACGAAGGGCAGAGCCACGGTCTGGAACAAGTCGAATTCCTGGTGGCAGGCCATGCCGGCGTCAGCGCGCGCCCCTTGGCCAAAGTGGCGTCGGGCGGCGAGCTGGCCCGGATCAGCCTGGCGATTTCTGTCATTACCAGCGAGGCCGCGCCCACCCCCACCCTGATCTTCGACGAAGTCGACACCGGGATCGGGGGCGCGGTGGCCGAGGTGGTGGGCCGCCGCCTGCAGGAACTCGGCCGCGCCCGCCAGGTGTTGTGCGTGACCCACCTGCCGCAGGTGGCCGCCCAGGCCGGCGCCCACCTGCTGGTCAGCAAGGAGACCAGCCAGCGCGACGGCACGGGCTCGGTCACCCGCTCGCGCATCCGCGCCCTCGACCCCGCCGGCCGCGTGGTCGAAACCGCACGCATGCTGGGTGGGACCACGGTGACGCCCACCACAGTGCAACATGCCGAGGAGATGCTCGCGCAAGGCCTGCGCGGCACCACCGGCACGGCCCGGGAGGCGCGCCGCTCGCGGCGCAGCGCAGGCTGACAGCCTGCGCCCTGGCCCGTAACCATTCAGGAGTTTCCCATGTCACTCGGCAAACAGCCGCACTCCCGCTCACTGGCTCGCCCGCTGCGGATCACCGCCGCCTGCGGCCTGCTGGCCTTGCTGGCCCTGACCGCCTGCCAGGCGCAACAGCGCCCGTCCGCGCCACCGCTCAACAGCATCAGCGCCGATCGCGCCGTAGGCGATATCATGGTGCGGTTCTCCGCGCCCCCCGTCACCGTGTCCGAAGACGCCGATCGCTTGCTGGCGTCGATTGCCGGGCCGATCCGCTTCGTCGTCAAGCGGCCCATGTCAGGCGGCGTGTGGCTGGTCACCGCGATCTCCGCGTCGGCCGATGCCACGATCGACCAGGCGCTTGCCACGCTGCGCGGCACCCCTCGCATCGAGCTGGCCGAACCTGACCGCGTGCTCAAGCCGAACCGCACCCAACCCGTCGGCCGCGACATGCCGGCGAGCTGAATCCGGAGGCGGCCCGACTCCTGTCGTCGGAATGCATGGCTTGGACGTTGAAGGCTGAAGGTCAAAGGTTGAAGGTTGAATGCTGTAACCGCGGTCAGTCCGAAGCGGGCTCAACGGGAGAACGTAGACATGCAGGAACAGCGTCAATTCCAATCTGGCGAAACGCGGCGCGTGGCGCCCCATGCCGCCCTGCTGCTGGCGCTGGGCGCCGCCCTCTGGCTGGGTATGCCGGCCGCAGCCGGCGCGGCCCCCGACCCCGCCGCGCGCCCCGCGCCGCACTACACCGGCAGCTTCATCGTGCGCTGGCGTGACGGCAGCACAAGCACGACCACCGGCGCGAGCGAAAGCGCTGCTGCCAGCGGCTTGTCCGAGCGCATGCTGAGCGTGCGCCAGAGCACCGGCGTGGCGCTCTCGGTCAAGCGCCAAATGGGCGGCAGCCTGCAACTGCTGAGCGTCTCCGGCAGCGATGCCGCCGACCCTGAAGGTACCGCCGCCCGGCTGCGCCAGGATCCGCGCATCGCGGAAGTGGTGCCGGACCGCTGGCTGCGGCTGCACGACACCGTCCCCAACGATCCCGAGTTCGCGCTCAACCAGCCCTACCTCGGCACCCCCGCCCAGGTGGTGGGCGGCGTGAACCTGCCGCCCGCATGGGACCGCACGCGCGGCAGCAGCAGCCTGGTGATCGCCGTGCTAGATACCGGCTACCTGCCACACCCCGATCTCGCCGGTCGCATTGTGCCCGGCTATGACTTCATTACCGATCCGTCCATCGCCAACGACGGCGATGGACGGGACGCGAATGCCACCGACGCCGGCGACGGCGTGCCGGCGGGCTTCACCTGCCCAGGCACCACCACGCCGACCACGACCGCAACCAACAATAGCTGGCACGGCACCCGCGTGGCAGGCACGCTTGGCGCACTCACCAATAACGGGGTAAACATCGCCGGTGTGGACTGGAACGCCCGCATCCAGCCGGTGCGCGTCTCCGGCCGCTGCGGCGCGCTGCTCTCGGACACCGTGGATGGCATGCGCTGGGCCGGCGGCCTCTCCGTACCCAATGTGCCGGCGAACCCCACCCCGGCGCGCGTGATCAACGTGAGCCTGGGCGGCGGGACCTGCTCCAGCATCGAGCAGCAAGCCGTGACCGACCTCGCCGCGAATGGCGTGGTAGTCGTCGCCGCCACCGGCAACAGCGCCGGCGCGGTCGAGGCGCCCGCCGACTGCACCGGCGTGGTCGCCGTAACGGCACATGCCAATGACGGCGAAAACGCCAGCTATGCCAATGTGGGGCCGCAGGTTGCGCTGAGCGCGCCGGGCGGCGGCTGCGGCAACTCCAAGGTGTCGGGCGGCAAATGCTCGGTGGCGGAGTCGTTCATCCGGACCCTGTCCAATGACGGCACCACCTCGCTTGGCAACTACAACGTCATCAACTCG
Source organism: Cupriavidus sp. 05L411 (assembly GCF_056398045.1). NCBI lineage: Bacteria > Pseudomonadati > Pseudomonadota > Betaproteobacteria > Burkholderiales > Burkholderiaceae > Cupriavidus > Cupriavidus sp. 05L411. Next base: position 156,217 of record NZ_JBFTOQ010000007.1, on the reverse strand, counting down.
CAAGGCACCAGCTTTGCCGCGCCGCTGGTATCGGGCGTGGTGTCGCTGATGCTCGCCGCCAACCCGGCCCTCACGCCCGCCCAGGTGCTTGCCACCTTGAAGAGTTCGGCACGGCCCCATCCGGCCGGCACCTATTGCACGGCCGCCGCCAACGCCGGCATCTGCGGCGCGGGCCTGCTCGATGCCAATGCTGCCGTGGCGGCCGGCACGCAGGTGGTCCAGCCGGCGCCCGCTGCGCCAACCACCTCCTCGGGTGGTGGCGGCGGCGGCGCGATTTCGTGGCCGCTCGCGCTCGGGCTGGGCGCGCTTGGCTTGCTGTTGAACTGGGCCGGACGCCGCCGGCGCCCCGCGCGGTCGTGCTGAAACCGCGCTGAATTCGCGGCGAATTCACGGCGCACCGTCCGGCCTGCGCCGGCCGCGCCCCTTGTCCGCGCGCCTATGCCGGTGGCTCGCCCCGGCGGCGCTGCCACCACTCCTGCACCAGCCATAGCCCCAGGCCGGCCAGCGCGCCGGCCGCGTGCGAGATGCGCACGACCCCGAACCCCCACTGCGGGTCGAACACCACGGGCGCGAGCCATGACTGCTCAAGCCAGGTCTTGACCAGCACGCCGAGGCAGAGCGCCACGCCGAGCACGCGCGACACGCCGCTGCCATAGAGCAGCCGCAGCCCGCCCCACAGCGCCAACCCGTGCAACGCGCCGGACAATCCGCCATACCAGCCTACCGACGGCACCCGGCACAACGCCAGTTGCACCGCAACGCCGCAGGCGAACAGGACCGCCAACATGGCGCCGGCGCGCGTCTCGCGGCCAATCAGCAGGAACAGGCCCGCGGCGGCCAGCAGGTCCGCCAGCCAGTGCTGCCAGCCAAGGTGAACCCACATTGCCGTCAGCAGGCGCCACCACTGGCCCGCCACGCCGTGGCCCATGACCGCATCGCGCAGATAGAGCCCGTGCGCGTGCAGCCACGGCATGAAGGTAAAAGCGGCACCCAGGGCGGCCGTGAGCGCCAGTACGGCCAGCACGCCCGGCCATCCCGGCCGGCGCGCCGCGCCAGCCGCCGGCACGTTCATTTGCCGCCGGCGGCAAGCGGCTCGCCGAACACCGCTTGCCAGAGGGTGCGCACGTGTTCCGCCTGCTGCGCCACCAAGGCCGGCGGAACACGTGCGTGAACCTGCCCGTCCAGGCGCAGCTGGTGCTGACGGGCACGGAACAGGCGATAGGCATCGCCCACTTCGCGCGCCAGCGTGGCATCGATCAGGCCGATTTCGCCGGCCGTGCGCAGCAGCGCGATATTGCCGGCATTGCGCGTGAGCGCGGGATGATCGTGGCTGTGCAGCAGCACGAGGTACTGCACCGTGAACTCGATGTCGACCATGCCGCCGCGATCATGCTTGAGGTCGAACAATCCGCTTGGGTTGGGATGGCCATCGGCCACCTTGTGGCGCATGGCGACGATCTCGCCGCGCAGCGTGGCGGCGTCGCGCGGCTGGCGCAGGATCTCGTCGCGCAGCCTTTCGAAATGCGCGCCGATCTCGGGGTCGCCCGCGCAAAAACGCGCGCGGGTAAGGGCCTGGTGCTCCCACACCCACGCGGTGTTGTCGCCCTCGCGCTGCTGGTAGCGGCGAAAGCCCTCGAAGCTGGTCACCAGCAGCCCGGCCTCGCCGTTTGGGCGCAGGCGCGTGTCGACATCGAACAGCGTGCCGGCGGCGGTATGGCTGGTCAGCCAGGTGATCAGGCGGCGCGCGTAGGCGGCATAGACGTCAGGCGCGCGCTCGTGCTCGTCCTCGTAGAGGAAGATGATGTCGAGGTCGGAGGCATAGCCCAGCTCCTTGCCGCCCAGCTTGCCGTAAGCGATCACGGCAAAGCGCGGCTGCTCGGCATGGCGGGTCGCCAGCTGGCGCCAGACGGCCTGCAGGGTCACCTCGAGCATGGCATCGGCCAGGTCCGACAGCCGGTCGGCGATCTGCTCGACGGTCAGCATGCCTTGCAGGTCCTGCAACAGGATGCGGAAGGTCTCGGCGTGGTGCTCGCGGCGCAGGATGTCCATCTGCGCTTCGATCTGCCCGTCGGCTGCGTCGAGGCGCGTGGCCAGGCGGCCGCGAAAGCCGGCCCAGTCGGGCGCGCCCGCCAGGGCATCGCTATCGAGCAGTTCGTCGAGTAGTTGCGGGTGGCGGGTCAGGTAGGCGGCGGCCCAGCTTGATGCGTGCAGCGTGTCGGCCACGCGCGCCATCGCCTGCGGGTACTCGGAAAGCAGCGACAGGTAGGACGCGCGGCGGCTGATGGCATCCAGGAAATCGACAAAGCGGGCGATGGTGCGGTCGGCGTCTTCCTGGCGCGAGGCCAGGTCAAGCGCGCGGTTGACCAGCAGGTCAAAGCGCACCCGGCTGGGCTCGGACAGCGCGCGGTAACGCAGCGAGCCGCCAATGGCGCGCAGACGGTCGAGCAGCCCGGTGCAATCACTGAAGCCGGCTGAGGCCAGGCGTTCGCACGGCGGTTCATCCTGTTCTTCCTGGATCAACGCCGGCCACAACGCCTCGCACGGCGCGTGCGCTTCATCGGGGTCCGAGAAGGTGGCCTCGAACTGTTGCGCCACCGGATCCTGCAGCGACGCCAGCCGCTCGAGCAAGGCCGGCCAGTCGGCGCAGCCCATCATCTTCGCCACCGCCAGCTGCTCCTCTTCCGAGGTTGGCAGGTGGTGCGTCTGGGCATCGTCGCGATACTGCAGGCGGTGCTCGAGCTGGCGCAGGAAGCGGTAGGCGTGCGCCAGTTGCTCGGCCTGGCCTGCAGGCAACAGCCCATGCTCCACCGCCACCGTCAACACCTCCAGGGTGGGCCGGATGCGCAGCGCCGGGTCCTGGCCGCCGCGGATCAGCTGGAAGACCTGGGCCATGAACTCGATCTCGCGGATACCGCCGCGGCCGAGCTTGATATTAAAGGCACGCTGGTTGACGCGCTGGCCGCCGCCTGGCGCCGCCAGCCCGCCGCTGCGCTTGGCCGCCTCGGCGCGGATCTGCGCATGCAGCGAGCGGATCGCCGCAATCACGCCGTAGTCGAGGTAGCGGCGGAAGACGAAGGGCGTGGTCAGGCTGGCCAGTTGCGCGGCGGTACGTTGCGCATGCGGGGTATCCAGCGCCGACACCACCCTGCCCTTGATCCAGGCGTAGCGCTCCCACTCGCGGCCCTGCACCATCAGGTATTGCTCCAGCATGCCGAAGCTGCAGGCCAGTGGCCCGGCGTCGCCGTTGGGGCGCAGGCGCATGTCGACGCGAAACACGTAGCCGTCTCCGGTCACGTCGGCTAGCAGGTTGATCAGGCGCCGTCCCAGGCGGATGAAGTATTCGTGATTGGACAGGCTGCGTTGCCCGCCACGCGTGTCGCCGTCTTCGTCGTACAGGAAGATCAGGTCGATATCGGACGACACGTTGAGCTCGCGGCCACCCAGCTTGCCCATGCCGACCACCACCAGCTCCTGGACTTCCCCACTGCTCTGCCCGACTGGACGGCCGTAGGTCGGGGCGAGGTCCGCTTCCAGCATGGCCAGGCCGTACTGGATGCCGAGCTCGGCCAGATCCGTCATCGCGCCGGTGACTTCGCCCAGCGTCGACTGCCCGCGCAGATCGCGCTCGATCACCACGCACATCACTTCCGCGCGCAAGCGGCGCAGCGCGCGCTTGATGGCGTCGTCCACATCGGCCGACGGCTCATGCAGGACCTTGAGCCGTGCCTCCATCCAGGCGCGCGTGAGCGGCTGGTCGCGCGCGAGCGCGACGATTTCGGCCAGCTCTGGACGGGCCTGCACCATGCGGCGGGTGTAATGGGAATAGGCGGGCGAGTACAATGCCATGCCGGCGCAATCGACCGGCACGAGTTCAACGGCGGCCACCACCGCGAACGGGCCGGTGGCCATGTCGGCCACGGCCTGCCTGGCAGCGCTGGAAGTGTTGCCGGGCGCATGTTCGCCGGCAGCGCCATCGGTTGCAGCGGTCTCGGGCGCGGCTGCGGAACTCGTCGGATCAGTGGAAGTCATTCCTGTTACTTGGTAGCGCGTGAGCCGGCCCTTGGCCGGCGCGCGCGTTATGCACGGCCGGTCAGGCACCGAATTGGAGAGCGCCTAGTATTGTCGGATAATCTGCGCATGTCCAGCCGCGCCACCCCACCTGCCGATCCCTCCGCCGCCACCGCCGGCGGCACGCCGGCACGCGAAGGGGCCGCCGGTGCAGGCTCACCCCCATCGCAGCAAGGCAACCTGCGCGCGCTTGCGTTTGTGCGTGCTTGCGGCCGCGCCCTGCTCGCAGGCTTGCGCCATCCCGTCTGGCGCGGCCTGGGACGCGTGCTGGTGCGCCTGGCACTGGCGCTGGTGCTGCTGGCGCTGCTCGCCGGGCTCCTGATCCGCTTCGTGCTCTGGCCGCAGGCCTCGGCCGCCCGCACCTGGCTCGAGCAGCGCGGCTCGGTGGCGCTCGCGGCCCATTTGAGCATCGGCCAGCTGGATACCTACTGGGATGGCTGGCACCCCGCTTTCCATGCCCGCGACGTCAAGGCCATCGATGCCGAGCAGCGCGTGCTGCTGGCGGCGGGCGAGCTTGACGGCAAGCTGTCATGGCGGTCTCTGTTCAGCATGGACGTGCTGTTCCAGCGGATCTCCGCCAGCCGGACCGACCTGCTGATCCGCCGCTCCGCCGACGGCAAGCTCAAGGTGGCCGGCATGGCCGTGGATACCACCGGCGCCCAGCCGCAGGACAACCGGCTGTTCGACTGGCTGCTGGCCCAGGGCAAGGTCGAGCTCACCGACGGCAAGCTGCGCTGGCTCGACGACAAGAACAAACTGCCACAACTGGACGTGGGCGATATCCAACTCAGCGTGCAGCGCCACGGCTCGCGCCACACGTTCAAGCTCGAAGCGCAATCGGCCACGCTTGCGCCACGCCCGCTGGTGGTGCAGGCGGACTTCCGCCATGAGTACCTGCACCGCACCGGCGACTGGCACAACTGGTACGGGCAGGCCAGCTGGGACCTTGGCCGGCTGGAGCTCCCGGTGCTGCAGCGCTATCTCGCGGTCTTCGACCGAGTCACGCGGGGCACCTTCAGTACCGACGGCACCATCGAGTTTCGCGGCGGCCAGATCACCCGCAGCCAGGCCCGGCTGCGCGCCAGCAGCGTGGACCTGAAGCTCTCCGGCGCGCCCGAAGCGCTCAAGCTCGCCAGCGCCCAGGCCTTTGTCCTGCACCGCGCGGGGCGCGACCGCGACAACATCGTCACCATCGACACCCTGCTGTGGCAGCCCGAGCCGGCGGAAGGGCCGGCCGTGCCACCGGCGCAGCAAGCGCAGGCGGCTTCCGCAGCCGCGGCCTCCCCCGGCGCCGCCAGCGCGGCCGCCGGCCTGGCCAGCGGCGAAGGCGCCTGGCGCGAAGGCATGCGCAAGGTAGTGGTCGGCTGGGCCACCGACAACAAGGGCGCGTTGCGCAAGTTCACGCTCAAAGCACCCACCTTCGACCTGAACACCGTGCGCGCGCTGGCCACCTCGCTGCCGCTCGACACCGCTTTGTCGCGCCAGCTGCGCGCGCTCCAGCCCTCCGGCCATGTCGACAACCTGGACGTGAACTGGACCCGGGATCGCCAGGGCATGCTGAGCCGCCGCGATGGCCAGCGCCACTTCAACGTGCAGGGCACGCTGCGCAGCGTCTCGGTGCTTGGCCAGCCCGCCAACCCGCCCGTCGGCCCGAACGGCAAGCCGCACCTGGGCGTGCCGGGCTTTTCGCGGATCTCCGGCAGCTTCAGTTTCGACGAGCGCCAGGGCAGCGCCCGTTTTGAAGGCAACAATGCCGCGCTGATGCTGCCGGGCATGTTCGAGGATCCGCGCCTGTCGTTTGACCAGATCAACGGCGAAGTGCGCTGGACCAATGACAATGGCAAGCTGGCGGTGCGCACCGACGGCGTGCAATTCGCCAATGCGGATACCGCCGGCAGCGTACGCGGCACATGGCACGCCGGTGGCGACGGGCACGGCGGCATTGCCGACCTGACCGGCGAGCTGACCCGCGCCCAGGTCAGCCGTGTGCCGCGCTACCTGCCCATGGGCATACCCGCCTCCACGCGCCAGTACCTGGCTGGCGCCCTGGTCGGCGGCGAAGCCAGCGACGTCAAGTTCCTGCTCAAGGGCGACCTGGAGCACTTCCCCTTCCACAGCCCGTTCGAGGGCGCCGGGGACTTCCGGGTCGAGGTGCCGATCCAGCATGTCAGCTACCAGATCGCGCCCCATGTGAGCGCGCCGGCGGGCAGCGTCGCCAGCGCCAGCAATGGCGGCAAGGCCTGGCCGAACTTCACCGACATCAGTGGCCACTTGCTGTTCGAGCGCGGCGGCCTGTCGTTCGTCGCGCAGCGCGCCGGCGTGCAAGGCGCCACCGGCGTCACGCTGCAGGACGTCAATGGCCGCATCGCAGACCTCGGCGAGCATGGCCGCCTGGTGCTGGATGGCAGCGCCAGCGGGTCGATGGCAGGCTTCCTGCGCTTTGTCGCCGCCAGCCCGGTGCGCGACTGGACCGGCCAGGTGCTGACGGATATGCGCGCCCAGGGCAACGGCGAGCTTCGCCTCAAGCTTGACCTGCCCCTGACCGAGGCGCATGCGACCAAGGTCGACGGCCAGTTCCGGCTGCCCGGCAACGAGGTGGTGCTGATCCCGCAATTGCCCGTGCTGGCCGGCACCACCGGCGTCGTCGCTTTCAACGAGCACGGCTTCCAGCTCAACGACCTGCGCGCCCGCTTCCTGGGCGGCGAGATTCGCGCCGGCGGGGGCAGCCAGCCCGACGGCACGATCCGGGTCAATGCCGGTGGCAACCTCACCGCCCAGGGCATCCGCGAGGCGTTTGGCGCCTCGCCGGCGGCCGGGCTGGTACAAAAACTGGAAGGCAGCACCAACTACAGCGCCGTGATCGGCGTGCGCGATCACCAGCCCCAGATCACGGTCGCATCGGAGCTGGCCGGGCTGGCGGTGAACCTGCCCGCACCCATGGCCAAGAGCGCGGCGCAGGCCGTGCCAATGCGCTTTGAGCTGCGCCCGGCATCCGCCCGCGCCGGCAGCGAGGAGATGCTGGCGCAATACGGCAACGTGCTCAATGCACGCTACCTGCTGCGCCGCAATGGCGACGCAGTGGAAGTGCAAGCCGGCGGGATCGGCATCGAGCAGCCGGCACCGCAGCCCGCCAGCGGCGTCACCGCGGCGCTCACGGCCAGCCGCTTCGACCTGGACGCGTGGCGCGCGTTGCTGGCGGAAGCCGGCAAGGCCAGTGCAGGCAATGCCGCACCGGTGTCCGCCTACCTGCCGGAACGCATTTCCGCGCGCGCGCGCGCGCTGCACGCCTTTGGCCGCGAGTTTGACGATGTCGTGCTCGAGGCCACCCGCGAAAGCGCTGGCTGGGGCATGCAGATCGAGTCCCGCCAGGTGGCGGGGAACCTGCGCTGGCGCAGCGATGCGGCCACCCCCGCAGGCGCGCTCACGCTGCGCCTGTCGCATCTGAGCATTCCGGACACGGGCGACGCCGCCAGCGCCGGCGACCCGCTCGACGGCGGCACCAGCGACCTGCCCGCGCTGGACCTGGTTGCCGAGCGGTTCGAACTGCACGGCCGCGACTTCGGCAAGCTGGAGGTCAAGGCGCGCTCCAGCGAAGACGGCGGCGAGCCCGTATGGACACTGGACCGTCTGGTCATCGAGCAACCGGGCGCGACATTTACCGGCAGCGGCAGCTGGCGCTTGCCGCGCCGGGTGCGCGAAGGCGCTGCCGCCGAGCGCCGCACGCTGCTCGACTTCAAGCTCGACGTGCGCAACGGCGGCCAGGTACTCGAACGCATGGGCCTGCCCCACATGCTGGCTGATGGCCACGGCACCTTCGAAGGCCGGGTCGGATGGCGCGGCTCGCCGCTGTCGATCGACTACCCTACCTTGTCGGGCCGGATGAAGCTGCAGCTGGAGAATGGCCAGATCCTCAGCGTGGACCCTGGCGCGGCCAAGCTGCTGGGCGTGCTCAGCCTGCAAGGCCTGATGCGGCTGGCCACCTTCGACTTTCGCGGCGTGGCGGGCCAGGGCATGGTGTTCGACGAGATCACCGGCACCGGCACGATCGAGAACGGCGTGGCCAGCACCAAGGACTTCGCGCTCAAGGGCGGACAACTGCGCGCCTCGATGACCGGCAGCGCGAACATCCCGCGCGAAACGCAGGACCTGAACGTGACGGTCGTGCCGCGCATCAACGCCACCTCCGCCTCGGTGGCGGCGGCGTTCATCAATCCCGCGCTCGGCATCGGCACACTGGCGGCGCAGTTGCTGTTCGCAGACGAATTCTCCAAGGCCTTCAGCCGCCGCTTCCATATCAGCGGTGGCTGGGCGAACCCGCAGATCATCAAAGTGGGGGAGAATAAGACCGATTCGCCGCCCGTGCAGGGTTTGTTCAATCGTGTCTACCCGGCGCCATAACCGTAGCGACTGGCCCTGCCGTCCGAGCCCCGCCGCGCAGCCGCCGCAAGCCAAGGAAACCGCTTCATGACTGCAAACGCCTCCGCATCAGCACCCAGCGCGGCCCACGGCGCGACCCCTTTTCGCGTCGCTGCCATCCAGACCGTCAGCGGGGTTTCGCCCGAGGCCAACCTGGCCCGCGCCGACGCGCTGATCGCGCAGGCCGCCAAGGGCGGCGCCGAGCTGGTGCTGCTGCCGGAGTACTTCTGCATGATGGGCCTGCGCGAAGGCGACAAGGTAGCCATCCGCGAGCGCGACGGCGACGGGCCGATCCAGTCATTCCTGGCCGACGCCGCGCGGCGCCACCGGATCTGGCTGGTCGGCGGCACCCTGCCCTTGTGGTGCGAGGACGAGGCCCGCGTCTACAACACGTCGCTCGTCTACGACCCGCGCGGCGAACGCGTGGCGCGCTACGACAAGATCCACCTGTTTGGCTTCACCCGCGGCAGCGAAAGCTACGACGAATCGCGTACCATCCTGGCCGGCCAGACTCCGGTCAGCTTCGAGGCGCCCTGTGGGCGGGTCGCCATGTCGGTCTGCTATGACCTGCGCTTTCCGGAACTCTACCGACAGCTCGCGGCGGGCGGCGGTACCAGCTTGATTTTGATGCCGGCCGCCTTCACCTACACCACCGGCCAGGCGCACTGGGAGATCCTGCTGCGCGCCCGCGCCATCGAAAACCAGTGCTATGTGCTGGCCGCCGCACAGGGTGGGAAGCACGAGAACGGACGGCGCACCTGGGGCCACTCGATGCTGATCGACCCCTGGGGCGAGGTGATGGCGGTGCTGCCGGAAGGCGAAGGCGTGGTAAGCGGGCTGATCGACCCCGCGCGCCTGGACGAGGTGCGTCAGAACCTGCCTGCGCTGCGCCATCGGGTGCTGTAGCATGTACAAGCAATGACCTGGCCGATTCCCCAATTCCCCGGAATCGCCAGCATCCCAGATTTTTACGCGGCGGCGTCATTTCGCCACCGCGGCACGACGATAAAGGACAACCATGAACGCCGGCGACCTCGGAATCCGCAACCTCGCCACCGCCCAGCAATTGCTGCTGGCGCCCTACGGCCTGGACGAAACCAACCTGCAGCGCGTGCTGGCGGACATCTTCACGCATAAGGTCGATTACGCCGACCTCTACTTCCAGTACACCCGCAACGAAGCGTGGAGCCTGGAAGAAGGCATCGTCAAGTCGGGCAGCTTCAGCATCGACCAGGGCGTTGGCGTGCGCGCCGTGTCCGGCGACAAGACCGCCTTTGCCTACTCCGACGACATCAGCCTGGACGCCTTGCTCAAGGCCGGCGCCGCAACCCGCACCATCGGCCGCGCTGGCAGCGGCCGCGTCAAGGTGGCGAGCAAGATGGCCTCCCAGGGCGGGCGCAACCTGTACTCGCCCAATGACCCGCTGGACTCGATGGACGCCGCCGAAAAGGTGGCGCTGCTCGAGCGCGTGGAACGCATGGCCCGTGCCAAGGACCCGCGCGTGGTGCAGGTGATGGCTGGCCTGGCCGGTGAATACGATGTGGTGCTGGTGGCGCGCAGCGACGGCGTCATCGCCGCCGACGTGCGCCCGCTGGTGCGGGTCTCCGTCACGGTGATCGCCGAGCAGAACGGGCGCCGCGAGATCGGCTCCTCCGGCGGCGGCGGGCGCTATGCCTACGGCTATTTCACCGATGAGCTGCTGCGCCAGTACGTGGACGAGGCCGTGGCCTCGGCGCTCGTCAACCTCGAGGCGCGTCCGGCTCCCGCCGGTGCGATGACCGTCGTGCTCGGCCCGGGCTGGCCCGGCGTGCTGCTGCACGAGGCCATCGGCCATGGCCTGGAAGGCGATTTCAACCGCAAGGGCTCGTCGGCCTTCGCCGGCCGCATGGGCGAGCGCGTGGCGGCCAAGGGCGTGACGGTGGTGGACGACGGCACACTGGCCAACCGCCGCGGCTCGCTCAACCTCGACGACGAGGGCAACCCGACCCAGTGCACCACGCTGATCGAGGATGGCATCCTCAAGGGCTATATCCAGGACACGCTCAACGCGCGCCTGATGAAGATGCCGGTAACCGGCAACGCGCGCCGCGAGAGCTACGCCGCGCTGCCGATGCCGCGCATGACCAACACCTACATGCTCAACGGCAACCGCGACCCGCAGGAGATCATCGCCAGCGTCAAGCGCGGCCTCTACGCGGTCAACTTCGGCGGCGGTCAGGTTGACATCACCAACGGCAAGTTCGTGTTCTCCGCCAGCGAGGCCTACCTGATCGAGGACGGCAAGATCACCGCCCCGGTCAAGGGCGCCACGCTGGTCGGCAACGGCCCGGAATCGCTCAAGGACGTCACCATGATCGGCAACGACATGCGCCTGGACTCGGGCGTGGGCGTGTGCGGCAAGGAAGGCCAGAGCGTGCCGGTAGGCGTGGGCCAGCCGACCCTGCGCATCGAGAACATGACGGTGGGCGGCACGGCCTGATTGCCGTCCCGCAGGCTGGGCAGGTCGGGCGCGGTCCCTAGCCGTTCAGGGCCGCGCCTCGTAGATCAGGTTGAACGGCGTTTGTGCCGCCCGGCGAAAACGCGAAAACCCGCCCTGCTGCACCACTGAGCGCATGCGTGCCTCGCCCGACTGGGCGCCCAGGCACAGCCCCACCTCCTGCGAGCGCGACGCTGGCGTGCAGATGAAGGTCGAGGCCGAGTAAAACACCCGCCCGACCGGGTTCAGGTTGTCTTCGAGCCGGTCGTTGGCGAAAGGCTCGACGATCATCCAGGTGCCGTCCGGGCGCAAGGTCTCGCGCACATGCGCGGCGGCGCCGACCGGATCGCCCATATCGTGCAGGCAGTCGAACACGGCCACCAGGTCGTAATCCTTGCCGCCATACTCCTTGGCTTTTGCCACCTCGAAATGCACGCGGTCCTGCACGCCGGCGCGCGCTGCCGCCTCGGTGGCGAAGCGGATCGACGGCTCGTGGTAGTCAAAGCCGTAGAACTCCGATGCCGGATACGCCTGCGCCATGATGATGGTGGAGGCGCCATGCCCGCAGCCCACGTCGGCGACGCGAGCACCAGCCTGCAGCTTGGCCTGCACACCGTCCAGCACGGGAATCCATTCCGCCGTCAGGTGCGCCGCATAGCCCGGACGGAAAAACCGCTCGGTGCCGTGAAACAGTGACGGATCGTGTTCATGCCAGCCCAGCCCGCGCCCATTGCGAAAGGCGTCAACGATCTTGGGAATCGCCTTGAATTGCGCGACGGCGATCTGGAAGGCGCCGGGAATAAAGGCGGGGCTGCCCTCCTGGGCCAGCGCGAAGGCCTGCTCCTCGGTCAGGCTGAACAGATCGGTGGCCGGGTCGTACGCGACATAACCGCTGGCCGCCTGCGCGGACAGCCACTCGAGCAGATAGCGCTCATCGGTATGGGTTTTCTCGGCCAGCACCTGCACTGTCATCGGTTTCTCGGCCAAGGCTTTGTACAGGCCAAGCGTATCGCCGACCACGATGGTGGCTGCATGCATCACCGCGCCCAGATCCTGGACGAACTGCCCCATGAAGGCGTTTAGCCTCCCCTCATCGATCGCCATGATGTTTCCCTCCCCCTCAGCCCCGCGTGCCTGAGCTGCCCGGCACGCCGCGTTCGCCTGTCTTCCCCCCGGGCAAACCGGTGCAGGCGCCGCCGCCGCACTGCGGTGCGCGCTGGCGACGCCTATACTGGCCTCATTCATGTTGGTTCACGCACGGGAAGGCGCCAATACGCAGCATTGCGTACCGGCGCGCAGCCCAAAGCCGCCGCAATGCTCACATCCAGCCGCTGCCAGGATGGCCAGGCGCTCTCCATGCTCGCCAGGCTGACCGCGCGCGAGCAGCAGGTGCTGCGCTGGCTGGCGCACGGCAAGACGGACCGTGAAATCGCGGGCATGCTCGGCATCAGCGCCCGCACGGTGCAAAAACACCTCCAGCATGTGTACGTGAAGCTGGGCGTGGAGAACCGCACCGCCGCCGTGATGCGCGGGCTGGAACTGGATCCGGGACCCGCCATCGGACGGACGGAAATTGTGGCTGGGCCAATGCCAGACGCTTGCCAAGCCCCTTAAAACGCGCTATAAAGATGCTTCGTTACCCGATGGTCAACGGTCTTCGCCGGCAAAACCGGCAGGGTCTGCGCAATTTTCTGCCATCTCGTGACGCATTGCCGCAAATAATCGACGCCATTTGAGCCGCATCCCATCCATGTCCGCTAAGTTTTATTTTTACTTTTTTAGCGATCTCGCACCGCTGGCGGATGGAGAGGGACGATCGTAAGTGCCTCCAGAATTCAAAAAAAGCCGCCAGCGAACCTGGCGGCTTTTTTTATACCGGCCCGCACCCAGCTCTAGCCCAGACACCCCAAACACACGACCCTACAAAATCCGGAGCCATCATGCTGAAGAACACCGACGACCTGCGTATTCGCGAACTCAAGGAATTGTTGCCCCCGGCGCACCTGATCCGCGAGTTCGGCTGCTCCGAAAAGGCGTCCGACGTGATCTACGGCGCGCGCCAGTCCATGCACCGGATCCTGCACGGCATGGATGACCGCCTGATCGTGATCATCGGCCCCTGCTCCATCCACGACACCCGTGCCGCGCTCGAGTACGCCAAGCTGCTCAAGGTCCAGCGCGACCGTTTTGCCGGGGAGCTGGAAGTCGTGATGCGGGTGTATTTCGAAAAGCCGCGCACCACCGTGGGCTGGAAGGGGTTGATCAACGACCCGCATATGGACGGCAGCTTCAAGATCAACGATGGCTTGCGCACCGCGCGCGAACTGCTGCTGAACATCAGCGAGCTGGGCGTGCCGACCGGTACCGAATACCTCGACATGATCAGCCCGCAATACATCGCCGACCTGGTCAGCTGGGGCGCCATCGGCGCGCGCACCACGGAAAGCCAGGTGCACCGGGAGCTCGCCTCCGGACTGTCGTGCCCGGTCGGATTCAAGAACGGCACCGATGGCAACGTCAAGATCGCTGTCGATGCGATCAAGGCCGCCTCGCAGCCCCACCATTTCCTGTCGGTGACCAAGGGCGGGCACTCCGCCATCGTGTCGACCTCGGGCAATGAGGATTGCCACATCATCCTGCGCGGCGGCAAGGCGCCTAACTACGATGCCGCCAGCGTGCAGGAAGCCTGCGAAGCGATTTCCAAGGCCGGCCTGGCCGCGCGCCTGATGATCGATGCCTCCCACGCCAACAGCAGCAAGAAGCACGAGAACCAGATCCCGGTCTGCGAGGACATCGGCCGCCAGATGGCCGCGGGCGACGAGCGCATCGTCGGCGTGATGGTGGAATCCCACCTGGTGGGCGGCCGCCAAGACCACGCCCAGGGCACGCCAGTGGAAGACCTCACCTACGGCCAGTCGGTCACCGATGCCTGCATCGGATGGGACGATTCGGTAAAGGTGCTCGAAACCCTGGCCAGCGCCGTCAAGGCACGCCGCCTGGCCAAGGGCACCGGCAACTGAGCCGCCTGACGCCGCCCGGGGCGCTTGCGCACCGGGCCGCGGGCAAAGAAAAAGCCGCTGGGACCAGCGGCTTTTTCTTGTTCCGGACCCGCGCGCGGCCTGGGCCGGCGCCGTCTGGCTTACTTCTTCAGGACCAGGCCGCCCGGCAGCGATTCGATGTAGGCGGCGATATCCTTCAGCTCATCCCGGGTGAAGGGACGCGGCTTGCCATCCTTGCCCGTCACGCCGGGGTTGGCATTGACCTGGCCAGCCATGATGGCATTGGAGCGGCCCACCTGCGGGTTGGTGGTGATCTGGTAGGCAGCCAGCGCGTGGTACAGGTAGTCGGCATGCTGGCCGGCCAGCTTCGGGTAATCCGGGGTGATCGGGGCATTCATGCCGGCGCCGTGGCAGGCCGCGCAGTTGCCCTTCTCCACCAGCGCCTTGCCGCGCGCGAGGTCGGCAGCCGAGGCGGTGATGGCCGAGGCGCCCAGCACGAGTGCGCCGATCGCGAGCGAAAGCGTCTTAAGCGTATTCATGGGTGGGTCCTCTTACTTCTGGGTGTTGTTTTGCGTGCTGGAAGACTGCTGCGCGTAGTAGGCAGCCACGTCGGCGATGTCCTGGTCGGTCAGGGTCGCGGCAATGCCACGCATGGTCGGGTGCTTGCGGTCGCCCTTCTGGTATTCCTTGAGCGCATTCTCGATGTACTTGGCGTTCTGGCCGCCGAGCAGGGGCACCTGGTACACCTCGGGGAAGGAGGCGCGATAGCCGGGAATCCCATGGCAACCAATACACATCGCGACCTTGTTTTTGGCGGCGTCCACATTGCCCTTGACTTCCTGGGCTTGCGCAGCCGTTGCGGCCGCGCCCAGCACCACCATCGTGAGGAGCTTTTTCATTGTCGTAGCTGATTGGAAGTGTTAAACCCTGCGTGACCTGCCCAACCGGTCGGAAATGGCTTCAGAATGCGTCCGGCCGGACCGTATCTGCCCGCGGGTAGATGCGGTGCTGCCAGCGTGGGCCGGATACCCGCGCGCCGTGGTAAGCGCTGCCGGTGCATCTCGGCGTTGTCTCCGCCTCATTCTGTAACCATCTCTTGTCATCGCCGCCTCCTGGCAAGGACCGCGGGAGTGACAAGGCGGACAAAGCGAGGGGGGTGGAGTCTTGGACGTGGGGGGCGCGTCAAACCGCCGCATTGTACAGCACGCTGCACGTGGCAGTCCAGCATGGCACGGCGAGCCACACGCGAACCGAAAAGCTCTTTTATACTGGCCAATTCCGACACGCACAAACCCCTTCAGGTTGCCCCATGTCCAACACCACCAACGCCAGCCAGAACCAGCAAAACCGTTTCGAAGGCACGCAGCAATACGTCGCCACCGATGACCTCAAGCTGGCCGTCAATGCCGCCCGCGCCCTGCAGCGCCCGCTCCTGATCAAGGGCGAGCCCGGCACCGGCAAGACCATGCTGGCCGAGGAGGTGGCCGCGGCGCTCGGCATGCCCCTGCTGCAGTGGCACATCAAGTCCACCACCAAAGCGCAGCAGGGCCTGTATGAATACGACGCGGTGTCGCGCCTGCGCGATTCGCAGCTCGGCGACGACCGCGTCCACGACATCCGCAACTACATCATCAAGGGCGTGCTTTGGCAGGCCTTCGAGGCCGACCAGCAAGTGGTGCTGCTGATCGACGAGATCGACAAGGCCGACATCGAATTCCCGAACGACCTGCTGCGTGAAATCGACCGCATGGAATTCTATGTGTACGAGACGCGCGAGCTCGTCAAGGCGCGCCATCGCCCGCTGGTGATCATCACCTCGAACAACGAGAAGGAGCTGCCCGACGCCTTCCTGCGCCGCTGCTTCTTCCACTACATCAAGTTCCCCGACGCGGAGACCATGCAGCGCATCGTCGACGTGCACTATCCCGGCATCAAGCGCGAGCTGGTGGCCGCCGCGCTCGAGTCCTTCTATGAAATGCGCAACCTGCCGGGCCTGAAGAAGAAGCCCTCCACGTCGGAACTGATCGACTGGCTCAAGCTGCTGATGGCCGAGGACATCCCGCCCGAAGCGCTCAAGAGCCCGGACAAGAAGGCCGCAATCCCGCCGCTGCACGGCGCGCTGCTGAAGAACGAGCAGGACGTGCACCTGTTCGAGCGCCTCGTCTTCATGAACCGCGCCAACCGCTGAGCGCCGCGCCATGGCACGCTTTATCGAACCCGTCACCCTGCGCGGCCAGCACGCCCTGTTGGAGCCGCTGCGCCCGGAGCATGAGGCCGAGGTACAGGCCGCCGTCGCCGACGGTGAGCTGTGGAAGCTCTGGTACACCTCGGTGCCGGCGCCGGACCAGGTGCGCGCGTGGACCGACACCGCGCTGCAGATGCGCGAGCAGCAGGGCGCGATGCCGTTCGTGATCCGCGAAGTCCGCGATGGCGTGCCGGGCGCGGTGGTGGGCGCGACGCGTTGCTTCAATGTCGACGGCGTCAACCGGCGCCTGGAGATCGGCCATACCTGGCATGCGCAGCGCGTGCAGCGCAGCGCCGTGAACACCGAATGCAAGCTGATGCTGCTCACGCACGCGTTCGAGCAGCTGGCATGCATCGCCGTGGAGTTCCGCACGCACTGGATGAACCACCAGAGCCGCACCGCCATCGCCCGGCTTGGCGCCAAGCAGGACGGCGTGCTGCGCAACCACCAGCGCATGCCCGACGGTTCGCTGCGCGATACCGTGGTGTTCTCCATCATCGCCAGCGAATGGCCGACGGTGAAGCGCCACCTGCAATACCGCCTGGACCTGCCGGGGCGCGCCTCGTGAACCGGCACGCAAACCGCCGCACCCGCTCCGGGAAACTCTAAGCGAGCCCACCATGCTGATCGATTTTTTCTTCTCGCTGCGCCACGCCAAGCTGCCCGTCTCGGTCAAGGAATACCTGACCATGCTGGAAGCGCTCAAGGCCGAGGTGATCACGCCGTCGATCGACGAGTTCTACTACTTGTCGCGCATGACGCTGGTCAAGGACGAGAAGCACTTCGACAAGTTCGACCAGACCTTTGCCGCCTACTTCAAGGGCATCGAAAGCCTGGTCGACTGGAAATCCGACATCCCCCTGGACTGGCTGCAAAAGACGCTGGAGCGCGAGCTCTCGGCCGAGGAGAAGGCCAAGATCGAAGCCATGGGGGGCCTCGACAAGCTGATGGAGCGGCTCAAGCAGCTGCTCGACGAGCAAAAGGAAAAACACGAGGGCGGCAACAAGTGGATCGGCACCGGCGGCACCTCGCCGTTCGGGCACGGCGGCTATAACCCGGAAGGCATCCGCATCGGCGGCCCGTCCAAGGGCAACCGCACCGCCATCAAGGTGTGGGAAACCCGCGCCTACAAGGACTACGACGACCAGGTCGAACTCGGCACGCGCAATATCAAGGTGGCGCTGCGCCGCCTGCGCCGTTTCGCGCGCGAAGGCGCGGAAACCGAGCTGGACCTGGACGACACCATCCACTCCACCGCCGCCAATGCCGGCCTGCTCGACATCAAGCTGCGCCCGGAGCGCCACAACAAGGTCAAGGTGCTGATGCTGATGGACGTCGGCGGCTCGATGGACGACCACATCAAGCGCGTGGAGGAATTGTTCTCGGCCACCAAGACCGAGTTCAAGCACCTGGAGTACTACTACTTCCATAACTGCGTGTACGACTACGTCTGGAAGAACAATCGCCGCCGCCATGCGGAGAAGATCGCCACGTGGGACCTGATCCACAAGTACACGCCGGACTACAAGGTGATCTTTGTCGGCGATGCCACCATGAGCCCGTACGAGATTCTGCAGCCCGGGGGCTCGGTGGAGTACAACAACCCCGAAGCCGGGGCGGTATGGCTCAACCGCCTGATCGAGCAGTTCCCGCGCTTCGTCTGGCTCAACCCCGAACCCGAAGGCCTGTGGCAATACCGGCAGTCGGTCACGGTGATCAACCAGATCATGAAGTCGCGCATGTATCCGGTCACGCTCGGCGGACTGGAGCAGGCGATGCGCCTGCTCTCCAAGTAACGCCACCGGGTCTGGACTGCTGCCCCTGTGTTTCAGGCGCGCAGCAGTCCGCCCAGCATTCCCCCCTGCTCGCCCCCGTCCCCCCGCCCGCGCCCGAACAGCGTGCGCGCCACGCGCTCGCTATCCAGCCCGAAGCTCTGTGCCGCTGCCGCGGCGATCAACCCATCCAGTTCCGTGGTCGGCGCCAGGTCGCGCCCCTGGTAAAGCGATCCCTGCGCCAGCCCCGGCCAGTCGGCCAGCACGCGCCCGCCTTTGACCCCGCCGCCCAGCAACATCGCCGCCGCGCCGGTGCCGTGATCGGTGCCGCCGGTGCCGTTGGCGGCGGCGGTGCGCCCGAACTCCGTGGCCACCAGCACGGTGGTGCGCTCCCATGACGGGCCCAGCCCGTCGCGCAGTGCTGCCAGCATGGTGTCCAGGGCCTTGAGGCGAGCCGCAAGGCGTGGCGCTTGCGCACTGTGCGTATCCCAGCCGCCGGTCTCGATCATGGCAATGCGCGGCCCGTCCGCGCGCGCCAGGAAGCCGGCGGCGAGACGGCCAAGGCTGGCCGGATCCTGGCGCGCACCGGCGTCGCCTGCCAGCCCGCGTGCCTGCATGGCCGCGTTCCAGAGCGGATGCAACTGCGGATCCATCTCGTAGAGCTGCCCGACGCGCGCGAGCAGGTCATCAGGCGCTGACGGCAGTGCCGATGGCGCATAGGAGCCGACCTCCACCGGCCCGCGCAGCGCCGCCGGCACCGTGGGCGCGAAGGCGATGGCATTCTCGGGCCGCTTGGGCAGCAGGCTCACCAGCCGGTTCATCCAGCCATCTTTCACCTGGTAAGGCGCGGCGCCGCCGGTCTCCAGCACGTTCTGGCCATCGAAGTGCGAACGCTCGCGATATGGCGATGCCACTGCCTGCACGAACAGCGCCTGCCCGGCGGCGTACATCCGTGCCGTTTCCGTCAGCGCGGGATGCAGCGCGAACGTGCCATCGAGCTTGGTGGCTTGCGCCGCGTCGATGGCCAGCGCGCCACGCAGGCGGGCGTAACCAGGATCGGCGTAGGGAATAACCGTGTTCAGGCCATCGGCGGCGCCGCGCTGGATGACGAAGACGAAGCGGCGATCGGAATCGACGCTGGCAAGCGTGAGGCGCGGCAATGCAAGCATGGCGGTGGCACCGCCCGTCGCGCGGAGGAAATCTCGGCGGGAAAACATGGCAATCACCTCCGTTGAAAATCGGGCGACACCAGCAGCAAGGCCAGTGCGGTCTGCGCGCTTTCGGCACGCGCGATGGCGGCAGCGGTTGGTGCCGACAACGTGCCCGCAAGCAGCTTGGGGCCGAGCTCGCGCGCGTCGATCCGGTCGCCGACGCGCGCCACCAGCCGCTGCACCAGCTCAACCCGGCGCACCAGCGCATCGGGCGCGGCCCAGCTTGCGGCAATGTCGTCGTAGCCCGCTGGCGAGCCCGGCCGCCAGACCGGCTGTCCGAGCTGGGTCAGCATGGGCGCGAAGTGCTGTGCGCCCGCCTCGCGCAATCCCAACCCGCGCAGGGAGGAAAGGGTCCACTCCCACGGCGTCTTGAATTTTGCCGGCTCGCTGGCCCAGGCCTCGGGCGACTGCACCAGCGCGCGGTACATCTCGGGCAGCGCGCCACCGCTACGCAGGTACGCCTGCGACAAGCGCGCCACCAGCGCGGGCGGCGGCGCATCGGCAACGAAGTGGCGCACCAGCTTGGTGGCCAGGTGATTGGCCGTGGCCTCGCTCTGCGCAAGATCATGCAGCACGGCCAGCGCCTGCGCCTCGCCCTGCTGCGGGTAGCTGCGGCCGAGGATAGTGCGGGTGCCAGGTTCATGCACACGCGCACGGAACTGGAAGCGCCCGGGCTCGCCGTCGTCACGCGCACCCAGGCCGCCGATGCTCCAGCCGGTCAGCGCGCGCGCGAACTCGGTCACGTCGGCCTGCTGGTAGCCGCTGCGCACGCCCAGCGTATGCAGTTCCATGATTTCGCGCGCAAGGTTTTCGTTCAATCCGAGCTGGCGCTCGGGTGCGCGCTGCGCGGCCACCCGCGCCGCCATGCTGTCGGGGCCGATCGAGCGGACCTGGTCCAGGAAGACCTGCATGGCGGGATGGCGCTCCACCGCGACCAGCATGTCCTCGAAGCGTCCGAGCACATGCGGGCGGATCGCCTCGGCCTCGAACGCGCCGGCCAGCGCGGCGACGGCCGGCTTCTCCGCCGAGACCGCGAAGTGATTGGACCAGAAATGCACCAGCCGCTCGACAAACGGCGCTTGCGTCACCAGCGCACTGGTCACGCGCGCGTCGACGGCATCGCGATAGGCCTCGCGCGTCTCGCGCTGCAATTGCTGGCGCGCCGCGGTCTTCGCATCGGCCTGCGCCTGGCGCACCTCGCGCTGCTGGGCGCCGAACTCACCGGCCAGCGCGGCCGTGTCCGGCTGTACGCTCCAGGCCGCGGGCCTGGCCTCGTAGTGCTCGAACTGGCCCAGCAGCCAGCCACGCGGATCGGCTGGCAGCGGCTCGTCCGGGCGCGCGCCCAGCCCGAACCGGTTGACCGCGACGGCCGCGGCCGTCATGGCGGTGTTTGTCATGCGTTGCTCCCCTGGGAAGTGCCTGTTGGCTTTGTCGCTATCACTATCGCTATCGCCATTGCCATCGTGGTCGATCGCCGCATCATGGCGCCGCCTTCGCGGGCCGCGCCTGGCCGGTGCGCAGCGGGCCGCGCTGGACCAGTGCATCGGCCAGCGTCTGCCGCTCCTCGGGCGACAGCGTGGCGGCGAAATCCACCACGCTGCTTTCCAGGCGGGCACGCACCGCGGCATCGGCCTCGCGCGTGCGGGCCAATGCCGCCGCCAGCGCGTCGCGCTCGAACTGCGGCTGCCGCAGCAATTGCTCCACCTGGTGGCGTCCGTCGCGCGCGGCGTCCACGTCCGACGCCGCGGCACGGCGGGCCGCCCGCAAGCCTTGCAGGAATTGCCTGCGCTGCTCGGCCTCCAGTCCGTCGGCGGCAAAACGCAGGCCGCGCGGCTGCGCGGCCGCCTGGCGCTCCACGGCGTACCAGCGATAGCCGCCACCACCAATCGCGCCCAGCAGGAACACGTTGACCAGCACGGAGACCGCCAGCGCTACCTTGAGCCGCTTCGGCGTACGCTCGTTCATTCCTCGCTCCCGTTATGCGCCATGCCACCAAAGCCGGTCGGGGCGTAGGGCAGATCGATGGCGGCCGGCGCCGGCACCGTGGCCAGCACGGCCGAGACCAGCAACGCGCCTGCCAAGGTGCCGGCCAGGCCGACGCCGGCCAGCCCTAGCCCGGACCACCACCACGGCGCGCGCGGCGCGGGCGCGCTCGCCGCAATGCGGCGCTGCAACGCCACCTCCGGCGCGGCCACCTGATGCGCGGCCAGCAAGCGGTCGAGCGCAGCGGCTTCGGCCAGCGCGCCAAGATGCCCGGGCGCGGCGGCCATGGCCTGGCCCGCGGCGCGCTCCCCTTCGGGCCAGCGTGCCGGATCGGCACCATAGCTCTCGATCAGTGCGCGAAATCTCTCGGGTGTCATCGCAAATCCTCATGATGGCCGTCTTGCATGAGCAAATCGCGCAGGTTGCGGCGTGCGCGAGCGAGCAAGCTTTCCAGCGCCTCGATACTGATGCCCATCAGCGCGGCGGCCTCGCCATTAGGCAACTCCTGGTAATACTGCAGCACCAGCGCCTCGCGCTGGCGCGCGGGCAGCTTCGCCAGCGCCGCGCCTACGCGCGCGCCCTGCGCCGCCGCATCCAGCGCTTCCTCGGGCCCGGCCCCGGGCGCCGCCTGCTCGGGCACCGGCTCCATGGCCTGCTCGCGCGCGCCGCGCAAGCGGTCGTAGCAAAGGTTCAGCGCCACACGATGCAGCCAGGTGTCAAAGCGCGCCCGCCCGGGTTGCCAGCGCGCGGCCTGCTTCCACAACCGCACAAAGACTTCCTGCGCCACGTCTTCCGCTTCGCCGCGGTCGCCCAGCATGCGCGTAGCCAGCGCCAGCACGCGCGGCAGCTTGCGCGAAACCATCTCGCGCACCGCGGCTGCATCATGCCTGCCGACCCGCGCCAGCAGCGCATCGTCCGGATCTGTGTCGCTCAATGGGTGTGGTTCCGCGTTGCCGGTTCGTCCTTCTCACAAGCCGCGCGCCCCCTGGGGCGGGCGCGGCTTGCCTCGTCAGTAAACAAAAACCGGCGCGCGATAGTGGTAGTAAGCGGGCCGGGCCGGCACGATCACGCAGCCAGACAACGTGACGGCGACAAGCGCCGCGATCAGAAGGCTTTTCATCGGTTACCCCTTGCTGTGGTGACTGCCATCGCGCTTGACGAATGCCATGCCGCTCACGGCGCCCAATGCCCTTCGACCCAGCGCCATTGCGGGCCACGCGCCACCCAGTGCCCCGGCACCCAGCGGTAGCCCGCCCTGGCCGGGCGCCAATGGCCGCCCACCCAGACGTAGGCGCCATTGCGCCATTGCCAGTGGCCCGGATCCCAGACATAGCCGCCACGCGCGGGCGGCAGGACCTCCTGGCGCATCGGCGGGGGCGCCGTGGGTGCGATCACGATGGTTTGAGCGAATGCCGGCGCCAACGCGAACGCCGCCGTCACGGCGACGCCCAGGCGGGCAAGGCTAAATGAGAGGGGCATTGATCTGCGCATGAGAAGCTCCAGTCCACAATCCACAGCCTGGCGCGGTTTGCGCGCAGGCTTGTCATGTCTGTCATGTCTCTTAAACGCAGGCGGGCGGAAAAAACCGTCGCGGAAAAGCGTAAGTTTTGATTACAGCGGCGGCGCGCGGCTCACGCCACCACGTCGACGCCTTCCATCACCCACTGGCGAAAGGTTTGCAGTGCCGGCAGATGCTGTTTCTGCTCGGGATAGCAAAGGTAGTAGCCCTTCTTGCTCAGCACCCGCGCCGGATGCGCCACCACCAGCACGCCGGTGGCGAGCTCCTCCTCGATCAGGCAGCGCGGGATCAGCGCGATGCCGAGCCCCGACATCGCCGCCTGCGTCAGCAGCGAGAACTGGTCGAAGCGCGCGCCGCTCCACGCCTTGCGGGTCGCCACGCCAAGCTCGGCGAACCAGTCGGGCCAGGCTTCGGGTACGGTGGTGTGATGCAGCAGGGGAAAACGCAGCAGCGCCGAGGGCACGCGCGCCATGCCTTCCGGCTCGCCGGCCAGCAGGGCCGGGCGGCACACGGGCAGCACTTCGCGGCCAGTCATGTAGTCGGCAAGGCTGCCAGGCCACATACCGTCGCCGAAGCGGATAGCGGCATCGAGGTCGGGCTGGGAAAAATCGTAGCCCTGCGCGTGCGGGACGAATTCAAGGCTGACGTCGGGATGCTTCTCGAAGAACTGCGGCAAGCGCGGAATCAGCCACTTGGCGCCCAGCGTGGGCATGCTGGCGATATGCAGGGTGCCGCCGCGGCCCTGCTTGGCGATCAGTTCCACCGTGGCAGCCTCGATCTCGGTCAGGCTCGGGCGGATGCGGTCCAGGTAGCGCTGGCCGGCATCGGTCAGCATCAGGCGCTGGCGCACGCGCTCGAACAATTCCACGCCAAGGAAGGCCTCCAGGCTGCGCACCTGCTTGCTCACGGCACCCTGGGTGACGTGAAGCTCCCGCGCCGCGGTGGTGAAGCTGTTGTAGCGTGCGGCGGCCTCGAAGGCTTGCAATTCAGTCAGCGACGGACATAAGCGTCGCATAGATAACCCCTTACTTCACTACCAAACGGAATGATCGCACGATTTTATTTCGTTTGCGGTGTGCCTGCACGAACAAGCAGAATCAGGGAAGCCTTTCTTTTCCGCGCTTTCACCGCTTTCACCGCTTTCACCGCTTTCACCGCTTTCACCGCTTTCATCGCTCTCCTTCTCTCCTCCCTCCATTCAGGAACCGAACCATGCAACGCCGTAACATGCTCCGCCTCCTTGCCGCCGCCACTGGCGCCGCCGCCGCCGGCCTGTCGCTGTCGGCCGCTGCCCAGGGCACGTACCCGACCAAGCCGATCTCGCTGGTTGTGCCGTTCCCGGCAGGTGGCACCACCGACATCGTGGCGCGCATCGTGGCCGACAAGCTCGGCCAGCAACTGGGCCAGACCGTGGTGGTGGACAACCGCGGCGGCGCCGGCGGCAGCATTGGTACCGGTTACCTGGCCAAGGCCGCGCCGGACGGCTACACCCTGGGCATCGCCACCGCTTCCACGCACGGCATCAACCCGGCCGTGTACCCGCGCCTGTCGTACGACGCCACCAAGGACTTCACCACCATCACCAACCTGGCTTCGGTGCCCAACGTGATGAGCATCAACCCGGCGGTGAAGGCCAACGACATGAAGGCCTTCATCGCGCTGGCCAAGGCACAGCCGAACAAGATGGCCTACGGCTCGGCCGGCAACGGCAGCGTCTCGCACATGATGGGCGAGCTGTTCAAGATGAGCAGCAAGACCGAGCTGCTGCACGTGCCGTACAAGGGCGTGGGCCCGGCGCTCAACGATGCACTGGCCAACCAGGTGCAGGTGCTGTTCGACAACCTGCCGTCCTCGCTGCCGTTCATCGAAGGCGGCAAGCTGCGCGCCCTGGCCGTGGCCTCGCCCAAGCGCGTGCCGGCCCTGCCCAACGTGCCGACGTTTGCCGAACTCGGCCTGCCTGAAGTCAACGACGCCGCCTGGTTTGGCCTGATCGCACCGGCCAACCTGCCCGCCGACGTGCAAGCCAAGCTGCACGACGCCACCGTCAAGGTGCTGGCGCTGCCCGAAGTTAAGGCTAAGCTGGAGAAGCTGGGCGCGGTGCCGGTTGGCAACACACCGGCGCAATTCGCCGCGCAGATCAAGTCCGAAGTGGCGAAGAACAAGCGCATCGCCGCCGCAGCCAAGATCACCCTGGATTAAACGACGCACATCATGACGGAAGCAGACCGAAAGACCGGGCTCAGCCCTTACCTCCTGCAACTGCCGCAAGGCGAGAGCAGCCCGCTCTTTCTCGATTCGCCGCATAGCGCTACCAGCTACCCGGCCGATTTCCGGCCGGCGGCCGGCTTGCCCCTGCCGCTGCTGCGCCAGGCCGAAGACACCTTCGTCGACGAGCTGTACGCCGACGCTCCCGCACGCGGCATTGCGCTGCTGTGCGCGGGCTTCCCGCGCAGCTACCTCGATGCCAACCGCGGCATCGAGGAAATCGACGAAGCCGTGCTCGACGCGCCCTGGCCCGGCCCGCGCCAGGAAACCTCCAAGACCCGTCTTGGCAAGGGCCTGGTGTGGCGCGTGCTGGATACCGGCGAGGCCATCTACGACCGCAAGCTGAGTGTGGCCGAGGTGCAGGCGCGCATTACGCAGTACTACCTGCCCTACTACGCGCAACTGCAAAAGCTGGCCGACCAGGCCATCGCCACGCACGGCAGCGCCTGGCACATCAACTGCCACTCGATGCCCAGTCAGGCGGCGCAGTACGCCACCGAGCATCCCGGGCTGCAGCATCCGGACTTCGTGGTGGGCGACCGCGACGGCACCACCTGTGACACGCGCTTCACGGACCGCGTGGAAGGCGTGCTCAAGGAGATGGGCTACGACGTCTGGCGCAACCACCCCTACAAGGGCGTGGAAATCGTGCGCGTGGTGGGCCAGCCGGCGCAAAAGCGCCACAGCCTGCAGCTTGAGATCAACCGCAAGCTGTACATGGACGAAGTCGGCCTGGTGCACAACGCGGGCTTCGGCAAGCTGAAGGCAGACCTCAACGCGCTGCTGGACGGCCTCAAGGCCTTCGTCAAGACGATCTGAGCGGGTTCAGCGTTTTCGCATTTGAGGGCGTTGAACACAGTGAGGCCCGCCGCGCATTGCGTGGCGGGCCCACCGGCACCCGCTCTTGCCTCACACGTATCTCACTCGTGCATCACGCCTCGCGCCGCCATCCCCGGGCGGCCCGTGCAGCCGGGCAAAACACTGCCCTGTGCTGCACTCTGCTGCACATCCCGCATGCATTCCCTTCGGGTAGAACCCTTAAGTCGGGAGATTTCGGAACTTTGCCGCATGGGTTTCCTCTATCATGGCAGACCTTTGCCAACCCCTTACGCTCCAAAGCAAGACGATCCCGTGATCCGACGAATCTCTGACCTCCTCAGCAGCCGGCTGTGTGCGTTCGCTGCTGCAGTGGCAGGTGCGATCGCCCTGGTGGGCTGCGCCGATACCCCGCTCAATGATCGCGACGCCGTGATGTCCCCCGGCATCGCCACCCCGGCAGCCGCTGCCAACTCCGCATCCACCCGCCCCGCGCCGACCCCGCCCGCCACCCCCGCACCGCCCACCAAGACCGTGACCCTGCCCGCGCAAGGCCGCGTGAGCCTGGCCGAGTACCGTGCGCAGATGCGCGAGCAACTGATGCAGACCGAGAACGCCAGCGCGGATGTGGCCGATTGCGCCGCGCACGCCAGCTGGGTCGTGCCCCGCTCGGCCACCTACGACGCCTTGAAGATCCCCACCGGCGCGCTCGGCGCCGGCCAGGCTACCGTCGAGCCATGGGACGGCCGCTTCTCGCAAGGCAAGCAAGCGGTGCCGGTCAGCTCGGTGGTGACATTTTCCGCGACCGCCCACAAGCGCCGCGCCGAAGCCCAGTGGGAACCGGTCAAGGTGCGCTGCGGCTATGCCGACGGCATGATGCTGGCCTATGAATTGCTCGATGGCAGCGGCACCGTCATCAGCGAGCCGGCGGCAGCGCCCGCGGTGCGCAGCAGCGGCGGCAGCAATACGCGCCAGGCCACCAGCAGCAAGGGCCACAAGGGCAGCAAGGCAAGCAAGTCCGGCTCCGGCAAGGCCACCAAGTCGACCTCCTCGTCCAAGTCGAGCAGCGGCAAATCGACGGCCAAGAGCAGCAGCGCCAAGACCAGCAAGGCCATCACCAGCAAGTCGACCACCAAGAAGCCGCACTGAGGCCTGCCCAGGCGCTTCGGCCCCGCATGGGGCCGCCCTGCACCTGACCCGTCCAGACGGCGGCCAGGTGCCTGGTCACATCCTCAGCCCAGTTGCGCCAGCACCGCCTGCAGCATCGCAGCGCCCAGCAGGGCGCTGCGCGCGCCATTCCAGCCCACCGCCGGATCGGGCTGGTCGGCATTGTCCTTGAACGGCATCTCCAGCGTCAGCGACAGGCAGCCAAAGGTATGGCCGATGTACTTCGAGGCCAGTTTGAGCGCGTCCTGGTTGTACTTGCTGGCGGCGTAGCCGTGCACGTCCTGGAAGTCCGGCGTGGCGCGCTTGAACGCGTCGATGAAACGCAGTTGCTCAGCCTTCTGCACCTCGGTAAAGCCGGGCAGCATCTCGCTGCCCGCGACGAAGTTATAGGGCAGGCCCTCGTCGCCATGGATGTCGAAGAACATGTCGCAGCCGGTGGCCTCGATGGCACGGCGCACGTGATACACCTCCGGGCTGGTCTGCTCGCTGGGGGCCATCCATTCGCGGTTGAGGTTGGCGCCAGCCGCATTGGTGCGCAGGTTGCCACGCACCGAGCCGTCGGGGTTCATGTTCGGCACGATATGGAACACGGCGCGCTCCAGCAGGCGGCGCGCCACCGGGTCGCCGGCCCACATGCCAGTGCCCGTCAGGCGCTGCAGCACGCCCTCGCAGAACCATTCCGCCATGGATTCGCCGGGATGCTGGCGCGCGATCATCCAGATGGCCTTCTTGCCGTCGCCGGGCGTGCCGACCGTGACCGCGGTCATGTCGCGGCCGTCCACCGTGCTGCCCAGGTGTGACAGCCGCGCCAGCGGCGAACGCTGGCAAGTGGCCAGCAGGGACAGGTGGCGGTCCTCGGAGTACGGCTCGAAGTAGGCCAGCCACACGCTGTCATGCTCGGGCGTGAAGGCCACCGTCATGGTGCTGCCATCGAAGCTGGTCGGCACGCGGAACCAGTGCGCGCGGTCATAGGAGGCCACGGCCTGGTAGCCGCGCCAGCCGTCGGGGTAGGTGCAGTCGCCGGCATTGAGGAACTGCAGGCGGCATGCCTGGCCACCCGCGCCCTGCAGCCGGAAATGGAACCACTGGCGGAACTCTGCATGCGAGTCGGCCCGGATGCGCAGGCGGATGTCGCTCGCCTGCGCAATCGATTCGACTTCAATCGCGCCCGAATCGAAGCTGGCGGAGATATGCAGGGCTGAACTCATGATGTGGCGTCTCGGAGGGTTCGGGCCGGGATGCCTGTGGGCCATCCCTGGCACTGGGTTCGGGGGCGTGCGTCAGTCTTCCAGGCGGCGGCGGAAGACCCAGCGGGCGTCGTCGGATGCCGCGGCATCAAAGGCGTAGCCATGCTCGGCGAAACGCTTGAGCTTGGCCGGCTCGGTGATGCGATGCGTCACCGCGTAGCGGGCCATGAAGCCGCGCGCCCGCTTGGCGTGAAAGGAAATGATCTTGTAGCGGCCGCCCTTCCAGTCCTCGAACACCGGCGTGATGATCCTGGCGCCAAGCACCTTGGGACGCACCACCTTGAAGTATTCCTCGGAGGCCAGGTTGACCAGGGCCGGGCTGCCTTCTGCCTTCTGTGCCTTGAAGTCATCGTTGAGCAACTGCGTGACGTCATCGCCCCAGAACGCATAGAGATCCTTGCCCGCCACGTTGTCCAGGCGCGTGCCCATCTCCAGCCGGTAGGGCTGCATCCAGTCGAGCGGGCGCAGCACGCCGTACAGGCCGGACAGGATGCGCACATGCTTCTGCGCGAAGCCAAGGTCATCGTCCGACAGGCTGGACGCGTCGAACCCCTCGTACACGTCGCCGTTGAAGGCGAGCACGGCCTGCTTGCTGTTGGCCGCGGTAAATTCCGGCGACCAGTCGCCGTAGCGGGTGGCGTTGAGCACCGCGAGCTTGTCGGAGATGTCCATCAGCGCCCCGATATCCTGCGGCGCGAGCTTGCGCAGACGCTCGATCAACACCGCCGAACGGTCGATAAAACGGGGCAGCGTATGGGTCTTCAGACGCGGGGGCGTCTCGTAGTCGAGCGACTTGGCAGGGGACAAGACGATGAGCATGGCAAAATCGCGGCAAATACAAAGGCCAGATTGTAACGAATGCACCCCGACTCTACCGCAGTACCCCTCAATTCCCCGCCGTCCCCACAGGCCAACCCCGTCCCCGGCCCGCTCGCACCGCGGGTCGTGCTCGACTCCAACATCTGGGTCGACCTGCTGGTCTTTGCGGATCCGCACGTCGAACCGATCCGGGCCGCGCTGGACACCGGCGCCATTGCCGCGGTGATCCGCGCCGATTGCCGCGAGGAGTTGCGCCGAGTGCTGGCTTATCCGCAATTTGCCCATTTTGGTGTCGATATTCCCGCCGCCATGGCCACGGTCGACCGGCTGACCGCCCTCATCGCCATCCCGGAAGAAGCCGACATCGCGGCGGCCCGGCTGCCGCGCTGCCGCGATACCGACGACCAGAAGTTCATCGAGCTGGCGCACTTTGCCCACGCCGCCTGCCTGGTCTCCAAGGACAAGGCCGTGCTCAAGCTCAAAGGCCGCCTGCGCCGCCAGAGCGGCGTGGATATCCTGCTGCCCCAGGCCTTCGCCAACTGGCTGACGGCGCGCGAGGAGGCCGCGGCACAGGCGCCGGCCGATCCCCGCTAGAATGCCAGCATCGTTTTCCGCCCATCCCGACCGCCCAGCCTGACGCAGCTTCCCATGCCCACGAACCTTTCCGCCCTGCCCGGCGCCCTTGCTCCCCTCACGCCGCCGGCTTCGCGCCTGCCCAAGGTCGGCACCACCATCTTTACCGTGATGTCGGCGCTGGCCGCCGAGCGCAATGCCGTCAACCTCGGCCAGGGCTTCCCGGATTTCGACTGCGACCCGAAGATCGTCGATGCCGTCGCGCACGCCATGCGCGCTGGCCTGAACCAGTACCCGCCGATGGCGGGCGTGCCCAAGCTGCGCCAGGCCATCGCCAGCAAGATCGGCAAGCTGTACGGCCACGCCTACGACTGGGACAGCGAGATCACGGTCACCGCGGGTGCCACCCAGGGCATCCTGACCACCATCCTGTGCGCAGTGCATCCGGGCGATGAAGTGATCGTGCTGGAACCCTGCTATGACAGCTACATCCCCGCGATCGAAATGGCCGGTGGCAAGGTCGTGTCGGTGGCCCTTGACGCGCCGCACTTCCACATCCCCTTTGACCGCCTCGCCGCCGCTATCACGCCGCGTACGCGGATGCTGCTGATCAACACGCCGCACAACCCCACCGGCACCATCTGGCGCGCCGGCGACATGGATCGCCTGGCCGGACTGCTGGCCGGCACCGACATCCTGCTGCTGTCAGACGAGGTGTACGAGCACATGGTATTCGACGGCCAGCCGCACCAGTCGGTATCGCGTCACCCCGAGCTGGCACGCCGCAGTTTCGTGGTGTCGAGCTTCGGCAAGACCTACCACGTGACTGGCTGGAAAGTGGGCTATGTGGCCGCGCCGGCCGCGCTCTCGGCCGAGTTCCGCAAGGTGCACCAGTTCAATGTGTTCACGGTGAACACCCCGGTGCAGCATGGCCTGGCCGACTACATGGCGGACCCGGCGCCCTACCTGGACTTGGCGGCCTTCTACCAGGCCAAGCGTGACTTCTTCCGCGCCGGGCTGGCCGGCACGCGCTTCAAGCTGCTGCCGTCGGACGGCACCTACTTCCAGTGCGTGGACTACTCCGCTATCTCGGACATGAGCGAGGCGGATTTCTCGATGTGGCTCACGCGCGAGATCGGCGTGGCGGCGATCCCCGTCTCGGCCTTCTACTCCCAGCCACGCGAGTCCGGTGTGGTGCGCTTCTGCTTTGCCAAGAAGGAAGAGACGCTGGCGCTGGCGCTGGCGCGGTTGAAGGCGCTGTAGGCACCGCTTTGGCCAGCGAAAAAAGCGCCCGCGGCATGCCGCGGGCGCTTTTCTTTGCTTTGTGCAAACCCTTCGCTTACTTCCGGCCGCTCAGCATCAGCTCGGTATTCGCCTTGCGATCCTCATTCACCTTCTGCACCGTCGGGCGCTCCGACATGCGCTTGAGGTACTCCTTGACCGGCAGGTCGGCCAGCATGTCCGTACCGTAGATGATCTTGGTGCAAGACGAGATCAGCGGAAAGTGCACCACCGCGGCGCAGTCCGCCAGCGTAAAGGTGTCGCCCGCCAGGTAGGGCGAGAACTTCGCCAGCTTGGCGAAGGCGGGGATATAGCGCTCCAGCAGCTTTTTCTGGCGCTCCTTGACGCCGTCGCTGACCTTGCCGCCGAAAAACGCTTCAGCGTAAAGCTCGCGCGCGGTCAGCTCCAGGTACAGCTCCAGGAAGGTCACCAGTTCACGCACCTTGGCCGCCTCGTAGGGGCTGGCGGGCAGCAGCGGCGTTTGCGGGTAGGTCGCCTCGATGTAGGCGTCCAGTACTTCGGACTCGCATAGCGGGCCGTGATCGGTGATCATGTAGGGCACCTTGCCCAGGGGCGAGGCTTCGAGATCGGTCTTGCCGATCCAGGCCAGCTCCTCCTCGAACGGCAGGTTCTTTTCCAGCAAGGCCAGCTTGACCTTGTTGTAGTAGTTGCTGGCGGCAAAACCACAGAGTTTCAGCATGTCGTCTCTCTCCTCGTTATGGCGTGATTGGCAACCCACCGGGTGGATCGCGATGAAATCAGGGGCTAAGGTAACCTGCCCACACACAGGCAAACAGGCATTGTGTGCCATGACAGACTCTGGCGGTCCGCGTTGGCCGATCAGCGCACGCCGTCTGCATCGCCCCACTGTCGCGGATGATGCAAAAAACGTACGATCGTGCTAATTTAACCACACTTTTCTGGACGCACTATGAGCACTTTCACCATTGACTCGCTGGGCATCGTCGGCACCGGTGCCATGGGCAGGGGCATTGCCCAGATCGCCGCGCAGGCCGGGCTGACCGTCAGCCTGTACGACACCAACCCGCAAGCCGTGGCCGCCGCCCGGCAATACCTGCAGGATACGTTCGCCAAGCTGGCCGAAAAAGGCAAGATGAGCGCCGAGGACGGCGCCGCCGCGCTGGCCCGCGTACTGCCCTGCAATGCGCTGGAAGACCTGGCCGGCTGCGACATGGTGCTCGAGGCCATCGTCGAGAAGCTCGAAGTCAAGCGTGACCTGGTGGCCAAGCTCGAAGCCATCCTGCGTGCGGATGCCGTGATTGCCTCCAACACGTCGTCGCTGTCGATCACCGCGATCGCGGTGGGCGCCAAGCAACCTGGCCGCATCGCCGGCTACCACTTCTTCAATCCGGTGCCGCTGATGAAGGTGGTCGAGGTGATCGACGGCCTGTCCGGCGACCCCGCCGTGGGTGACGCGCTGATGGCGCTGTCGCGCCGCCTGGGCCATACCCCGGTGCGCTGCAAGGACATGCCCGGCTTTATCGTCAACCATGCCGGGCGCGGCATGAACATCGAAGGCCTGAAGGTGGCGCAGGAAGGCGTGGCCGGGTTCGCCGACATCGACGCCATCATGCGCGAGCAGGCTGGCTTTCGCATGGGCCCCTTCGAGCTGATGGACCTGACCGGGCTGGACGTGTCGCACCCGGTGATGGAATCCATCTACAACCAGTTCTACCAGGAACCGCGCTACCGGCCGTCGCCCATCACGGCGATCCGCTCGGTGGGCGGCCTGATCGGCCGCAAGGCCGGCGCCGGCTTCTACCGCTATGTCGACGGCCAGAAGCAGCTGCCCGCCACCGCCGCCGTGCCCACCGCGCGCCCGGCCAGCGTCTGGGTCAGCCTTAACGACGAACGCGGCCACGGCATGGCCGTCAAGCTGCTGCTCTCGCTGGGCATCACGCCCGAAGCCGGCAACCGGCCCTCGGACGACGCCCTGATCGTGGTCACGCCACTCGGGCTGGACGCCACCACCTGCGCCCTGCATGAGGGCCTGGACCCCACCCGCGTGGTTGCCATCGACACGCTGCTGCCGTTCGAAGCCACCAAGCGCCGCACGCTGATGACCACGCCGGCCACGTCCGCCGCCATGCGCGAGGCCGCGCACGGCGTGTTTGGCAGCGACGGCGTGCCTGTGACCGTGATCCGCGACTCGGCCGGCTTCGTGGCCCAGCGCATCATCAGCTGCATCGTGAACATCGCCAGCGACATCGCGCAACAACGCATTGCCACGCCGGTGGACATCGACCTCGCCGTCAACCTCGGCCTGGGCTACCCCAAGGGCCCGCTAGCGCTGGGCGACGTGATCGGCCCGCACCTGGTGCTGACCGTGCTGCGCAACCTGGAACGCCTGACCGGCGACATGCGCTACCGCCCCAGCCCGTGGCTGTGGCGCCGCGCCGGCCTCGGCCTGTCGCTGCTGGCCGAAGAGCAGTAAGAACCGCGACCGCAGGCTTGTTTTTGGCCTGCGGTCGTTTCGTATCCGACACCGCGTTGCATCATTGCATTCGCGCATCCGCACAGGCCGCCATGACCGCACAGCTGTTATCCGAACGCGTCGACACCACCCTGGTGCTGACCATCTCGAACCCCGAGGCACGCAACGCGCTGCATCCGGACATCTACGCGGCCTCGCAGGAAGCGCTTGAGCTGGCCTCGCGCGACGACGAAATCCGCGCGGTGGTGATCACCGGCGCCGATGGCGTGTTCTGCGCCGGCGGCAACCTCAACCGCCTGCTCGGCAACCGCGCCAAGCCGCGCGAGGTGCAAGCCGAGAGCATCGAAGTCCTGAACCACTGGATCGAAACGCTGCACGCCTTCCCCAAGCCGATCATCGCCGCCGTGGAAGGCCCCGCCGCGGGCGCCGGCTTCTCGCTGGTGCTCGCCTGCGATTTCGTGGTGGCCGCCAGCGACGCCAAGTTCGTGATGGCCTACGTCAACGTTGGCCTGACGCCTGACGGCGGCGGCTCGTACGAGCTGGCCCGCGCCCTGCCCCGGCAGCTCGCCTCCGAACTGATCATGGAAGGCAAGCCCGTGGATGCCGCGCGCCTGGCCCATTTCGGGCTGGTCAACCGCGTGGTGCCGCCCGGCCAGGCGCTGACCGAAGCGCTGCGCCTGGGCGAATCGCTGGCCACGCGCTCGCCGCACGCCATGGGCCGCATCAAGGGCCTGATCAACCACGCCGCCACCGCCAGCCTGACCGAGCACCTGGCGGAAGAACGCGACAACTTCGTGGCCGCGCTGCATCACAAGGATGGCGGCGAAGGCATCGGCGCCTTCCTGGAAAAGCGCAAGCCGAACTACCGCTGAACCGCCCTGGCCGCCGGGTTCGCCAATGCGCGTATCCGGCCTCGCAATGCCACGCCAACGATGCCCGCGCAGACGGGCACAGCAGCAAAAGCACCGGAGACTTGCATGGAATTGCCGCCCTCGCCCCGCCGCCGCGTCTACCTGATGCGCCATGGCGCGGTGACCTACTTCGACGAGACCGGGCGCCCTGCGCTGCCCGAACTGGTGCCGCTCAACGAGACCGGGCGCGAACAGGCCAGCGCGGCTGGCCGTGCCTTTGCCGCCGAGAACATCCGCTTCGACCGCATCATCGTCAGCGGGCTGCCGCGCACGGTGGAAACCGCCGAGCGCGTGCTGGCGGAGTTGCCCGGCATGGCCGATGCCGCGATGGAAACCTGGCCCGAGCTGCAGGAAATCCGCGGTGGCAAGCTGCAAGGCATCAGCGACGACAAGCTGCGCGACGCCTTTATCGGTGCCTTTGAAGGCGAAGTGCCCGAAGACAAGCGCTTCCTCGATGGCGAAAGCGTGGGCGAATTCCTCGACCGCGTGCTGCCCGCGCTGCGCCGCCTGCGCGACGACCCGAACTGGGACACCGCCCTGCTGGTCCTGCATGGCGGCACTAACCGCGCCATCCTCTCCCACGCCATCACCTGCGGGCGCCGCGTGTTCTACGGCAGCCTGATGCAAACCGCCGGCTGCATCAATGTGCTCGACGTGGGCGACGATCCGCTGGACTGGGTGGTGCGCATGATGAATTACTCGCCGCCCACGCCCGTGCACAGCGGTTCGCGCCACACCACCATGGAAGTGTTGCTGCATCAATACCTGCGCTTTCGCGACCTGCGCGGGCCGGCCAGCTAGCCACGCCGCACAGAGACAAAGATAAAACAGACAAGACGGACAAGACGGACAAGACAGACGTAATCGAATCTCGGAAAACCCGGAACATACCGAAAACACGGAGACAGCATGAGCACCAACGTTTCGAATTTCGAAGGCACCCGCGAGGTAGCCGAGCAGCAACGCTTTGACCTGGCCGCGCTGGAAGCCTGGATGCGCGAGCATGTTGCCGGCTTTGCCGGCCCGCTCTCCATCGAGCAGTTCAAGGGCGGCCAGTCCAACCCCACCTTCAAGCTGATCACACCTAGCCAGACCTACGTGATGCGCGCCAAGCCGGGCCCCAAGTCCAAGCTGCTGCCTTCGGCCCACGCCATCGAGCGCGAATACCGCGTGATGGCCGCGCTGGCCGGCACCGATGTGCCGGTGGCCAGGATGTACGCGCTGTGCGAAGACGAAGCCGTGATCGGCCGCGCCTTCTACATCATGGAATTCGTTGCCGGCCGCGTGCTGTGGGACCAGTCGCTGCCCGACATGACGCCGGCCGAACGCGCCGCCATCTACGACGAGATGAACCGCGTCATCTCCGCGCTGCACACCGTCGACTACAAGGCCATCGGCCTGGGCGACTACGGCAAGCCTGGCAACTACTTCTCGCGCCAGATCGAGCGCTGGACCAAGCAGTACAAGCTGTCCGAGACCGAGAGCATCCCGGCCATGGACTCGCTGATGGCCTGGCTGCCCGAGCATATCCCGCAGGAAGACGCCGATCTCACGTCCATCGTGCATGGCGACTACCGGCTGGATAACCTCATGTTCCACCCCACCGAGCCGCGCGTGCTGGCCGTGCTCGACTGGGAACTGTCCACGCTGGGGCACCCGATGGCCGACTTCGGCTACCACTGCATGAGCTGGCATATCGCTCCGGGACAGTTCCGCGGCATCGCCGGCCTGGACCATGCCGGGCTTGGCATCCCTGACGAGGCCACTTACCGCCGCACCTACGAGCAACGCACCGGCCGGCCGATCACCGGCGACTGGAATTTCTACCTGGCGTTCAGCATGTTCCGGATTGCCGGCATCCTGCAGGGGATCATGAAGCGCGTGGTGGACGGGACGGCTTCCTCCGCGCAGGCCGCGGATGCAGGAAAGCGTGCCCGGCCGATGGCGGAAATGGGCTGGGAGTACGCAAAGAAGGCAAAGCAATAACAATCTGGCAATCTGGCGCTTCGCCGGGATCATCGGAAAACCTCTTCCCCCAGCGCGGGGAAGAGGTTTTTTTATGGGGCAAGTTATCGTATCAGATGATGTGTAGGCCTGTTTTCGGCAACAACTTCACTGCGATTCTCGCCAGGTTCGCCATCCGTCACCCTGAAATCCTGCCAGAAAATGCCCTGGACCCGCCCAGGACTTCCGGCTATGATCCAACACATACGACAACATACAACACTTACAAAGAAAACAAAGCCGGAGACAACGTCCATGCCAAGCAGCCGCCGCACCTTCCTGACCCAACTCTCGACCCTGGGCGCAACCGCCACGCTGGGCAGCCTCGGCGCGGCCGGCACGCTGCTGTCGTCCCCGGCGAAAGCCGCCGACTGGCCTACCCGCCCGATCCGGCTGGTTGTGCCCTATCCCGCCGGCGGCTCCTCCGACATCATTGCCCGCCTGATCAGCCGCCAGCTCGGCGAGGCCCTCGGCCAACCCATCGTGGTGGATAACCGCCCGGGCGCCAACGGCAATATCGGCGCCGCCATGGTCGCGCAGGCCGGCACCGACAATCACACGTTGCTGCTGTGCGATGTCGGCGCGCTGGCCATCAGCCCGTCGGTCTACACCAAACTCACGTTCGATCCGGGCAAGGACCTGAAGGGCGTTTCCATGCTGGCGTACTCGCCGCATTTGCTGGTGGTCCATCCTTCGGTGCAGGTCAGCAACCTCAAGGAACTGGTGGACCTGTCCAAGCGCACCCAGCTCAACTTTGCCGTGACCGCCATCGGCAGCGCGCCGCACCTGGCGGGCGTGGCGGTGGCGCAGGCTACCGGCGCGAAGTGGCAATACGTGCCTTACAAAGGCGGTGCGCAGGCGGTGGCCGATACCGTGGGCGGCACCGCCCAGGTGCTGATGAACGGCATGCTGGCGACGCTGCCCCAGGTGCAGGCCGGCAAGCTGAAGGTGATCGCGGTGTCCAAGAAGACCCGCATGCCGCTGGTGGGGCAAGTGCCGACCATTGCCGAGCAAGGGGTGCCAGGCTTCGAGTCGGGCACCTGGCAAGGCGTGATGGCGCCGGCGGGCATGCCCGATGCGCTGGTGGCACGCATCAGCAGCGAACTGATCCGCATCATCCGCTTGCCGGACGTGCGCGCGCAGCTCGCCGGCCAGGGTGCGGAAGTGGTGACCATGACGCCGCCGGAGACAAACAAGTTCTTCATCGCCGAGCGTGCGCGCTGGGCAACCGTGGTGAAGCAGGCCGACATCCGGCTCGACTGACCCGCGCCGGGTCTCGGCGAGTTCTGACTTTTTTTGATCGCGCTTAACCCCTTGCGCCAGGCTGCCTCGTTTCACTGACAGCGCCCTGCCGCCGGCATCGCCGGCGCGGCCCTTCAGGAGAAAAGAACATGCTTAAGCGCTTGGGAGCCTTGGCCATTACCTTTGCGGTGGCCGCTTGCGGTGGTCATTCCACCACTGCCTCCACCCCGCCGGATTTGCCCGCGCGCGCCGACAACGCGGCACCGGCCACGCAGCCGGCGGCACCTCCCCCGGTTGCCACGGCCGCTCCCGTGCAGTCCGTGCAGTCCGTGCCCACCGTGCCCATGGCAGAAACCCGCGACACCGCGTCTGCCGCCAAGGAGCCGGTCGCCGGCGCCGTGGCCAATGCATACGCGCCTGCCATGCGCGCCATGCCTGCGGCGCCCATGACCCTGATGGCACGGCCCGTGCCCTACCCGCAGCCGCAACCCGGGCCAGACCGCGAGCGCTATGGCGCCATCGACGAGAACGGCGTGCAGCAGGTAGCGCAAGCGCCTGTCTCCACCTTCAGCATCGACGTCGACACTGGCAGCTACAGCAATGTGCGCCGCCTGCTCAATGCCGGCCGGCTGCCACCGGCCGACGCGGTGCGCGTGGAGGAAATGATCAACTACTTCCCCTACGACTACGCGCAGCCGCGCGACGGCCGCCCCTTTGCCGTACACGCTGACGCCGCGCCCGCGCCATGGCAAGCGCGCAACGTGCTGCTGCGCATCGGCATCAAGGCGGCCGACGCGGCACGCGACAGCCTGCCGCCAGCCAACCTGGTCTTCCTGGTCGATGTGTCGGGATCGATGTATTCGCCCGACAAGCTGCCGCTGCTGAAGTCCTCGCTCAAGCTGCTGACCAACGCGCTGCGCGCGCAGGACCGCATCACGCTGGTGACCTACGCCAGCGGCACGCGCGTGGTGCTGCCGCCGACGTCGGGCAGCGACAAGGCAACCATCTCGTCGGCCATCGATTCGCTGGTAGCGGGCGGCTCGACCGCCGGCGCGAGCGGCATCGCGCTGGCCTACCAGGCTGCGCAGCAGAGCTTTATCGCGGGCGGCATCAACCGCGTGCTGCTAGCCACCGATGGCGACTTCAACGTGGGCATCACCGACTTCCGCCAGCTCAAGGCCCTGGTCGCGGAGAAGCGCAAGTCCGGCGTTTCGCTGTCCACGCTGGGCTTTGGCACCGGCAACTACAACGACCAGTTGATGGAGCAACTGGCCGACGCGGGCGATGGCGCCTACTCGTACATCGACAACCTGATGGAAGGCCAGAAGGTGCTGGCCGAAGAGTTCAGCTCTACGCTGGCGACGGTGGCGCGCGACGTCAAGATCCAGGTCGAGTTCAACCCTGCCACGGTCAAGGAATACCGCCTGATCGGCTATGAAAACCGCGCGCTCAAGCGCGAGGATTTCAACAACGACCAGGTCGACGCTGGCGACATCGGCGCCGGCCACACCGTGACAGCCCTTTATGAGCTGACGCTGGCGGGCCAGCCCGGCCTGATCGACCCGCTGCGCTACCAGCCGGCCAGCCCCGCCGCCCAGCCGGGCAAGGGCACCGCTGGCGAGTTGGCCCACATCAAGCTGCGCTACAAGCTGCCGCAGGCGCAAGCCAGCGAGCTGATCGACCTGGCCGTGCAGGACAGCGCGGTGCGGCCGCTGGCGCAGGCCGACGACGCCATGCGCTTCGCCGCGGCGGTAGCCGGCTTCGGCCAGGTACTGCGTGGCGGCAATCATGTCAACGGCTGGACCTACGCCGACGCGCGCACCCTGGCGCTCGGCGCGCGCGGCACCGACCGCTTTGGCTACCGCGGCGAATTCATCAAGCTGGTCGACCTGGCGCAGGCCCTGTCGACGCGCGCACCGCTGGCACAAGGCGGCGAGCCTGCCAGGGAGCCGCCACGCTGAGGCCGCCTCGCCCGCCATCCGCCGGATTGCCCGCGCGCAGGCACCCGGCACGGACAGCGCCTCGCAGCGGCGCGCGGGGCTGTCATATACTCCCGCGCATGCATGCCTCCTCACCTGGCGCCCCGCCCTCCCCATCCTCTGCCGGGCTGTCCGCGCTGCCGGATACCGACCTGATGCTGCTGGTCGCCAACGGCCTGATCGAGCAGCCGGTGGCCGAGCTGTTCCGCCGCCACAACGCGGCGCTGTACAACTACGTGGCCTGGCTTTGCCAGGGCAACACCGGCGAGGCCGAGGACGTGACCCAGAAGACCTGGGTCAAGCTGATGACCCGCTGCGCGGACTACCAGCCCAGCGCGGCCCTGCGCACCTTCCTGTTCCAGATCGCGCGCAATACCTGGCTGGACCAGTTGCGCGGCGCCTACGAGCGCCAGCGCGACACGCTCGACGAGACGCACCTCGCCGTGCCTGCCGACGACCTCAGCCCCGAGGCCGAGGCGCAGTTGCGCCAGAACCTGCAGGGCGTGCGGCAAGCGCTGCTGGCGCTGCCGGCGGCGCAGCGCGAGGTGATCGTGCTGCGCTTCTTCAGCGAGATGAGCGTGGAGGACATCGCCCTGACGCTGGGCGAGAAGTTCGAGACCATCAAGAGCCGGCTGCGCTACGCCTTTGCGCGGCTGCGCGAGAACCTGGTGGCCACGCCGTCGCAGGAGCGGCTGCCATGAGCGCGGACGAACGCTTCATCGCCGGCGAGGACCGGCTCGCGGCATTGCTGCGCGAGTTACCCGCCTTTGTACCGCCCGCCTCGCTGGAGGCCTCGGTGATGGCTGCGGCGCGTGCGGAGCAGGCGGCGCGCAACGCGCCAGCGCCGCTGCCGCCAGCCTCGCTGCCGGCCAAGGTCCGGGCCTACGCCGAACAAGCCGAGGCGCCCGCCGACGATGACGAACTGGATTTCACGCCGCCGGCGGGATTGCAGGCATCGGTCATGGCGCAAGCCGCTCGGATGCAAGCGGCGCAGGCCACGCGCCGCCATGCCGTGCTGGAGGAAATCCGGCGCGGCGACGTGCCGCAAAGCGTGCTCGGCGCGCCTGTCAGCGAGGCTGCGCAGGCGTGGCTGCGTGAGCAGGCGCTGCCCGCGCAACCGGCCGCCGGCGCAGAGCCAACTGGCAAGCCGCCCCGCGCCAGCCCCGCACGGCGCTGGTGGCCCGCGCTGGGCGCGCTCGCCGCCACCCTCGGCGTGGGCGTCTTGTCGCTGCAGATCGTCATGCGCCAGCTTGACCTGCGCAACGGCGAAATCACGTTACCCGCCCAAGCCCCGGCCCCCGTGGCGGACACGGCGGCAAACAAGGCGGCAAAGCAGGCGGAGCCCGCCAAGCCGGTGGCACAAGCGGCGGTGCAGCCGGCGGCTCCGGCCCCGGCTCCGCAAGCGGAATCCGCGGGACAGCCGGCATCGCCGCGAGCGGATGCGCCAGTGCCTCCGCCGGCCGCTCAAGCCACTCAAGCCACTCAAGCCGCACAGCCTGCGCCTGCACCGGCCAGCCCGCCCGCCACGCCGAACGCGCAGCCCCTGCGCCCGCCGCCCGCCGAGGCACAGGCCAAGGCCGCGCCGCGCGAGCCGGACCGGCTAGCGGAACAGCGTGCACCTGAACCCAGGGAAAGCGCAGCAGGCATGGCAGGCTCGCTCTCTGCCGGAGCGCCTCCCGCCGCAGCAGCAGCGCCGGCGGTACGTGCCCCGGCACCCATGGCATCCATGGCGCCGATCGCGCCGATGGCGGCCATTGCGCCGCCAGCCCCGATCGCCCCCATCGCCCCACCGGCGCCAGCGCCAACCATCGATGCACCCAGGTTGGCACTGCGTGCCAGCCCGTCGCAGCAGGCCGATGCGGCACGCGCACCCGCGCCTGCCGCACGCGGGCAAAGAGCGGGAACGTTGACGATGAGCTTGCGGGAAGAACCTCAGCTAGCGGTGGAGCGCTTGCTGTCCGCCCCGTCGGGGGCAGAGCCCGCCGCCGGGGCGCAGCTGGCGCTGCGTGTCACGGCGTCGGCGCCGGCCAGCCCCGAGGTACGGGCGTGGGTCGAGCGGCTATGGCAGGCGGTGCCGGCGCAATACCGGCCGCCGCTGCCCTATGCGGTGCAGGCCGACAGCACGTTGCCGCCTGCCACCGTGCGCATCGAGCGCCAGGCCGACAGCGCATCCTGGTAGGCGCTGGGGACGAGGCTCGGCGCGCTCAGTCCTGGGCCACCTCGCCCACACCACCGCCGAGCGAGTTGATCACCGCCAGCAGCTGCTCGCGCAGCCAGCGATTGGCGCCATCATTCTCGCCACCGGCATGCCAGTAAAGGTGCAGTTCCAGCGTAGGCACCTTGAAGGGCAGCGAGAGCAGGCGGTTGGCATATGGCTCGTTGGCGATGCGCGCGTAGCGCAGCGGCAGCGTGGCCAGCAAGTCAGTGCAGCTCACCACCCGGCAGGCCGCGGCGTAATGCTGGCAGCGCAGCCGCACCCGGCGCGTCAGGCCCATGCGGTGCAGCGCCTGGTCTTCCAGGCCGGCCCCGCGCCGGCGGGACGACACATGCACGTGCTCGGCGGCCAGGTAGCGCTCCAGCGTCAGCTCCTTCTTCATCAGCGGATGGTCGCGGCGGGCCAGCACCACCATCGGGTCGGCCATGAAGGGCGTGTGATGGATGGCCGGCGACACCGGCAGCAAGATATCGATGGCCGCATCGAGCGTGCCAGCCAGCAGTTCCGATTCCATCTCGCGCCGGTCGAAGCGGATCGCCGCGATCTCCACCTGCGGCGCCATCGCGGTCACGCGCGCCATCAGGGGCGGCAGCAGGGTGGACTCCAGCGCATCGCGCATGCCAATGGTGAAGCGGCGCACCGTGGCCGCCGGATCGAAATGCGGCGTGTCCTGCAAGGTGCGGGCAAAGGACTGCAGGGCGGTGCGCACCTCGGCGGCCAGCGAGCGAGCCAGTGGCGTGGGTGCCATGCCCTGCCCCCGCCGCTCGAATAGCGGGTCGTCAAACAAGAGGCGCATGCGCCCCAGCGCGTGGCTGACCGCGGGCTGGGTCAGGTTAAGCTGGCGGGCGGCGGCCGTGATGCTGCCTTCGCTATAGATAGCGTCGAACACCACGAAGAGATTCAGGTCGATGCGGGATAGCTGCATGACGGGCATTCTGGCATGGAATGCATGGTATTGATACTGACAAATCCAGAAAATTCATTTTTCTAATTACCTGGATTGCGGTACAGTCCTCTCCAGTCGGCGCAAACCGCGTCCGCCGGTGCCGGAAACGGCCCACCGCAACCCGCGGCGGCCCAACCGATACCGGCCTCATTCAGAGGTGGAGGAGACAACATGCAATTCGAGTACACCCCCAAGGTCAAGGAAATGCAGGCTCGCCTGCTGGCCTTCTTCGACAAGCACATCTATCCGAACGAGAAGCGCTTCTACGCCGAGATCCAGGCCAACCGCCAGGCCGGCAACGCCTGGGTCCCGACCAAGGTGATCGAGGAACTCAAGCCGCTGGCACGCGAAGCCGGCCTGTGGAACCTGTTCCTGCCCCATTCCAAGCGTGCCCCGGAAGGCCTGTCCAACCTGGAATACGCACCGCTGTGCGAGATCATGGGCCGGGTGCCCTGGTCGGCCGAAGTCTTCAACTGCGCGGCGCCCGATACCGGCAACATGGAGACGCTGGAGCGCTACGCGTCGGAAGAACTCAAGGACAAGTGGCTTGAGCCGCTGCTGCGCGGCGAGATCCGTTCAGCCTTCCTGATGACCGAGCCGGCCGTGGCTTCGTCGGACGCCACCAATATCTGCTGCAGCATCCGCCGCGATGGCGACGAATACGTGATCAACGGCACCAAGTGGTGGTCGTCGGGCGCGGGCGACCCCCGTTGCGAGGTCTATATCGTGATGGGCAAGACCGACCCGGAAGCGGGCCGTCATGAACAACAATCGATGATCGTGGTGCCGGCCGATACCGCGGGCATCACCATCAAGCGCTTCCTGCCGGTGTTCGGCTACGACGACGCGCCGCACGGCCACATGGAGATCGAGCTGAAGGACGTGCGCGTGCCGGCAGCCAACATCCTGCTGGGCGAAGGCCGCGGCTTCGAGATCGCCCAAGGCCGCCTCGGCCCGGGCCGCATCCACCACTGCATGCGTAGCATCGGCGTGGCCGAGCGCGCGCTGGAACTGCTGTGCAAGCGCGCCCTGTCGCGCGTCGCATTCGGCAAGCCGGTGGCCGCCCAGGGCGTGACGCGCGAGCGCATCGCCGAAGCCCGCTGCGAAATCGAAATGGCGCGCCTGCTGACGCTCAAGGCCGCCTACATGATGGACACCGCCGGCAACAAGGTGGCCAAGGCCGAGATCGCCATGATCAAGGTCGTCGCCCCCAACATGGCGCTGAAGGTGATCGACTGGGCCATCCAGGTGCACGGCGCCGCTGGCGTCTCGGACGAATTCCCGCTGGCCAACTGGTGGGCGCACCAGCGCACCCTGCGCCTGGCCGACGGCCCGGACGAGGTGCACCGCAACGCCATCGCCAAGCTGGAGCTGGCCAAGCACATGGGCGTGAGCTCGGACGACATCAGCATGCCGGTGACACGCGGCTTCTAAGCCGCAACGATCCGCAATCCGCCACA
Source organism: Cupriavidus sp. 05L411 (assembly GCF_056398045.1). Classification (NCBI taxonomy): domain Bacteria; kingdom Pseudomonadati; phylum Pseudomonadota; class Betaproteobacteria; order Burkholderiales; family Burkholderiaceae; genus Cupriavidus; species Cupriavidus sp. 05L411. The sequence goes on along the minus strand of NZ_JBFTOQ010000007.1, from coordinate 112,148 downwards.
GCGGGCCACAACCGGCCTCTCCGCCGGCCCTGCTGGCAACATGGAAAACGCGCAGCCAGTCTGCGCGTTTTTTTCTTCTGTGCTTAAATCGCGCGGTTCGCCACGCGAGTGGTTGATGTGGCGATTCACCGTTTGCACGATCGCAGCCAGGAGCCCTTCCCGATGATCGACGTCTACAGCTGGCCCACGCCCAACGGCCACAAAATCCACATCATGCTCGAGGAGTGCGGCCTCGCGTACAAGGTCCACCCCATCAATATTGGCGCCGGCGACCAGTTCGGCGAGGACTTCCTCAAGATCAGCCCGAACAACAAGATCCCGGCCATCGTCGACCCCGACGGCCCGGACGGCAAACCCATCTCGCTGTTCGAGTCCGGCGCCATCCTGCTTTACCTCGCCGGCAAGACCGGCAAGTTCCTGCCCGAGGACGTGCGCGGCAAGTACGACGCGCTGCAATGGCTGATGTTCCAGATGGGCGGCGTCGGCCCGATGCTTGGCCAGGCGCACCATTTCCGTATGTATGCGCCACAGCAGATCGAGTACGCCATCAACCGCTACACCAACGAGGCCAAACGCTTGTACGGCGTCATCGACAAGCAATTGTCGGAACATGCCTGGCTGGCCGGCAGCGAATACTCCGTGGCGGATATCGCAACGTTCCCGTGGCTGCGCAGCTGGCAGAACCAGGGGGTGGAGCTGGACGACTATCCGCACCTGAAGCGCTGGTTCCTTGATATCGCCGAGCGGCCCGCCGTGCAGCGCGGTGTCGCGGTGCTGGCGCAGGAACGCAAGCCGCTGAGCGGCGACAAGGAACGGGAAATCCTGTTCGGCGCCACCCAGTACCAGCGCCGCTGAGCAGCCCGCCGGTGCGGCCATGGCGCCAGGCGGTCAATGCAGGGAAACCACCTGCATCTCGCCCGCGCCGGCCACGCGCGCCGGTGCCTGCAGGCAGCACAGCAGGCTCGCCACGGGATGCAGCGCCTCGACCCGGTATGCCTCATCGGGATCCGGCGCGAAGACCATGCCGGGCTGCAGGTACGCCACCTGCCGCTCGACATGCGGCCATGGCGAATGCCACTGCAGGCATAGCGTGCCCGCATGGCAGGCCGCCCAGTTCAGCCCGCCCGCGCGCAAGCGCAGCGCCCATTCAGGCTCACCCTCGGCCAGAGAGACAAAGGCCGCATTGGCGCGCGGCACGCCATCCGCACCGTGCTGTGCGCCATCGGCCTGCCAGAGATCCGCCTGGCCCACGGCAAAGGCATCGTAGCTGCTGGTCACGCCCGCTCCCACCAGCCCGACGGCATTCGGGTCCAGGATCGCACGCATCAATACCGTGTCCTGCAGCACCGCCAGATGCACGCGCTCGGCCTGGCGCAGCGCATACACGCCACCCACCGACACCAGCACCGGCTCGCCGCCTACCGGGGTCAGCTTGATCGTGCCGTGCAGGCAAGCCCACCACTCGGCGCGCGTGGTGACAATGCCGGACTGCATTGCGCCTTGCCGCAAAAAGATGTAGTCCCCACTGCTGCCCAGGCCGGCGGCTTCCGGCACCACCCTCACCTGCAGGCCCACGCGCAACTGCGACGCGGTTCCGCCTGGCAGGATTTCGCCGCGCATCTGCGCGTCGAACAACGAAAAAATACGCATGGCACCTACTCTCCACGTAATGGAAAAATACAGCGCCGCGCTTCCCCGGGGATTGGAGTGCCCCTATGCCGAGGTCGTGATTCCTTTTTTTGGCCTGGTGCTCGCCGCCTTGACCAGATGCCGAGGCGGGCCGCCTCATTCCTTGTAGCGGCTGCAAAACCCATTCGTAACACTTGGACAAGGTTTTACCCTTCGCCGGCGGGCATCATCCGCAGGTTGTCGGCAACGTGTTGGCGCCGCGTTTCATCTGGCACGCAACGACGTGCGGCGACATGTGGCTATTTGCGACTACCTGCGACTACCTGCGGCGAGTGCCAGACCAGTGACCTATAGTGCGTACTACTATAAGGCGTCGCTACAAAGAGGTCAAACCCTTAGCCTCGATCCGTTCTCAATCACCTACAGAGCCATGGTCGCCGATCCTCTCAAGCTCTTCGGGCTGCACCTTGCCGAGCTGCGCAAACAGCGTGGCTGGTCACAGGAAAAGCTCGCGCTCGAAAGCGGCATGGCGCGCTCCTACCTCAGCGGCATCGAGCGCGGCGTGCGCAATGTCTCCTTGATCAATATCTGCGCGCTGGCCGGCACGCTGGGCGTGGACTCCAGCGAGATGCTCAACTTCAGCGAGGCCGACAGCGGCGGCCGCGGCGGCGCGCTCGTGCTGGAACAACGCTGCGCCGAGTTCAACATCACGCCGGCACAGCGTGTCACGGTGCGCCATATGGCCTTGATGACCGATGCAGAGCAGGACGTGATCGCATCGGTGGCGCGCACGATCGCCGTCAGGGCCGTGCAGGCCTGACGGCAGCGGATTCAGCTGGCGCTGGCGGGTTCGTCCACTGCCAGCAGTTCGGCAAAGCGCGCTGCGTCGAGATTGGACCCGCACACGATCAGCGCGACCTTCTTGCCCGCCAGCGTCTGGCGCAGCGGCCCCAGCAGCGCGGCAGTGGACACCGCGGTAGCCGGCTCCGTGGCCAGCTTCATGTCGCGATAGAGGATGCGCATGGCCGCGCGTATCGCCTCGTCGGAGACGCGTACCATGCCGTCGACAAACTGGCGGCACACGCCGTAGCTGTAGTCCAGCGCGTAAGGCGCGCCCAGGCTGTCGGCCACCGTCGTGACACGCTCCAGCGTTTGCGGCCGCCCGGCCTCGAAGCTGCGGTTCATGGCATCGGCGCCTTCCGGCTCGACCCCATAGACCCGGCAAGCCGGATTGATCTGCTTGACCGCCGCGGCAATGCCGCCGCACAGGCCGCCACCGCCCACCGGCACCACCACCGCATCCAGCCCAGCCACCTGGCGCATCAGCTCAAGCCCGACCGTTGCGGTGCCCTGCGCGATCAGCGGGCCGTCGTAGGGGTGCACCATGGTGCGGCCTTCGTCGGCCACCAGCTGCAGCGCGTGGTCAAAGGCGGCATGCACGTCCGGCAGCAACAGCACCTCGGCACCCGCCTCGCGGCAGGCCGCCACGCGCGCGGGGCTGGCGGTGGCCGGCATGGCCAGCTTGGCGCCGACGCCGGCCACCTTGGCCGCATAGGCCACCGCCATGGCATGGTTGCCAGCGCTGGCCGCCACCACGCCACGCGCCCGCGCAGATGCATCCATGTGCTCGATGCTGTTGAGCGCGCCACGTACCTTGAAGGTGCCGGTGATCTGGAACAGTTCCAGCTTGAGCCAGACCTCCGTGCCGGCATCGAGTTGCAGGGCCGCCCCGGTCTGCCAGCGCCACACGGGTGTCTCCAGCACCTTGCCTTGCAGGCGCCGCGCGGTGCTCTGGATTTCGGTCAGCAAGGGATAGCGAGCGTGCGCGCGCAGGTCGGAAAGATCGGACATCGGGTGTTCTCCATCGAATCGGTTGGTCGCGTGCAGGCCCCTATGGCCGTGCACGGCAAGGGAGGGACCACGGGCCACCGAGCACCAGCCAAAGCCGCAGCTCAGCGACCCCGGATAATTCGAATAATGGAGAACGAGAAGGAAATCGACGACGCGCCGGACGTGGAGGCAAGCCCCGCCGGCAGCTCGGCGCCCACGCATGCGGCGGCAGCACCGGTATCGGTGCCGCGGCGAAGCGAAGAAGGGGCGAGCGAATGGAACGTCATGGATCGGCAAGTATGCCACAAGCTGCGGCGTTGTGGCGGCAGCCCGGCGTTACCCCCCCAGCATGCCCTGGCGCTCGATGAATGCGATCACCTCATCCAGCCCCTGCCCCGACTTCACGCTGCCCATCACGAACGGGCGCGCGCCACGCATCTTGCGCGCATCGCTTTCCATCACTTCCAGGTTGGCGCCAACATAAGGGGCCAGGTCGGTCTTGTTGATCACCAGCAGATCCGACTTGGTGATGCCCGGTCCACCCTTGCGCGGGATCTTCTCGCCGCCGGCCACGTCGATCACATAGATGGTCAGGTCCGACAGCTCCGGGCTGAAGGTGGCCGCCAGGTTATCGCCGCCGGACTCGATGAAAACGATGTCGGCATCGGGAAACTTGCCCAGCATGCGATCGACCGCTTCCAGGTTGATCGAGGCATCCTCGCGGATCGCTGTGTGCGGGCAGCCGCCGGTTTCCACGCCCATGATGCGCTCCGCCGGCAAGGCACCGGAGATGGTCAGCAGGCGCTGGTCTTCCTTGGTGTAGATATCGTTGGTGATGGCGACCAGGTCATAGCGCGCGCGCATGGCCTTGCACAGCATCTCCAGCAAGGTGGTCTTGCCGGAACCGACGGGGCCGCCCACGCCGACGCGCAACGGAGGATTCTTCTTGGTACGAGCCTGGGTCATGGTGGACATCTTGTCTTGGGGAATCGTTTGAATGCTGCCGTGGTTCGCTTCAGGAACGGAACAGCCGCGAGTACTGCGTCTCATGGCGCGCGGACAGCAGCCCCAGCATCGGGGAAAAAGTAGACAGCAGCGGCGGCTCGGCAGCGGCGCGCCGCACGGCCTCGTCGACGGTCTCAAGCACCGCGGGATGCAGCCTGCGCAGGATGTGCTGCCCGGCCACCTGCCCCAGCGGCACCGCCTTGAGCGCCGCCGACACCTGATTCTCCGCCCAGCTGAAGCAATAAGCCGCCAGGCCGTCGCGCTCACTCACGTCCAGCGCCACGCAAGCCGCGGCAAACGCAGTAGGCAGGCACACCGGCGACAACGCCGCCAGCTGCGCGCGCAGCGCGGCATCGCCCCACGCCATCTGCGCCACCAGCCGCGCCAGCGACCAACCCATCTGCTCGGTCTCCAGCCGCAACTCGGCGCTTTCGCGCGTGGCATGGAACCAGTCGTTCCATTCGGCCAGGCGCGTTGCATCCAGCGTGCGCCAATGGCGATACAGCAGCAGCCACACGGGCGCTTCGCACTGCGCCTGCACGTCCAGCAGGTTGCTGCGCACCCACTGCTCCGCGCTGCCGGCATCGCGCACCATGCCGCACTCGATGGCAGCCTCCAGCCCTTGCGAATAGCTGAAGCCGCCGATCGGCAGCGCCGGCGAGGCGAGGTGCAGCAGGGAAATGAGTTGGGAGAGCTGGGTCATGGGACGGCTTTAGCGCAACGCCTCAGTGCTTGTGCCCGCAGCTCTTGTCATGCACATGTGGCGCATGGTCATGGCCATGTTCATCGCCGTGATCATGACTGTGCGCATGGCCATGATCGTGATCGTGATCATGATCGTGCCCATGATGCTCATGGAACACTGCCTGCGCCGCGGCGTAGTCCTCGGCAAACGTCGCATCGTGCCCATGCTTGTGCCCGCCGCCGTAGGCGCCGGCTTCCGGCTCGAACGGCAGTTCCGCGCGTTCGGCCTGCACGCCGAGGCGGGCCAGCATGTCCGCGAGCACCGGGTCGAATTCCAGGCGCAGGTAGTCGCGGCCCACTTCCACCGGCGTGTGGCGATTGCCAAGGTGGTAGGCCGCGCGCATCAGTGCCTGCGGATCGCTGGCGCCGACTTGCAGCACGGATTCCGGCGCGGCCTGCACTTCGACAAAGACGCCGCCTTCGGTGACCAGCAGGTCGCCGCCGCGCAGCACGGTGCCGCGCGCAAGGAACAGCGCCACGTCTTCGCCGTTGTCGAGAGTGGCGCGCAGGCGGCTTTTGCTGCGTTCGGAAAAAGGCAGCACCAGCTTGGGCGCGCGGCGCACCAGCACAGCGGCGATGCCGTGCGGGGCGGCAAGGTGTTTGTCGATCTTTTGCAAAGCAGCCCTTCAGAAGAGGAAATAGCGCTGCGCCATCGGCAGTACGGTAGCCGGCTCGCAGATCAGCAACTGGCCGTCGGCCACCACCTGGTAGGTCTCGGGATCCACCGTGACGTTCGGCTGCCAGTCATTGTGCACCATGTCGCGCTTGCCCACGGTGCGCGTGCCTTGTACCGCGGAAAGCACCTTGTTCAGGCCGTAACGCCCGCCCACATCGGCGGCCAGCGCCGCTTGTGAAACGAAGGTCAGCGATGACTTGTGCAGGGCGCGTCCGGCGGCGCCGAACATCGGGCGGTAGTGCACGGGCTGCGGCGTGGGGATCGATGCGTTGGGGTCGCCCATCGCTGCCGCGGCGATCATCCCGCCCTTCAAGATCAGGCTCGGCTTGACGCCGAAGAAGGCCGGCTTCCACAGCACCAGGTCGGCCCACTTGCCGACTTCGACCGAGCCCACCTCGTGCGCGATGCCGTGCGTGAGCGCCGGGTTGATCGTGTACTTGGCGATGTAGCGCTTGACGCGGAAATTGTCATGCCCGCCGCGCGCGTCGTTGGGGTCGCCGGGCAGCTTGCCGCGCTGCGCGGCCATCTTGTGCGCGGTCTGCCAGGTGCGGATGATCACCTCGCCAACCCGGCCCATGGCCTGCGAATCGCTGGAGATCATCGAGAACGCGCCAAGGTCATGCAGGATGTCCTCGGCGGCAATGGTCTCGCGCCGGATGCGGCTCTCGGCGAAGGCGATGTCCTCGGCGATCGACGGGTCCAGGTGGTGGCAGACCATCAGCATGTCGAGGTGTTCGTCGAGTGTATTGACGGTGTACGGCCGCGTCGGGTTGGTCGACGACGGCAGCACGTTGGGCTCGCCGCACACCTTGATGATGTCGGGCGCATGGCCGCCGCCCGCGCCTTCGGTGTGATACGTATGGATGGTGCGGCCCTTGAACGCGGCCACGGTGGCCTCGACAAAGCCGGCCTCGTTAAGCGTATCGGTGTGGATCGCCACCTGCGTGTCGGTGGCATCCGCCACGCTCAGGCAATTGTCGATGGCCGCGGGCGTGGTGCCCCAGTCCTCGTGCAGCTTGAGCCCGATGGCGCCGGCCTCGACCTGCTCCATCAGCGGCCCCGGCAGGCTGGCGTTGCCCTTGCCGAGCAGGCCGATATTCATCGGGTAGGCTTCCACCGCCTGCAGCATGCGCTCCATGAACCAGGGGCCGGGCGTGACGGTGGTGGCAAAGGTGCCGGTGGCCGGCCCGGTGCCGCCGCCGATCATGGTGGTGACGCCGCTCATCAGCGCCTCTTCGATCTGCTGTGGGCAGATGAAATGGATGTGGCTGTCGATGCCGCCAGCGGTGACGATCATGCCCTCGCCCGCGATCACCTCGGTGCCCGGCCCGACGACGATGGTCACGCCCGGCTGGATGTCCGGGTTGCCGGCCTTGCCGATGGAGGCAATGCGCCCGTCCTTGAGGCCGATATCGGCCTTGACGATGCCCCAGTGATCGACGATCAGCGCATTGGTGATGACCGTGTCGACGCAGTCCTTGGCCATGCGCTGGCTCTGCCCCATGCCGTCGCGGATCACCTTGCCGCCGCCGAACTTCACTTCCTCGCCATAGACGGTGAAGTCCTTCTCCACCTCGATGATGAGTCCGGTGTCGGCCAGCCGCAGGCGGTCGCCGGTGGTGGGGCCGAACATCTCGGCATAAGCCTGCCTGGAGATTTTCACGCTCATCACAGCGCTCCCATGATCTTGCCGTTGAAGCCGTAGACGATGCGCGCGCCAGCAAGCGCCACCAGTTCCACCGTGCGGCTCTGGCCCGGCTCGAAGCGCACGGCGGTGCCGGCGGCGATATTCAGGCGGAAGCCGCGCGTGGCCTCGCGGTCAAAATCCAGCGCGGGGTTGGTCTCGTAGAAATGGAAATGCGAGCCGACCTGGACCGGGCGGTCGCCGGTGTTGGCCACCGCCACGCTGACCGTGGCACGGCCGGCGTTCAGTTCGATCTCGCCCTGCGCGGGCATCAGTTCACCGGGAATCATGATGGGTTCCTTGTCGAGATCAGCGCGCTCAGGCAACCATCAGGCCGACGCCATACAGCGCCACGCCCGCACCGGCCAGCCGCGCCAGCCAGCCTGCGTGGCGGCGCAGCGCGCCGCCCAGGCCGATGCCGGCCGCGTGCAGCCCCATCGTGGCCACGCTGAAGCCGCCCACATAGGCCGCTACCGCGGGCAAGGCGCCGGCCGTGGCCGGCAACTCGGATCCGTGCGCATAGCCGTGGAAGACGGCGAAGCCGCCCACGATGGCCATCCCCGCCCATGCTGGCAGTTTGGCGCGCAGCGTCACCAGCAAGCCGATCACCAGCAGCGACGCGGCAATCATCGGCTCCACCAGCGGCAGGCTCATGCCGGCGAGGCCAAGCACCGCGCCGGCGGGCATCAACGCCACGAAGGCAAAGGGCATGCGCAAGGCTTCGCGCGGCGAGCGCGCACCCAGCGCGCTCCACACACCCACGCCCACCATGGCGAGCAAGTGATCCATGCCAGTGAAAGGATGCAGCAAGCCGGCAAACAGGCTGGCGCCAACCGTGGTGGCGTCATGGCCCGGATGCGCGACGGCGGCGGCGCTGGCGAGCGCCAGCGAAGCGCCCACGGTGGCGAGCCTCACGGCGCGCGAGCGGTTGGAGTGGTTCATGTCTTGACCTCGTGTCTTGTTCAAACTCTTGTTCAAACGATGGGATGGTGCACGGTGACCAGCTTGGTGCCGTCGGGGAAAGTCGCTTCCACCTGAATATCCGGGATCATCTCGGCCACGCCATCCATCACGTCCTCGCGCGAGAGCACGGTCGTGCCCTCATGCATCAGCTCCGCCACGGAGCGGCCGTCGCGCGCGCCTTCCATGATGGCGGCGGTGATCAAGGCCACCGCCTCGGGATAGTTGAGCTTGAGCCCGCGCGCGCGGCGGCGCTCGGCCAGCAGCGCTGCGGTGAAGATCAACAGCTTGTCCTTCTCTCGCGGAGTGAGTTCCATCTTGGTATTCCCGTTGTTTTTTTGTGTTGTCCGTGCGGTACGCGATGCACAATGCCTGCGTCGGCGCCTACGTCGCCCACAGTCTCAGGGGCCTGGCCGGCACACCGTGGATCGGTTCGCGCAGCACGCTCCACGCCGTGACCATCAAGTGCCTGACCGCTTCCATCTGCGCGCCCAGCACGCGCAGCAGCAGCATCGACTGGCCGTCCTGCTCTAGCCGCGTCACGCCAGCGCGCAGGTCCGGCCGATACGGCAGCTGCTCGGCCAGCGTCTCGGCGAGTTCCTGCGTGGCACCGTCACCTACCGCCCACAGCGTGCCCATGACATTGAGCCCGTCCAGCCCGGCCACCGCCTGGCGCAGCGCAGACGCCGCGTCCAGCTGCGCGCTCTCGATCCACAACGCGCGCTTGCCGCCGCCCTGCACCCGGGTCTCCATGCCCAGCGTGCCGCGGCTCCAGGTCTCGCCGCTGGCCTGCCGGCCCAGCACGATCGCATCCCAGCCGATCGCGCTGGCACCGGGCGCCACCGTCACGGTGGTAGCAAGGCGCGCGTGCGCGTCGTCAAAAACGATGTTCTCCTGTGGCAGCCAGTCCACCCGCGCGCCGGCTTCCAGCGTCAGCGTGACGCGTTGCGCGGCCTCCCGGCCGAGCGACTTGTACCACTTGGTGGCGCCGGGCGTCGCCAGCACCGCATGGGCGCCGGCGCCCACTGTCACGGCGATGTCCAGGCTGTCGCCGCCGGCCACGCCCGCAGGCGGATGCAGGATCACCACGTGGCAGATCGAGCCCTCGGGATAGAGTGGCTTTTGCACCAGCAACGGCCCCTGGTGCCGGCGCTCTACCAGCGCGCTGCGCTCGGCACGCGCGGCAAAGCGCAGGCGCAGGCTAGCCTCCCATGCTGGCGGCACGGCGAGGGTCGAAGGAAAGTCTGGATGACGCATGAATGTTGAAATGGCGGAGGCGGCCGGCAATGCATCGTGCGCTGGATGCGGGCATCATAGCGCGCAGCCGGGGGCACTGGAAGTGGGATTCGTGGCGGCATTCGGGACGGCATTCGGGACGGCACTCAATCGGCTGCCGGCGCAGCGTCCGTCCTCTCCCGCACAGCGGGAGAGGGGGAACACACCAGCACTACGATCATGCGGCACCGCGTGTCGCATCACACCGCGATGAGCTCCCGCACACCCTCCTCTTCCATCTTCGCGCCCTCGCCCCTTGCCACCACTTCGCCGCGGCTCATCACCACGTAGTGATCCGCCAGGTGCCGGGCGAATTCGTAGTATTGCTCCACCAGCAGCACCGTCATGCCGAACTCATCCACCAGCAGGCGCAGCGCGCGCCCGATGTCCTGGATGATCGAGGGCTGGATGCCTTCGGTCGGCTCGTCCAGGATCAGCAGTTCCGGCTCGCTCATCAGCGCGCGGCCGATCGCCAGCTGTTGCTGCTGCCCCCCGGAGAGATCGCCGCCGCGGCGCTGGCGCATGCTGCGCAACACCGGGAACAACTGGTAGATGCGGTCCGGCACGCCCGACGGGCTCTTCAGGCTGGCCGCGCCGATCAGCAGGTTCTCTTCGACCGTCAGGCGCGGGAAGATCTCGCGGCCCTGCGGCACGTAGGCCAGCCCCGATGCCACGCGCTCGTACGGCGGCTTTTTCTCCAGCGCCTGCCCCGCCCAGCTGATGCTGCCGCTCTTGGTCGGCACTACACCCATCAGGCATTTGAGCAAGGTGCTCTTGCCCACGCCGTTGCGGCCGAGCAAGGTCGTCAGCTTGCCTTGCGGCACCTCGAAGGTGACGTTGCGCAGGATATGGCTGCCGCCGTAGAACTGGTTGAGTGCATTGACCTGCAACATAGTCTCGTTCCTTTTTTCGATCTGGTCCTGCGCCTAGCGGCCAAGATAGGATTCGATCACGCGCTCTTCGCGCTTGACGGCGTCGAGCGTGCCTTCGGCCAGCACGCTGCCCTCGGCCAGCACCGTCACCTTGCCCGCATCGCCGGCCAGTGCGGCGACGAACTCCATGTCGTGCTCCACCACCATCATCGAGCAGGTGCCGCGCAGGCTGTTGAGCAGCTTGGCCAGCTGCATGGTTTCTTCATCGGTCATGCCGGCCACTGGCTCGTCCAGCAACAGCAACTGCGGCTGCTGCATCAGCAGCATCCCGATTTCCAGCCGCTGCTTCTGCCCGTGCGACAGCAAGCCGGCCGGGCGATAAGCTTCGTCCTCCAGCCCCGTCAGCGCCAGCGTTTCCTCGATGCGGCGATGCCCCTCGGCGCCCAGGCGCGCGCGCAATGAAGTGAACCAGCGCTTGTCGCCCTTCGTCGCCAGTTCCAGGTTCTCCCACACTTCGTGCTGCTCGAACACGGTAGGCTTCTGGAACTTGCGGCCAATACCGGTCTGCGCGATCTTGGGCTCGGTCATGCGCATCAGGTCGATGCTCTGGCCGAGGAACACGCGACCGCTCACGTTGGCGTTGCGCGGCCCGGTCTTGCCGGTGATCACGTCCATCATGGTGGTCTTGCCAGCGCCATTGGGCCCGATCACGCAGCGCAGCTCGCCGTGGTCGATCGACAGCGTGAGCTTGTTCAGCGCGCGGAAACCGTCGAACTGCACGGTCACGTCTTCCAGGTAAAGAATGGGGCCATGCGAGACGTCGATGACGCCCGGCTCCATGACGCGGCCAAGGCCCGTGGTGCCTCCGCTTTCCGCCTGTTGTGCTCCCAGTGCTGCGTTCATGCTTCCCCTCCGCTGCGGGTGGCGGCAGCCGGCGCATTCGCCGCGTTGCCCGGCGCGGCCTGCGGGCTGGCGCGCATGGCACGCGCGCGCTTGAGCAGGCCGATCACGCCATCCGGCATGTACAGCGTCACCAGCACGAACATCGCGCCCAGCAGGAACAGCCAGTACTCCGCGAAGTAGGCCGTGAACATGGTCTTGGCGCCGTTGACGATAAAGGCGCCGATGATCGGGCCGATCAGCGTGCCGCGTCCGCCCACGGCCACCCAGACCGCCATCTCGATGGAATTGGCCGGTGACATCTCGCCCGGGTTGATGATGCCCACCTGCGGCACGTAGAGCGCGCCGGCGATGCCGCACAGCACGGCCGAAAAGGTCCACACGAACAGCTTGTAGCCAAGCGGGTTGTAGCCCGAGAACATCACGCGCATCTCGGCATCGCGGATCGCGGTCACGACCCGGCCGAGCTTGGACGTCACGATGTAGCGGCAGGCGATGAAGCCAGCCAGCAGGGCGAGGAACGTCAGCACGAACAGCGCCGTGCGGGTCTGCGGCGCAGCCACGGCAAAGCCGGCGATGCGCTTGAAATCCGTGAAGCCGTTGTTGCCGCCAAAACCCGTCTCGTTACGGAAGAACAGCAGCATGGCGGCGTACGTCATGGCCTGCGTGATGATGGACAGGTACACGCCCTTGATGCGCGAGCGGAAAGCGAAGAAGCCGAACAGCCACGCCAGCACACCCGGCACCAGCACCACCAGCAGCATCGCGTAACCAAGATGCTCGGTGCCGTGCCAGAACCACGGCATTTCCTTCCAGTCGAGGAACACCATGAAGTCTGGCAGATCGCTCTTGTAGACGCCTTCGCGGCCAATGCTGCGCATCAGGTACATGCCCATGGCATAGCCGCCGAGCGCGAAGAACAAGCCGTGGCCCAAGCTGAGAATGCCGCAGTAGCCCCACACCAGGTCCAGCGCGATCGCGGCCAGCGCGAAGCACATGATCTTGCCGATCAGCGTCAGCGCATAGGCCGACAGATGCATGGGATGGCCTTCGGGCACCAGCAGCGCGCACACCGGCACACCGATGCCCACCACCAATGCGATCACCAGCAACGCCGTCCAGCTGCGCCCGGAGAACAGCGGCTGGCGCTCCGGCACGGCCAGCCGGAAACCCGCCGTGGATGGATTCGGGAGTGAAGTCTTCATCATGCCTCCGCGCTGCGCCCTTTGAGCGCGAACAGTCCCTGCGGGCGCTTCTGGATGAAGAGCACGATCAGCACCAGGACAAAGATCTTGGCCAGCACCGCGCCATAGAACGGCTCGATGAACTTGTTGATCAGGCCCAGCCCGAAAGCACCGATGATGGTGCCCGCGAGCTGCCCCACGCCGCCTAGCACCACCACCATGAAGGAGTCGATGATGTAGGCTTGGCCGAGGTCGGGGCCGACATTGCCGATCTGCGACAGCGCGCAGCCGCCCAGCCCGGCAATGCCCGCGCCAAAGGCAAAGGCGTAGCTGTCCACCTTCCAGGTGCGCACGCCCACGCAAGCCGCCATGGTGCGGTTCTGCGTGGTGGCACGCACGAACAGGCCAAGGCGGGTGCGGTTGAGCACCGCCCAGGCCACCGCCACCACCGCCAGCGCAAACACGATGATGACCATGCGGTTGTACGGCAGCACCATGCCGGGCAGCCATTCGATGCCGCCGCTCATCCAGGATGGATTGGCCACTTCCACGTTCTGCGCGCCAAACAGCGTGCGCACCGCCTGCATCAGCAGCAAGCTCACGCCGAAGGTGGCCAGCAGCGTTTCCAGCGGGCGGCCGTAGAGATGGCGCAGCACCAGCCGCTCCAGCACAAAGCCGACCACGGCGGAGGCGAGGAACGATGCGGGCAGCGCGAACAGCAGGTACCAGTCGAACGCGCTGGCGAAGTGCGCGCGGAACACGCCCTGCACCATGTACGTGGCGTACGCGCCGATCATCAGGAATTCGCCGTGCGCCATGTTGATGACGCCGATCAGGCCGTAAGTGATGGCCAGCCCCAGCGCGGCGAGCAGCAGCACGCTGCCCAGGCTCAGGCCGGCAAAGAGATTGCCGATCAGCTCGGCGCGGCGCTGGTCGCCGCGCAGGGCGTCGAGCGCCTGCTGCGCGGCGCCGCGCAGTTCGGCGTCGGGCTCGCGAAAATTGCCGGCTGCGTCCTTTTCCAGCAGCGGCTGCAGCTTCTGGCGGCTCTGCGGATTGCTGTCGCGGCCGAGGATGCGGATGGCTTCGAGGCGATCGTCACGGTTGCCATCGGCCAGCACGATATTGGCCCAGATCACATCGAGCTTGGTGCGCAGGCCGGCATCGGCCTCGGCCTTGCGCGCGGCCTCCACCACCGGGAGCGATGCGCTGCCCGGCTGGTCCAGCAGCGTATTGACGGCCTGCGTGCGCACCGCCGCATCGGGCGATTGCAGCAGCGTGCTGCTGGCGGCACTGTCCACCATGGCGCGCAGGCTGTTGTTCAGGGTGAGCGCTTCGAGCGCATCGGGCTTGACCGTGACCGGCGTGCCGCTGATTGCGTCCACCAGCTTGTCGCCGTCCTGGCGCACCATGCCGACGCCGGGCGCATACTGCAGCGTATCGTCCTGCAGGGCCTTGAGGATGGGGCCGGCCTGCGCCACCGGCGCCTTGGTCAGTGCGGTGATCGCGGCGGTCTTGGCGTCGAAGTCGTCTTCGGCCAGCGGCTTCAGGTCGGCCTGCGTGAGCGGCGCGGCCCACAGCGGGCACGCGGCCAGCAGGAGCAGCGCGGCCAGCATGGCGCGCAACCGTGAAGCGAGAGAGAGCGATAAGGGTCGGTGCATAAGGTTTGCGAGTCGCGCGCGGCGAAGCACGCGCGTCACCTTGATCGGCGTGACGATTTGCCGCCACCGCACCGAAGCGGCGGACAGCATGCGAAGAGGCAAAGACACTGCCTGGCGCCCTCCCCTCTCTCACCAGCCACGAGGCAAGCGGGAGAGCAGGAGAGCGCCAAGCGGGAGCCCTGCTTACATCACCTTGTCCGGCTTGCCTTCGTTACCCGCGATGAACGGGCTCCACGGCTGCGCACGCACGGCCTTGGGCGTCTTCCACACCACCGTGAACTGGCCATCGCCCTTGATCTCGCCGATCATCACCGGCTTGTACAGGTGATGGTTCTCGCCCATGGTCAGGGTGAAGCCGTCCGGCGCTTTGAAGGTCTGGCCATACATCGCGGCACGCACCTTGTCGGGATCGGTCGTGCCGGCCTTCTTGACGGCTTGCGCCCACATATGGATGCCCACGTAGGTGGCCTCCATCGGGTCGTTGGTCACGCGCTTGTCGCCGCCCGGCAAGTTGTTCGCCTTGACCCACGCCGCCCATTGCTTCTTGAAGGCTTCGTTCTCCGGGTTCTTGACCGACATGAAGTAGTTCCATGCGGCCAGGTGGCCCACCAGCGGCTTGGTGTCAATGCCGCGCAGTTCTTCCTCGCCCACCGAGAACGCCACCACCGGCACGTCCTTGGCCTTCAGGCCGGCGTTGCCCAGTTCCTTGTAGAAGGGCACGTTGGAGTCGCCGTTGATGGTGGAGATCACGGCGGTCTTGCCGCCTTGCGAGAACTTCTTGATGTTGGCGACGATGGTCTGGTAGTCGCTGTGGCCAAACGGCGTGTAGACCTCTTCGATATCCTTGTCCGCCACGCCCTTGCTCTTCAGGAAGGCACGCAGGATCTTGTTGGTGGTGCGCGGGTAGACGTAGTCGGTGCCCAGCAGGAAGAAGCGCTTGGCGCCGCCGCCTTCCTTGCTCATCAGGTATTCCACCGCGGGAATGGCCTGCTGGTTGGGCGCCGCGCCAGTGTAGAAGACGTTCTTGGACATCTCCTCGCCTTCGTACTGCACCGGATAGAACAGCAGCGAGTTCAGCTCTTCATAAACGGGCAGCACCGACTTGCGCGACACCGAGGTCCAGCAGCCGAACGTGACGGCAACCTTATCCTTGGTGATCAGCTGGCGCGCCTTCTCGGCGAACAGCGGCCAGTTGGAAGCGGGATCGACCACGACCGGCTCAAGCTTGCGGCCAAGCACGCCGCCGCTCTTGTTGATCTCGTCGATGGTCATCAGCGCCACGTCCTTGAGCGAAGTCTCGGAAATGGCCATGGTGCCGGACAGCGAATGCAGGATACCGACCTTGATCGGCTCCTTGGACTGCGCCAATGCCAGCGGGCTCACGCCTGCCGTTGCAAACAAGGCCGCGGCGGCTACCGCCGACAGCTTCAGCATGTCACGTCTTTTCATTGCAGCTCCCAGATTGTCGTGTTGGATAAAGGAACAACGCACCCCGGGTACTTCTTTTGCAACTAGCATGCCATGGCATACAAGCTTGTATACAAGGCTGTGCACACGGCCTGGCGAGCCTCCAGGGGCCGCCAGGCCACCCATCGCACCACGATAGTGCGCAAGCGTCACGCACCAAGCCTGTGCGCCGCCGCCGGCTGATTCAGATTGGGGCACATGGCGGCACGCATGTTGCGCCGTGCCTTGCCCGAATCCGCAATCGGCTCTAAGGTGGCCTCTCGATTGCGCGCCACGGCGTTGCCGCATGCGCCGCGACTACCCAGAAAAAGCACGACGGAGACAGCCCATTGAAAGCGTCAACGACGCCCGGCGCGGACCAGATCGTCTCCCTCATTTTCATGCTCGAGTGCCAGGCGCGCTATGTCCTGCGCCATGCCGGCGAGCGGCCCTGGCATTGCCCGGCCGCCGGCACCTGCCACATCGACGACATCGACGACATCGATTGCATTGACACCCACCGTTCGAGGAAGACTTCACATGCAGCGGCTGCAAGACAAAGTGGTCATGGTCACCGGCGCCGCGTCCGGTCTGGGCGCGGCGTTTGCGCGCGCGGCGGCGCAAGCCGGTGCGCGCGTGGTGCTCGCCGACATCGACGATGCCGCCGGGCGCATCCTGGCGCAAGCGCTGCGGGCGCAAGACGTGCAAGCGCATTACCAAACGCTGGATGTCACCAGCGAGGCGGACTGGGAAGCCGCCATGGGCGCGGTGCGCGAACGGCACGGCAAACTGGACGTATTGGTGAACAACGCTGGCATCGCGCTGCGCGGCTCGGTGGCGGATTGCACGCTGGCCGACTGGCAGCGCACGCTCGACGTCAACCTGACCGGCGTCTTCCTGGGCTGCCGCGCCGCGCTGCCGCTGATGGGTGCGGGCGGCTCCATCGTCAATGTTTCCTCGGTCTACGGCCAGGTGGGCGGCGCGCAGGTTGCCGCCTACTGCGCGGCCAAGGGCGGCGTCACGCTGCTCACGCGCTCCGCCGCCCTGCACGGCGCCACGCTCAAGCCGCCGGTGCGGGTCAACTCCATCCACCCCGGCTTCGTCGACACGCCGATGGTCCAGGGCGCGCTGGACCAGCGCGATGCCGGTGGCGGCACCGCACGCGCGCGCATCGAAGCCTTCACGCCCCTTGGCCGCCTGGCTACGCCAGAGGAAATCGTCGGCGTGTTCCTGCTGCTGGCTAGCGACGAGGGTAGCTACATCACAGGCTCGCAGTTCACGGTCGATGGCGGCATCACCGCCCAGTAAGCCTGTCTCCACGCAGCCCGCCAAGAGAACCCAAGGGAGTTCGACATGCAACGCCTGGAAATCGCGTCGGAGCCTATCCGAACCAGCCTGATCGAGGCCGGCACCGGACGGCCGACTCTTCTTGTGCACGGCACCAGTTCCAGCGCGGAAACCAACTGGGCCGCCCTGCTGCCCGGGCTCGCGCAGCGCAGGCGCTGCCTGGCGCTGGACCTTGCAGGCTCTGGTGAAACCCGTGACGACGGCGCGCCGCTGACACTCGATGCGCTGGTCGGACAGGTGCGCGACTGCATGGCGCTGGCGGGAGACCTGCCCGTGGACCTGGTCGGTTACTCGCTAGGCGGCGTAGTGGCAGCCACCGCGGCCGCGCTGATGCCTGAGCGCGTGCGGCGCCTGGTCTTGTTTGGCGCCTGGGCGCGGACCGATAGCCGCATGCGCCTGCTGTTTACGCTGTGGCAGTCGCTGGCGCGGTCGGACCGCCATCAACTGGCGCGCATGGTCCTGCTCAATGGCGTATCGGAGCGTTTTATCGCGTGCATGGACGACGCCACCGTCGAAGGCATGCTGCGGCGCTTCGGCGCGAGCCTGGCGCCCGGCAGCGACCGCCAGGCCGGGCTCGACGCCATCATCGACATCACGCCGCTGTTGCCCCGCATCCGCGCCGCCACGCTCGTGATCGGCATGCGCCACGACCAGATGGTGCCGCCGGCGCATTGCCAAGCGCTCGCCGCGGCGATCAGCGGTGCCAGCTACGCGGAGATCGACAGCGGGCACCTGGTGATGCTGGAGCAGCCCGAGCGCCTGCTCGCACTGATCGAGCAGCACCTGGATTCTGCGACCACCAGCACAAGCGAGCACCAAGCCAACACGTTGAACCGATCCCAAGGCTGACCGATGAACACACTTGCGTCCTACCAGCCACGCAGCGCCTGGGCCATGGCCTCGATGCTGACCTGGCTTTCGCTGATCAACTTCCTCGACAAGATCGTGCTGGGCATGGTCGCCGTGCCGCTGATGGCGGACCTGAAGCTGCCGCCGGCCGAGTTCGGCCTGATCGCCAGCAGCTTCTTCTGGCTGTTCTCGCTATCCACCGTGCTGGTCGGCTTTCTGTCCAATCGCGTGGCCGCGCGCTGGCTGCTGCTGGCGATGGGCTTGTCGTGGGCCGTGCTGCAGGTCCCGCTGGCGCTGGCGGGATCGGCCATGACCATCCTGGTGTGCCGCATGCTGCTTGGCGCGGCCGAAGGGCCAGCCTTCCCGATCTCCGTGCACGCGCTGTTCAAATGGTTTCCGGACCACAAGCGCAACCTGCCGGTGGCGATGGTCAACCAGGGGGCCACCGTAGGCCTGCTGCTGGCGGGACTGCTGATCCCGCTGGTGACGATACGATGGGGCTGGCGTGCCAATTTCATGATCCTGGCCGGCATCGGCATGGCGTGGAGCGCAATGTGGCTCTGCGTGGGTCGCGAGGGCCCGATCACACAGGCAAGCGCACCACGCGCCGGCACCGCGGCCACGCCCGTGCGCCTGCCCTATCTGCGCATCTTCCGCGACCCGACCGTGCTGGCCTGCCTGGCCATTGGCTTCTGCGCATACTGGGCGCTGGCGCTGGGGCTGACCTGGCTGCCCGCCTACCTGGAAAAGGGCCTGGGCTTCGACCCGGTCACCACCGGGCGCTGGTATGCGGCCATCGTGGCCTCGGCCATGCCCGTCACGCTGATCCTTAGCTGGTTGTCGCAGCGCATGCTGCGTGCGGGCGCATCGTCGCGGCTTGCGCGTGGCGTGCTCATCTCGGTGGCCGCGCTGGCAGGCGGCGGCGTGTACCTGGCGATCGCATCGATCACGCTGGCGCCGGTGCCCAAGACCTTGCTGATTGCCGTGGCGGCATGCCTGCCGCCCGTGGCATTCGCCCTGACGCCGGCCATGCTCGCGCAGATCGTGCCGGAGGGCCAGCGCGGCAGCGTGTTGTCGATCCACACGGCGCTGATCACGCTGGCCGGCATCCTGGCGCCGGCGGTGGTGGGGCAACTGGTGCAGCGCCATGGCATGAACGGCGGCTTTGAAACGGGCTTCACAATCAACGCCCTGCTGCTGCTGGCAAGTGGCGTGATTGGCTTATGCTGGATCAATCCCGAGCGCTCCGCAAAGGCGCTGGCGGCCTCGCCACAAGACATGGCGGCCGCGCGTTCGCCGGCCTGAGCTGCGCCCTGGGATGGCCGCCACCTGGCCGCGACGGCCGTGGCGGCCGTCGCGGCCTGTCAGGCTTACGAGTAACGGCGGCTGATGGATTCCGCCACGCACACCGGGCGCTCGCTGCCCTCGCGCTCTACCGTGACTTCCCAGTTGGACTGGGCGCCGACCAGCGCGGGCGCGTTCGGCAGGGGCTCCAGGCGCTCCACCGAGAGCAGCTTCACGCGCGCGCGCAGGCGGCTGCCGACCGGCACCGGCGCGGTAAAGCGCACGCGGTTCAGGCCATAGTTGACGCCCATCTTCACGCCCGGCATATCGAGCGCGTTGTGCATGAACGCCGGCAGCAGCGACAACGTCAGGAAGCCATGCGCCACCGGGCCGCCGAACGGCGATTCGCGGCGGGCGCGCTCCACGTCGACGTGAATCCATTGGTGATCACCAGTAGCTTCGTGTTGTACGTGTTGTACGTGTTGTACGTGTTGTACGTGTTGTACGTGTTGTACGTGTTGTACGTGTTGTACGTGTTGTACGTGTTGTACGTGTTGTACGTGTTGTACGTGTTGTACGTGTTGTCTTTAGTGGCCGGGATGGCCGGGATGATGCTTGTGAAACGTCAGGCGGGCCGCCGTCCGTACATGCCCATGCCCTTGACGGTGCAGACCAGCTCGCCGCGCTGGTTGGTGGCTTCCCACTGGGTGTGCACCACGCCGCGGTCCGGCTTGGACGAGGAAGCGCGCGCATCCAGCACCACCAGCGACACGCTCAGCGTATCGCCCGCATAGACCGGCTTGAGCCAGCGGATTTCATCCACGCCGGGCGAGCCCATGCTGGCGGCCTTGGAGGTCATGTTGTCCACCAGCAGGCGCATCATGATCGAGCAGGTCATCCAGCCGCTGGAGATCAGGTTCTTGTAGATGCTTTTCTGCGCGGCTTCCTTGTCGATGTGGAAGGGCTGGGGATCATACTGGCGGGCGAAGGTCAGGATCTCCTCCTCCGTCACCAGGTGGGATCCGAGGTCGCGCTTGCTGCCGACGGCGAAATCTTCGAAATACAGGGTGGACATGAACCGCTCCGTCAACGATGAATGCGAGATGCGAGGCGCGAGAATCGCGGCAGAAAATACGAGATCAATTCATAACAAAAAACCGCGCCTGGGACAACCGGCGCGGTTTTTTGATTCAACCTGGATCAGACCGTTTCCAGGAAGCCCGGCTGTGTCGCGAAGCGCGACAGGTGATGATCGACATCCCCGAAGGTGGTGTTGATCAGCGTCAGGCGCTTGAACATGTGCGCCGCCGGCAGTTCGTCGGTGACGCCCATGCCGCCGTGGATCTGCACGGCCTCCTGGCCGACCGAGCGAGCCGCCTGGCCCACGCGTGCCTTGGCCGCCGAGGCAAAGCGACGGCGTTCTTCCGGACTGGCCTCATCGAACTTGGCGGCGGCCAGCAACGTGATGGAACGCGATTGCTCGGCGTGGATGAACATCTCCACCATGCGGTGCTGCAGCGCCTGGAAGCGCGCGATCGGCACGCCGAACTGCTGGCGGGTCTTGGCGTATTCCAGCGTGGCGGCGTTGAGCGTGTCCATCACGCCAACGGCCTCTGCGCACAGCAGCACGGCGGCGTAGTCGGCCACCTGCTCGATCAGCGCAAACGCCGCGCCTTCGGTGCCCAGCAGTTCGCCCTGTGCGTCCTTGAAGGTGATATCAGCGGCGCGCAGGTTGTCGATGGTGCGGTAGTCGGTAATGCTGACGCCGGCCGCCTTCGGGTCCACCAGGAACAGCGAGATTCCATTGGTGTCGGCATCGGCGCCGCTGGTGCGGGCCGAGACGACCAGCTTGCCGGCTTGCGCGCCGTGAATGGTCACGACCTTGCGGCCATTGAGCTTGCCGCCCTTGGCGGTCACGCGCACGTCGTTGAGCGCATAGCGGGCATGCGGCTCGTTGAAGGCGGTGGCCAGCTTCAGCTCGCCGCCGGCAACCTGCTCCAGCAGCGCGTCCTGGCCGCCGGCCAGCTTGAGCGCGTAGGCGGCAACCACGGTGGCGAGGTACGGCTCGACCACCAGGCCGCGGCCCAGCTCCTGCATCACCACCATCATGTCGATGGGCGTGCCCGAGAAACCGCCCTGCGCTTCCGGCACCGGCAGCGCGGTCAGGCCGAGCTCGACCAGCGCGCCCCAGGCGGCATCGCTATGGCCAGCTTCGGCCTTGATGCCCTTCTTGCGGGTCTCGAAATCGTAGTCTTTGTCGATGAAGCGGTGGACGGCGTCAGCCAGTTGCTTCTGTTCGTCGCTGAGATTGAAGTTCATATCGCGTGTCTCCTCACAGCCCCAGGATCATCTGGCTGATGATGTTCTTCTGAATTTCGTTGGACCCGCCGTAGATGGAGGTCTTGCGATAGTTGAAGTAGTAAGCGGCCAGCGGCGCGGCGTCGTCGTAGCCGGTCACTGCATGTTCGTGTTCGCATTCCAGGTAGGCGGTGTCGAACGGCTGGGCGTAGGGGCCGACGGCCTCCACCATCAGCTCGGTCAGCATCTGCTGGATCTCGGTGCCCTTGATCTTGAGCATCGATGCCTCGGGGCCGGGGCCCTTGCCAGCGCTCTCGCTCGACACCACGCGCAACACGGTCAGCTCCAGCGCCATCAGCTCGATCTCCAGCGCGGCAACCTTGGCGCCGAACAGCGGGTCTTCCAGCAGCGGACGGCCGTTCTTCTGCTGTTGCTTGGCCACGCGCTTGAGGAAGCCCAGCTCGCGCTTGGAGTTGCCCACGCGGGCGATGCCGGTGCGCTCATGGCCGAGCAGGTACTTGGCGTAGGTCCAGCCGCGGTTTTCTTCGCCGACGCGGTTTTCCACCGGCACCTGGACGTTGTCGAAGAACACTTCGTTCACTTCATGCTCTTCGTCGAGCATGATGATCGGGCGCACGGTGATGCCCGGGGTCTTCATGTCGATCAGCAGGAAGGAGATGCCCTCTTGCTTCTTGGCTTCGAAATCGGTGCGGACCAGGCAGAAGATCATGTCGGCGTGCTGGCCGAGCGTGGTCCAGGTCTTCTGGCCGTTGACGATGTAGTGCTTGCCGTCCGAGGTCAGCTCGGCGCGGGTCTTCAGCGACGCCAGGTCGGAACCCGAGCCCGGCTCGGAGTAACCCTGGCACCACCAGTCGGTGCAATCCAGGATGCGCGGGAGGTAGTACGACTTCTGCTCCTCGCTGCCGTACTTCATGATCACGGGCGCGACCATGGCCACGCCAAAGGGCAGCACGCCGGGCGCGCCGACGCGGGCATTTTCCTCGTCCCAGATATGGCGCTGCGTGGCGTTCCAGCCCGTGCCGCCATACTGCACCGGCCAGTGCGGCGCGGACCAGCCACGGCCCGCCAGCAGCTTGTGCCAGCGCACCAGGTCGTCGCGGTTGGGGCGGCGGTGGTTCAGAATCTTGCTGCTGATTTCCGCCGGCAGGTTGGCCTCCAGCCAGCCGCGCACTTCGGCGCGGAAGGCATCGTCGGACGCCGAATAGTTGAGATCCATGCCCGTCTCCAGTGATGCCGGTGTGAGACCGGCAGTTTGTTCTAGCTAGCGCGTCATGCGCCGGCAAGAACACTGCCTTGGGCACAGGACGCTATTCAGTGAGCCGTCTGCTTGAGCGCATCCGGCACCACGAGCTGGAAAGTATCGATGCCTTCTTCGGCAAGGGCCTGCACTTCGTCCGGCGACGCCGTGCCGCGGATCCCGCGTTCCGGCGCTTCGTCGTAATGCATGCGCCTGGCCTCTTCGGCAAAGCGTTCGCCCACATCCTCGGTCCGCGCCAGCACCTGCTTTACCGCCTTCAGGTAAAGCGACTGCAGTGTCGCCGGCGCCGCAGGGGCCTTCGCCCCGGCTGGCTTGCCCGCCGGCGCGGCGGCCGCTCCCGAGAGATTCAGGCGCGGCGCGCTGGGCAGCCGGGTGATGGCATGGTCTTCGCAGACCGGACATTGGACGAGATTTCGCGAAATCTGCGATTGCGCGTCGTCCTCCGAAGCAAACCAGCCCTCGAAACGATGGTCTTGCGCGCAGCGCAGGTCGAGCACCTTCATGATGTTTCCAGCCCGTCGAAAGCTATAGTATCCGCGAAACGGAATTTTGTGAACGGTCGTGCTAATTTTTTTGCAGCCATTACATATGCCCTTGGTGGGGAGCCTTGTGCAAAGGGGGGACGAGGCATGGCTGCGATCACACGGCTAAATGGGATTTTACGCTGTTAGGGCGGAGATGGTTTTTGGATCCTATGTGGCGTACGACATTGCCCTTGCGGGGTTGGTCGCTGTTTTTTGAGCGGCGTTGGTTTTTGGACCCAAAAGCCAACGCCATATCAAACAGATCCAAAGTGTGGACAAGAGCCAACGGTTCTGCCCTTCCCCACACCCGCCTCTATCCCGGCAACACCTGCTCCCCCGCCTCCCACACCCCCGACACCACCTTCTCCAGCCAAAACGCCCCGATGATCGTCTTCACGTCCGTAATCCGCCCCGAGCGCACCCAATCGATCACCTGCCCCGCCGGCACGATAAACGTCTCGAGGAATTCGCCTTCATCGAGCTGCGCCGGCCCGGCGGTCAGGTCCCGCGCCAGGAAGATATCGATAAACTCGGTGGAATACGAAATGACGGGATGGATGCGCGTGAGGTAATCCCAACGCCGCGCGCTGTAGCCGGTTTCCTCCCGCAGCTCGCGCTCGCCGCAGCGCTGCGCGCCTTCTTGGGGATCCAGCTTGCCGGCAGGGAACTCCAGCATCACTTCGCCAACCGGATAGCGGTACTGCCGCTCCAGCAGCACGGTGCCATCATCGAACAGCGGGATCATCATCACCGCGCCCGGATGCAGCACGTATTCCCGCCCGGCATGCTTGCCGTCGGGCAGCTTGACGATATCTTGCTTGAGAGTGAGGAATTTGCCTGTGTGCAGCGTGGCGGACGCCACGCACACTTCCTTCAGGCCTTGATCGCCGCCAGCGGCGATCTCGCTAGCGTCCAGCGTGTCAATCTTGTCGCTCATGAAAGCTCCGGGTCCGGACGCGGCCGGCCCGGGCGCCTTCGCTACCCGGCTGTCAAGCCGCGCGATGTTTGACGAGGTACTGCCAGGTGAAGCCCGGGAAGGCGAACACCAGCATCATGCAGGCGGTAATGGCGTAGAACTGCCAGCCCTGCGGGAAGGCGTTGCCCAGCCCCGCTTCCACGGCAAAGCCGGCCAGGCCTGCCGCCACATACCAGGTGATCAACTCAGCCAGCCTCATCCACAGCGGCTTCCTGGCGAAGCGCAGCGGAATCAGCGCGAACAGCCGCTGGTTGACGAACGGCAGGTTGGCACAAACCAATGCCAACAAGATGACAAACCAGCCCGCCGCAGATGAACTCATATCGCTACGCCGCCGTGGTGCATCAGGACGCCAGCGTGGCGCGGATCGCCTGGTAGCACAGGTTCATCAGCGCCGCGGGGAACAGGCCCAGGGCAATGATGACCGCGCCGTTCAGCGTCAGCATCGAACGCAGGCCAAAGCTGGACTCCAGCTTGCGCTCGTCAGCCGGTGCATCGAAGTACATCAGCTTGACGATGCGCAGGTAGTAGAACGCGCCGATCAGCGAGAACAGCACGGCGACCACGGCCAGCCAGGTCATGCCGCTCTTGACCACGGCTTCGAGCACCGCCAGCTTGGCGTAGAAGCCCATGGTCGGCGGGATGCCGGCCAGCGAGAACATCATCACCAGCATCAGCAGCGCGTACCAGGGGTTCTTGCGCGACAGGCCCTTGAGGTCGTCCAGGGTCTCGGCTTCGAAATCCTTGCCGGCGCGCAGCAGCACAATGCCGAAGGTGCCCAGCGTGGTCAGCACGTAGGTCACGGCATAGAACATCGACGAACCGTAGGCGCTGGCGGCGCCGTCGGCCTTGCCGTCGGCCACGCCGGACAGCAGGCCCAGCAGCAGGAAGCCCATGTGCGAGATGGTGGAGTAAGCCAGCATCCGCTTCAGGTTGGTCTGCACGATGGCAGTCAGGTTGCCGATGGCGAGAGACGCCACGGCCAGCACCATCAGCATGACTTGCCAGTCCACCGCCAGCGGCAGCAGGCCTTCCACCAGCAGGCGCAGCGCCATGGCGAACGCAGCCAGCTTGGGCGCGCCAGCGATCAGCAGCGTCACCGCGGTCGGCGAGCCCTGGTAGATGTCCGGGATCCACATGTGGAACGGTGCGGCGCCCATCTTGAACGCAATGCCGGCCACGATGAAGACCACGCCGAAGGCCAGCATGGTGGTGTTGACGCGGCCCGATTCCACCACGCGGAACACTTCGCCGAGGTTCAGCGAGCCGGTGGCACCGTACAGCATGGACATGCCGTACAGCAGGAAGCCCGAGGCCAGTGCGCCCAGCACGAAGTACTTGATGGCGGATTCGGAAGTCACGCGGTTGTCGCGGCGCAAGGCCACCAGCGCGTAGGATGCCAGCGACAGCAGTTCCAGGCCCAGGTACAGGGTCAGGAAGTTGTTGCCGGTGATCATCACGATCTGGCCGCCAAGCGTAAACAGCGCGAGCATATAGAACTCGCCGCTGAACATGTCGCGGTCGGCCAGGTAGCTACGGGTGTAGACCAGCGTGACGAACAGCGCCGCGGAAGCGAAGGCCGACAGCAGGTTGGCCATCGGGTCCACCACCACCAGGTTGGCGAACGCGTAGTGGGTCTCGCCGGCAACGCCGTTGATGCCGAACCACGCGGTCAGCACCAGCGTGGTCAGCAGCGACAACGGATAGGCCACGCTGGTGCGGTTCTTGCCACGGGCAAGGTCGATCCAGTTGACCGCGGCGATCGCGATCGCCAGGAAAATGATTGGCGCCACAGGTGCCAATGTCGAGGACGGTTGCATGTTTGTTTCTCTCCCCGATTACAGCTTCGACTGCGCCACGTGCGACAGCAGGTTCACCACGGAAGCGTGCATCACATCGGTGAAGGGTTTCGGATACAGGCCCATATACAGGGTCATGATCGCCAGCAGGCCGAGCATGAAGAACTCGCGCTTGTTCAGGTCGACCAGCTCGGCCACGTGCTTGTGCACCACGTCGCCAAAGATCACGCGCTTGACCATCCACAGCGAATAGGCGGCGCCCAGGATCAGTGCCGTGGCTGCCAGCAGGCCAATCCAGAAATTGAACTTGACCGCGCCCAGGATGACCATGAACTCACCGACGAAACCCGAGGTAGCCGGCAGGCCGCAGTTGGCCATGGCGAAGAACACCGACAGCGCCGCGAACTTCGGCATGGTGTTCACCACACCGCCGTAATCGGCGATCTGGCGCGAGTGCACCCGGTCATACAGCACGCCGATGCAAAGGAACATGGCGCCCGAGATAAAGCCGTGGGAGATCATCTGAATGATGCCGCCCTCGATGCCGATCTCGTTGAAGATGAAGAAGCCCAGCGTGACGAAGCCCATGTGGGCGATCGACGAGTACGCCACCAGCTTCTTCATGTCGGCCTGCACCAGCGCGACCAGACCGATGTAGATGACGGCGATCAGCGAGATCGCGATGATGAACCCGGACAGGCTATGGCTGGCGTCGGGTGCGATCGGCAGCGAGAAACGCAGGAAACCGTAGGCGCCCAGCTTCAGCATGATGGCAGCCAGCACCACCGAGCCGCCGGTCGGCGCTTCCACGTGGGCGTCAGGCAGCCAGGTGTGGACGGGCCACATCGGCACCTTCACGGCAAAGGCCATGAAGAAGGCAATGAACAGCGCGATCTGCTCGTTCATCGACAGCTTGGCCTGGTGCCATTCGAGGATCGCGAAAGTACCGGTCTTGCTGTACAGGTACAGCAGCGCAACCAGCGTCAGCAGCGAGCCGAGCAGCGTGTATAGGAAGAACTTGAAGGCCGCGTAGACGCGGTTCGGGCCGCCCCAGACACCGATGATGATGTACATCGGGATCAGCGTGGCTTCGAAGAACACGTAGAACAGCATGCCGTCGAGCGCGCAGAACACGCCGACCATCACGCCCGACAGGATCAGGAACGCTGCCATGTACTCGGCCACGCGCTCGGTGATCACCTCCCAGGCGGCGATCACCACGATCACCGTGATGAAGGCGGTCAGCACCACGAACCACATCGAGATGCCGTCGACACCCAGGTGGTAGTTGATGTTGAAGCGCTCGATCCAGCTCGACTTCTCGACGAACTGCATGGCCGCCGTGGAGCGGTCGAAGTGAAACACCAGAGGCAGCGTGACGATGAAGCTGGCGATGGAGCCGAACAGCGACATCCAGCGCACATAGCAGCGGCTGCGGTCGGAACCCGAGGCTAGTATCAGCAGGCCAAAAAAGATCGGCAGCCAGATAGCGAAAGACAGAACCATTTTCTTGTTTTCCTTACTTGGTGCCCACTGTGGCGAACGAGGTGCCGAACACCGTCATCGTCAGCAGTACCAGCATGCCCAGGATCATGGCGAATGCGTAATGGTAGATATAGCCGGACTGCAGGTAGCGGCTCACCGAAGCGAACCAGCCGACCACACGTGCGGCACCGTTGACCACCAGGCCATCGATCAGCCCCTGGTCGCCGCCCTTCCACAGGCCGGTGCCAAGCAGACGTGCACCGCGGGCAAACACTGCCTCGTTGATGGCGTCCATGTAGTACTTGTTGTCGAGCAGCGTGTACAGGCCCGAGCAGCGTTGCTTGATCGCGGCAGGGATATCCGGGCGCTTCATGTAGAAGAACCAGGACAGCACCACACCCGAGATGGCCAGCCACAACACCGGCGTGGTCAGCGAATGCAGGCCCATCGCCACCCAGCCGTGGAAGGCTTCGGTCAGCTCCGCCATCGCGTGGTGGTTCTCACCCACGTAGATCACGTTCTTGAAAGCCACGCCATTCTTGAAGAAGTCGCCGAACAGCATCGGGCCGATCGCGATCGCGCCGATCACCACCGACGGGATGGCCAGCAGCACCAGCGGCAGCGTGACGACCCACGGCGACTCGTGCGGCTTCTCGCCCGGGGCCAGGCCGTGGTGATGGTCGGCCGTTGCCTCCTCATCGTCATGGTTGCCCGCGTGATGCGCGTGGTGGTCTTCCTTGCCGAAACGCTCTTCGCCGTGGAACACCAGGAAGTACATGCGGAACGAGTAGAACGCCGTGACGAACACGCCGGCCAGCACCGCGAAGTAAGCGAATCCCGAGCCCGGGATATGCGACTCGGCCACGGCCTCGATAATCGAGTCCTTGGAGTAGAAACCAGCAAAGAACGGCGTGCCGATCAGGGCCAGCGAACCCACCAGCGAGGTGATCCACGTAATCGGCATGTACTTGCGCAGGCCACCCATGTTGCGGATGTCCTGATCGTGGTGCATGCCGATGATGACCGAGCCCGCGGCAAGGAACAGCAGCGCCTTGAAGAATGCGTGGGTCATCAGGTGGAACACGGCCACCGAGTATGCCGAGGCGCCCAGCGCGACGGTCATGTAGCCCAGCTGCGACAGCGTGGAGTAAGCCACCACGCGCTTGATGTCGTTCTGGATGATGCCCAGGAAGCCCATGAACAGCGCGGTAATGGCGCCGATCACCAGCACGAACGACAGCGCGGTGTCCGACAGCTCGAACAGCGGCGACATGCGCGCGACCATGAAGATGCCGGCCGTCACCATGGTGGCGGCGTGGATCAGCGCGGAGATCGGGGTCGGGCCTTCCATCGAGTCGGGCAGCCACACGTGCAGCGGGAACTGCGCCGACTTGCCCATGGCGCCGATGAACAGGCAGATGCAGGCGACCGTGATCATCAACCAGTCGGTGCCCGGGAAGATCACCGTGGCGAGCTGGTCGCGCGCGGCGAAGACTTCGGTGTAGTTCATGCTGCCGCTGTAGGCCAGCAGCAGGCCGATGCCGAGGATGAAGCCGAAGTCACCCACACGGTTGACCAGGAACGCCTTCAGGTTGGCGAAGATGGCGGTCGGGCGGGTGTACCAGAAGCCGATCAGCAGGTACGACACCAGGCCCACAGCTTCCCAGCCGAAGAAAAGCTGCAGGAAGTTGTTGCTCATCACCAGCATCAGCATCGAGAAGGTGAACAGCGAGATGTAGGCGAAGAAGCGGTTGTAGCCGGGGTCTTCGCTCATGTAGCCGACGGTGTAGATGTGCACCATCAGCGAGACGAAGGTCACCACCACCATCATCATCGCGGTCAGCGAGTCGACCAGGAAGCCCACTTCCATCTTCAGGTCGCCGATCTTCATCCACTCGTACACGGTGGCGTTGAAGCTCGCGCCGTTCATGACGTCCATCAGCACGATGATCGACAGCAGGCAGGAAATCGCCACACCGAGAATCGTCACGGTGTGGGCCAGCGTGCGGCCGGCGCGTGTCTCCGAGGAGAACGTGCTGAAGAACTTGGTGCCGAACAGGCCGGCGATGGCTGCACCGGCGAGCGGTGCGAGCGGAATCGCCAGTAGCAGGTTGGGGTCGAGCGTGGTTGCCATAGGACGCTTAGTGGTGTGCGGTCGGAGAACGGTCTTGATTCATAACGTAGCGGCGCGGATCAGCCCTTGAGGGTGTCCATGTCGTCCACGTTGATCGTGTCCAGGTTGCGGAACAGCACGACCAGGATTGCAAGGCCGATTGCCGATTCGGCCGCAGCCACCGTGAGGATAAAGAAAACGAAAACCTGTCCTGCCAGGTCGCCCAGATAGTGCGAGAAGGCGACGAAGTTCATATTGACCGCAAGCAGCATCAGCTCGATCGCCATCAGCAGCACGATCACGTTCTTGCGGTTCAGGAAAATACCAACGATGCTGATGGCGAACAGGATCGCACCGAGCACGAGGAAATGGGCGAGAGAGAGCACAGCGTTTCTCCGGGCTTTAGTTCTTGTTAGCGGCAGCCGCGGCATCCGGGCTGGCTTGGGTGCCGGCACGGGCTTCGCTGGGCATCGAGACCAGGCGCACGCGGTCCTGGCGGCGGGTACGCAACTGCTCGCCCACGTCTTGCGACTTGTTGTCCTTGCGGCGGCGCAGCGTCAGCGCGACGGCGGCGATGATCGCCACCAGCAGGATGATGCCCGCCACTTCAAACGCGTAGATGTAGTCGGTGTAGATCAGCTTGCCGAGCGCGGCCGTGTTGGAGTAGTCCGGGCCCTGCGCGACGTTGTTCAGCGGCACCGTGGTGCCGATGAAGTTACGCACCAGCACGGTGGCCATCTCGCCGATGATCAGCGCACCGATCACCGAGGCCAGCGGCACGTAGGTCCAGAAGTCCCGTCGCAGGTGCTCGATGTCGATATCGATCATCATCACCACGAACAGGAACAGCACCATCACGGCGCCCACGTACACCAGCACCAGCAGGATGGCGAGGAATTCGGCCTTCAGCAGCATCCAGATCGCGGCTGCCGTAAAAAACGACAGCACGAGGAACAGTGCGGAGTGCACCGGGTTCTTCGCGGTGATGACTTTCAGTGCGGAGAGCACCAGCACCAGCGCAAAGACATAGAAGATGGTGGTCGTGAGTTCCATGGTCCTCGTCGAGCCTTCCGGCACAAGCCACCCCCGGTGGCCTGCCCTTGCGGCATCCTTTTCGTTAGCCCCACACGGGGCCCGATTCACAATGCATTGGCAACGCCCACCAGATTCGGCGGGCATGCCCTGTAATGCGCTTATCAGCGGTACTTGGCGTCCGCGGCCTTGGCCGCGGCGATCTGCGGCTCGTAGCGGTCCCCCACTGCCAGCAGCATGTCCTTGGTGAAGTACAGGTCGCCGCGCTTCTCGCCGTGGTATTCGAGGATATGCGTCTCGACGATGGCGTCGACCGGGCAAGCTTCTTCGCAGAAGCCGCAGAAAATGCACTTTGTCAGGTCGATGTCATAGCGCGTGGTGCGGCGGGTGCCATCGGCGCGGGCATCAGACTCGATGGAGATGGCCACAGCCGGGCAAACCGCTTCGCACAGCTTGCAGGCGATGCAGCGCTCTTCCCCGTTGGGGTAGCGGCGCAGCGCATGCAGGCCACGAAAACGCGGCGACATCGGCGTTTTCTCTTCGGGGAACTGGACCGTGATCTTGCGGGCGAAGAGATAGCGCCCGGTCAGAGCCATGCCCTTGAAGAGTTCCTTCAGGAGCAGGCTGTTGAAGAAGTCCTTGATGGCGAGCAGCATGACGATTGCTTCCTAATGATTCCGCAGGGCGCCGCCTGTCGTGGCAGCGCCCCTGCTTTGGCCGTTCAATGCCAGATATTCCAGGGCGACCGGATCCAGATCGCGACGATGACCAGCCAGCCCACCGTCAGCGGGATGAAGATCTTCCAGCCCAGGCGCATGATCTGGTCATAGCGGTAGCGCGGGAACGAAGCACGAATCCAGATAAACACCGACAGCAGCAAAAATACCTTGATCACCAGCCAGAAGAAGCCCGGGACCGCATTGGTGATGAAGCTCTCGAACGGCGGCGCCCAGCCTCCCAGGAACATCAACGCGGTCATCGTCGAGATGACGATCATGTTGATGTACTCAGCCAGGAAGAACAGCGCAAAGCCCATGCCCGAGTACTCGATCATGTGGCCGGCAACGATTTCCGACTCGCCTTCCACCACGTCGAACGGGTGGCGGTTGGTTTCGGCCACGCCGGAGATGAAGTACACGCCGAACATGGGCAGCAGCGGCAGCCAGTTCCACGACAGTACGTTGATCCCCATGTTGGCAAAATAGCCGGTGTTCTGCGAGTTGACGATGGCCGACAGGTTCAGGCTGCCCGACACCATCAGCACCGTCACCAGGGCAAAGCCCATGGCGATTTCATACGAGACCATCTGCGCCGCGGCGCGCATGGCGCCGATGAAGGCGTACTTGGAGTTGGAGGCCCAACCGGCCAGGATCACGCCGTAGACGCCAACCGAGCTGATCGCCATCACGTACAGCAGGCCGGCGTTGACGTTGGCCATCACCACTTCGGCCTGGAACGGAATCACCGCCCAGATCGCCACGGCGGGCATCAGCACCATCAGCGGGGCAACCAGGTACATGCCCCGGCTGACCTGCGTGGGCATCATCACTTCCTTGAGCAGCAGCTTGAGCACGTCGGCGATCGGCTGCAGCAGGCC
Organism: Cupriavidus sp. 05L411; assembly: GCF_056398045.1. Lineage (NCBI taxonomy): Bacteria > Pseudomonadati > Pseudomonadota > Betaproteobacteria > Burkholderiales > Burkholderiaceae > Cupriavidus > Cupriavidus sp. 05L411. Next base: position 79,702 of record NZ_JBFTOQ010000007.1, on the reverse strand, counting down.
CAGCGGGCCGACCCGGTTCGGGCCGATACGCACGTGCATCCAGCCAATCAGCTTGCGCTCCCACAGGATCAGGTAGGCCACGCACAACAGCAGCGGCACCACAATGACCACGGCGCGAATCAGGATCCACAGCGGCGTCCAGGCGCCGCCGAAGAGATTCTGTCCTTGCGAGGTAATCCAATCGATCATGTTTCTTTCTCGCTCTTCTTATGCCGTGGCCGCCGGCTCGGCCGCGCCCTTCGCGGTGGCGGCCAGGTCGATGGCTTTCTCTACGGTGACGGTGCCAAACGGTGCACCCAGCGTGGTCGCGGCAACGGTGCCAGCGGACACGCGCACGGTGCCGGCAGGCAACGCGGCTTCGAGGGCGGCCGGCAGCACCACGCTGCCCTGGCCTTGCGTCACGCGCACCGGATCGCCAGCCTGCACACCCAGCGAGGCGAACAGGTCTGCCGACAGGCCGGCTTGCATGGCGCGGCGCGCGGCTGCGGACAGTTGCAGCGAATCCGCACGGCGCACGATCGGGTCGGCGTGGTAGATCGGCACATCGGCGATGCGTTCGATCCCACCTGCCACCTGGGCGGTGACGCGGATGGCCGCGTCGGTGCCGTTGTTCAGTTGCGGTGCGACCGGCTTGGCCAGCACTTCGTCGCGCACGCTTTCGGCGGTCTCGAAGTCGAAGCCAGGCACGTCCAGCAGATTGCCCAGCACGCGCAGCACCTTCCAGCCCGGACGCGAATCGCCCAGCGCGCGGACGACGCCGTTGAAGCTTTGCGGCAGGCCTTCGCAGTTCACGAACGTGCCGGCGGTTTCGGTGAACGGGGTCACCGGCAGGATCACGTCAGCATATTGCAGCGCGGCGTCCGAGCGGAAGGCGGACAGCACCACCACGGTGCCGGCCTGGGCCAGCGCGGCCAGCGCCTGAGTCGGGTTGGCGGCATCGAACTCGGGTTCCGTGTTCAACAGCACGTAGGCACGGCGCGGCGTGTCGAACATGGCCTGCGCATTGGCGCCGCCGTTCTGCGGCAGCGCGCCGGCGATATAGCCACCGACGGTGTTCGCGGCTTCGGTCAGGAAGCCCAGCGTCGCGCCGGTTTCCGTGGCGATCCACTGTGCCAGCGCATGCAGCGCGGCGAATTGCGGATGACGCACGGCCTCGTTACCGAGGAACACCGCGCGGCGCTCGCCCGACAGCAGCGCGTCGGCCACGAGCTTGGCCTTGTCATCGCCATCGAAGCCATCGGTGCCCGCCGGAGCGGCCACGCCCTTGGCGGCGGCAACGGCACGTGCCACGCCGGCCAGGGCCGCGGTCCAGCCGGACGGCGCCACGTCAATGCGTGCGGCCAGCGGCATCAGCAGATCGTCGGCGCTGGCGCCGAGCACGGCCACGCGGGCCCCCTTCTTGCCAGCCTGGCGCAGACGCGCGGCCAGCAGCGGATGATCCTTGCGCAGGGCGGAACCGATCACCAGCACGCGTTGCAGCGTGGAGACATCGGCGATCGGCAGGCCAAGCCACGGCGCGCCCTTGATGGCGGCCGAGAAATCGGTCTGGCGCTGGCGGAAGTCGACGTTGTCGCTGCCCAGGCCACGCACCAGCTTGCCCAGCAGGTGGAGTTCTTCCAGCGTGCTGTGCGGGCTGGCCAACGCAGCGATCTGGTCGGCGCCATGGTCGCGCTTGATGCTCGCGAGGCCGTTGGCCACGTATTCCAGCGCGGTCTGCCAGTCGGCTTCCATCCACTCGCCGCCCTGCTTGACGAGCGGCTTGGTGAGGCGGTCCGGGCTGTTGAGGCCTTCGTACGAGAAGCGGTCCTTGTCGGACAGCCAGCATTCGTTGACGGCTTCGTTGTCCAGCGGCAGCACGCGCATCACGCGCTGGTTCTTGGTCTGCACCACCAGGTTCGCGCCCAGGCCATCGTGCGGCGACACCGACTTGCGGCGTGCCAGTTCCCAGGTACGTGCCGAGTAGCGGAACGGCTTGCTGGTCAGCGCGCCGACCGGGCAGAGGTCGATCATGTTGCCGGACAGTTCCGAATCCACGGTCTGGCCAACGAAGGTCGTGATCTCGGAGTGCTCGCCACGGCCCAGCATGCCCAGCTCCATCACGCCGGCCACTTCCTGGCCAAAGCGCACGCAGCGGGTGCAGTGGATGCAGCGGCTCATCTCTTCCATGGAGATCAGCGGGCCCACGTTCTTGTGGAATACGACGCGCTTTTCTTCCTTGTAGCGCGATTCCGATGCACCGTAGCCCACCGCCAGATCCTGCAACTGGCACTCGCCGCCCTGATCGCAGATCGGGCAATCCAGCGGGTGGTTGATCAGCAGGAATTCCATCACCGACTTCTGGGCCTTGACTGCCTTCTCCGAATTGGTGAAGACCTTCATGCCAGGGGTGACCGGCGTGGCGCAGGCGGGCAGCGCCTTGGGCGCTTTCTCAACCTCAACCAGGCACATGCGGCAGTTCGCCGCGATGGACAATTTACGGTGGTAGCAGAAGTGCGGGATGTAGGTGCCCAACTGGCGGGCGGCTTCCATCACCAGGCTGCCTTCAGCAACCTCAACCTTCTTGCCGTCGATCTCGAGTTCAACCATGTTCTGCCACGCTTAAGAGTAGGCCGGAACCATGCACTGCTTGTGTTCGACGTGATATTCGAACTCTTTCCAGTAGTGCTTGAGCATGCCGCGGACCGGCATCGCTGCCGCATCACCAAGCGCGCAGATAGTACGGCCCATGATGTTTTCAGCGACGTTATTGAGCAGGTCCAGATCTTCCTGGCGCCCTTCTCCGTGTTCGATACGATTCACCATGCGATAGAGCCAGCCAGTGCCTTCACGGCACGGCGTGCACTGGCCGCACGATTCTTCAAAGTAGAAATACGACAGACGCAGCAGCGAGCGAACCATGCACCGCGTCTCGTCCATCACGATCACCGCGCCCGAGCCCAGCATCGAGCCGGCCTTGGCGATCGAGTCATAGTCCATGTCGGACGCCATCATCATGTCGCCCGGCACCACCGGGGCGGACGAGCCGCCAGGGATCACTGCCTTGATGCGCTTGCCGCCGCGCATGCCGCCGGCGAGTTCCAGCAGGGTCGCGAACGGCGTGCCCAGCGGGATCTCGTAGTTGCCGGGGCGCTCGACGTCGCCGGAGATCGAGAAGATCTTGGAGCCGCCGTTGTTCGGCTTGCCCATCTTCAGGTAATTCTCCGGCCCGATCGACAGCAGGAACGGCACCGCGGCAAACGTTTCCGTGTTGTTGATGGTGGTCGGCTTGCCGTACAGGCCGAAGCTGGCCGGGAACGGCGGCTTGAAGCGCGGCTGGCCTTTCTTGCCTTCCAGCGATTCGAGCAGCGCGGTTTCCTCGCCACAGATGTAGGCGCCGTAGCCGTGGTGGGCGTGCAGCTGGAAGTCGAAGCCCGAGCCCAGGATGTTGTCACCCAGGAAGCCGGCGGCACGCGCCTCTTCGAGGGCTTGCTCGAAGATCTTGTACTCGTTCCAGATCTCGCCGTGGATGTAGTTGTAGCCCACGGTGATGCCCATCGCGTACGCACCGATGGCCATGCCTTCGATCAGCGCATGCGGGTTGTAGCGGATGATGTCGCGGTCCTTGAAGGTACCGGGCTCGCCCTCGTCGGTGTTGCAGACCAGGTATTTCTGGCCGGGGAACTGACGCGGCATGAAGCTCCACTTCAGGCCGGTGGGAAAGCCTGCGCCGCCACGGCCGCGCAGGCCAGAGGCCTTGACGTCCGCGATCACCTGCTCGGGCGTGATCTTCTCGGTCAGGATGCGCTTGAGCTGCTGGTAGCCACCGCGCTTGACGTAGTCATCGAGGTGCCAGTTGCTGCCATCGAGGCCAGCCAGGATCAGCGGCTTGATATGACGGTCGTGCAGAGAGGTCATGTTACTTGTCTCCCTTGGCTGCAGTGCTGCCGGCGGCCTTGAGCTCGTCGACGAGCGCATCCAGCTTGGCGTCGCTCATATGGCTGCACATGCGGGTATTGTTGACGATCATCACCGGTGCGTCGCCGCAGGCACCCATGCACTCGCCTTCCTTGAGGGTGAAGGTGCCGCACGGGGTGGTTTCGTTGTAGCCGATCCCCAGCTTTTGCTTGAGGTAGTCGCCGGCACGTTCGCCGCCGGAGAGTGCGCACGGCAGGTTGGTGCAGACGGTCAGCTTGTACTTGCCGACCGGCTTGGTGTCGTACATGTTGTAGAAGGTTGCAACCTCCTCGACCCATACCGGCGGCATGTCGAGGTAGCTGGCAACAAACTGCATGACTTCCGGGGAGACCCAGCCCACTTCGCCCTGCGCCACGGCCAACGCCGCCATCACGGCCGACTGCTTCTGGTCAGCCGGATACTTGGCGATCGCGCGATCGATTTCCTTGAGAGCTTCTGCTGATAGCATGGTCGTTGCTGTAATACGCCGTGTCATTTGCGGATCTGCGCCGCCACATGGCGCGCATCCCGCAGGTTTGCAGCCGTCGCTGCCGTTGCAGCCCGCATGTCAAAGGCATGCTGGGCTCACCGCGGGTTTCCCGTGACCGGACACGATCATTTGTGGGTCCGTGCCAGGGGCGCCCGGATCGTCGTCCGGGGCCGGCGGCTCTTGTTAGCTCGTCAGCGGTCGATTTCGCCGAAGACGATGTCTTGCGTACCGATGATCGTTACCGCATCCGCAATCATGTGGCCCTTGGCCATTTCATCCAGTGCGGCCAGATGGGCAAAGCCCGGGGCACGGATCTTCAGGCGATACGGCTTGTTCGCACCGTCGGAGATGGCATAGATGCCGAACTCGCCCTTCGGGTGCTCCACTGCCGCATAAGTCTCGCCTTCAGGCACGTGAATGCCTTCGGTGAAGAGCTTGAAGTGGTGGATCAGCTCTTCCATGTTCGACTTCATGTCCACGCGCGACGGCGGCGCAACCTTATGGTTGTCGCTCATCACCGGGCCCGGATTGCGGCGCAGCCAGTCGATGCACTGCTTGATGATGTTGTTCGACTGGCGCATTTCTTCCACGCGCACCAGGTAGCGGGAGTAGCAATCGCCGCCCACGCCCACCGGCACCTGGAACTCCATGCGGTCATACACTTCGTAGGGCTGCTTCTTGCGCAGGTCCCACTCGATGCCAGAGCCGCGCAGCATCGGGCCGGTAAAGCCCATCTGCAGTGCACGTTCGGGACTCACCACGCCGATGCCGACCAGGCGTTGCTTCCAGATCCGGTTGTCCGTCAGCAGCGTCTCGTATTCGTCGACGTACTTCGGGAAGCGGTTGGTGAAGTCCTCGATGAAGTCCAGCAGCGAGCCCGAACGCGCTTCGTTCATGGCCTTGATGGCGCGCTCGTTGTGGATCTTCGACGCCTTGTATTGCGGCATCGTGTCCGGCAGGTCGCGGTACACGCCGCCCGGACGGTAATAGGCCGCGTGCATGCGCGCGCCCGACACCGCCTCGTACATGTCGAACATGTCTTCGCGTTCGCGGAAGGCGTACAGGAACACCGCCATCGCGCCCACGTCGAGCGCGTGCGAGCCGATCCACATCAGGTGGTTCAGCAAGCGCGTGATTTCGTCGAACATCACGCGGATGTATTGCGCGCGGATCGGCACCTCGAGACCCAGCATCTTCTCGATGGCCATCACGTAGGCATGCTCGTTGACCATCATCGACACGTAGTCGAGGCGGTCCATGTAAGGCACGCTCTGGATCCAGGTCTTCTGCTCGGCCAGCTTTTCGGTGGCACGGTGCAGCAGGCCGATATGGGGGTCGGCGCGCTGGATGACTTCGCCGTCCAGCTCCAGCACAAGGCGCAGCACGCCGTGTGCCGCAGGGTGCTGCGGGCCGAAGTTAAGGGTGTAATTCTTGATGTCTGCCATTGCGCGTTCTCAGTGCTGCAAGCCGCCGTAATTCTCTTCGCGGATCACGCGGGGCGTGACCTCGCGCGGCTCGATCGTGACGGGCTGATAGATCACCCGCTTTTGCTCGGGGTCGTAGCGCATCTCGACATAGCCCGAGACCGGGAAATCCTTGCGGAACGGGTGGCCGACGAAACCGTAGTCGGTCAGCAGGCGGCGCAGGTCGTTGTGGCCTTCGAACACGATGCCGTAGAAGTCGAACGCTTCGCGCTCGAACCAGTTCGCCGAGTTCCAGACGTCGGTCAGCGAGGGCACCACGGGCACGTCGTCGTCCGGCGCGAACACGCGTACGCGCAGGCGCCAGTTATGCTTGATCGAGATCAGGTGCGTCACGGCCGCGAAACGGGGGCCGTCCCAGGCGCCGTCGCCATAGGTGGAATAGTCGACGCCGCACACATCGAGCAGTTGCTCAAAATGCAGTGAGGGATCGTCGCGCAGCATCAGCGCGCTTTCCAGGTAGTCATCGGCCTTGACGATAAGGGTAATCTCGCCTAGCGCCTCTACCAGTTTCTGGATACGCTTGCCCAGTACCTTTTCGAGCGCGGCCTTCAGAGTATCGAGGTTCGACATGTCAGCCCTTGCGCGCGATGGTGTTGGTGCGACGGATCTTGTTCTGCAGCTGGATGATGCCGTAGATCAGCGCTTCCGCCGTCGGGGGGCAGCCAGGCACATAGATATCCACCGGCACGATCCGATCGCAACCACGCACCACTGAATACGAGTAGTGATAGTAGCCACCGCCATTCGCGCAGGAACCCATCGAGATCACCCAACGCGGCTCTGCCATCTGGTCATAGACCTTGCGCAGCGCGGGGGCCATCTTGTTGCACAGCGTGCCGGCCACGATCATCACGTCCGACTGGCGCGGCGACGGGCGGAAAATCACGCCGAAGCGGTCCATGTCGTAGCGCGCGGCGCCGGCATGCATCATTTCCACAGCGCAGCACGCCAGGCCAAAGGTCATCGGCCAGAGCGACCCGGTGCGGGTCCAGTTGATCAGCTTGTCAGCGGTAGTCGTGACGAAGCCTTCATTGAGAACGCCTTCGATTGCCATATCACATCACTCCCAATCGAGCGCGCCCTTTTTCCAGATGTAGACGAAGCCCACGATGAATTCCAGCAGAAACACGCCCATGGCGAAGAAGCCCGGCCAGCCGATATCCCGCAGGGCTACACCCCAGGGAAACAGGAAGGCGGTCTCGAGATCGAACAGGATAAAAAGAATAGCGATGAGGTAGTAGCGCACGTCGAACTTCATGCGCGCGTCCTCGAACGCTTCGAAGCCGCACTCGTACGGAGAGAGCTTCGCGGGATCAGGTTTGTTTGGACCGAGAATTCGGCCGATCGACATCAGTGCAATGCCGAGCACGACACCGAAGATGATGAAGATGAGGACGGGGAAGTAGGCTTCGAGATTCAAGGTACGGCCAGCCTTATCTGGAATGTTGTCAACAGCACCAGCGGTAAGCGGCGTCCTGTTGCCCACCCCAAGCGCCATTCCGTAGAAATTACGACGCCGCCTTGCGGACTGGCCGGGGCATACATCCGGGATGGTTTCCGGATGTATGCCCCGATCAAGTTGTTTGGTGCCGACGGCGAGACTCGAACTCGCACAGCTTTCGCCACTACCCCCTCAAGATAGCGTGTCTACCAATTTCACCACGTCGGCTGGGGGAGAAACAATATTGCCTCGCGCCGGGCTTTTCAGGGCCCTGGGTTTTTACACCCTTCGGAACTCTGGCTGGGATACTACTTTATCCTGGCTGGAGCCCCGTCGCTGGGGATCGTTTCAAGCCTTGTATTCTAACCTAGGATTCTTGTTTTGTTCAATGCACAACAGCAAAAATCTTCAAGAATAAGTCACAAGGCTCGTTGATTATTTCGGTACAGCAGGCGCAGAAGGATTCGAGGCCGCGGCAGCCGATGCAGCAGCAGGCGCCGAAGCCCCCGCCACCGCCGGTGCCACCGCGGGCGCGGAGCCCATCACGCCCAGCGAGGCTGCCGGCCGATAGTTGCCCATCAGCGTCAGGCTCAGCGTGCAGATGAAGAACAGCGTCGCCAGCACGGCGGTGGTACGCGACAGGAAGTTGGCCGAGCCGGTGGCGCCGAACAGGCTGCCCGAGGCCCCCGAGCCGAACGCCGCACCGACATCGGCGCCCTTGCCATGCTGCAGCAGCACCAGGCCAATCACGCCAAGCGCGGACAGTACCTGCGCCACTACCAACAAAGTTTTGAAAATTGCCATTTGGTTCGATTCGCTTGCCTGATCAGACCCTATGAGCGGCCGGCATTCAGGCGTTGCCGATCGCGAGGAAATCGTCCGACTTCAGCGAGGCGCCTCCGATAAGGCCCCCGTCGATGTCGGGCATGGAAAATAGTTCTGCCGCATTGTCCGGCTTCACGCTGCCGCCATACAACATGGCCATGCGAGCGGCCACGCCGGCGTCGCGCGCCGCCACCTGGGCGCGCAGGAAAGCGTGCACGGCCTGGGCCTGCTCGCTGCTTGCGGTCTTGCCCGTGCCAATCGCCCACACCGGCTCATAGGCCAGCACGATGCGGCCGAGCTGCTCAAGCGACAGGGCCTCGAGCACGGCGCCGAGCTGACGGCCGACCACGGCCTCGGTCTCGCCTGCCTCGCGCTGCGCCAGGCTCTCGCCCACGCACACCACCGGCACAATGCCGAACTCCAGCGCACGCACCGCCTTGGCCGCTACCGTGGCATCCGTCTCGCCATGGTAGCTGCGTCGCTCCGAATGCCCCACCAGGGCATACGAAACACCGAACTCAGCCAGCATGGAGGCCGCGACTTCGCCCGTGAAGGCACCGCGCGCCTCGGCGGACACGTCCTGCGCGCCCCAGGCCACCGCGGACCCGGCCAGCAACGCCTGGCACTGCGCAAGATACGGGAACGGCGCGCATACTGCCAGGCGCGCGCTTGCGGGCGCCGCCTTGATCGCTTCCAGCAAGGTCACATTGGCAGCCAGGCTGCCGTGCATCTTCCAGTTGCCGATAACGAGCTTTTGTCTCACAGGGCGCCCCTCTCAATCAAACCGGCTATTGTAGCGCGGGCCAAGGCCCTACGCCACAGAAGGGCCCCGAAATCGGCCGGGGCGCGGGGCCCCGGCCGCACCTGGCCGCTCTCAGCCATCAGCCCGCTAGCAGCGGCATTACCAGGTCAGGACGATCTTGCCGATGTGCTCGCTGGACTCCATCAGGCGATGCGCATCGGCGGCCTGGGCGGCCGGGAAGGTCTGGTGGATCACCGGCTTGATCTTGCCCGCCGCCAGCAGCGGCCACACGTGCTGGTGCAGCGCCTGCGCGATCTCGCCCTTGAACGCCACCGGGCGGGGACGCAGCGTGGAGCCTGTCACGGTGATACGGCGGCGCAGGATATCGCCCAGCGGGATCTCGGCCTTGGCGCCGCCCAGCAGCGCGATGATCACAATGCGGCCATCGTCGGCGACGCAGGACAGTTCGCGCGCCAGATACGGCCCAGCCACCATGTCGAGGATGACATCTGCGCCACGGCCGCCGGTCAGGGCTTTCACCTCGGCGACAAAGTCCTCGGTCTTGTAGTTGATGGCACGATCGGCGCCCAGTTCCTCGCAGGCACGGCACTTGTCGGCGCTGCCGGCGGTGACGAAGACTTTGTGGCCCAGGGCCTTGGCGATCTGGATGGCGGTCGTGCCGATGCCGCTCGAGCCGCCCTGGATCAGCAGGGTCTCGTCCTTGCCCAGCGGGCCGCGACCCAGGTAGCCGCGATCGAATACGTTGCTCCACACGGTGAAGAACGTCTCCGGCAATGCGGCCGCCTCGACATCCGACAGGCCCTCCGGCACCGGCAGGCATTGCGCCGCGGGGGCCACGCACAACTCGGCGTAACCGCCGCCCTGCACCAGCGCGCACACGCGATCGCCCAGCTTCAGGCCGAAGCGGTTGTCGGGGTGCGCCAGGTCGCCGCCGGCCACCACGCCGGCTACTTCCAGGCCCGGCAGGTCGGACGCGCCGGGTGGCACCGGGTAGTTGCCGGTACGTTGGAATACGTCGGGGCGGTTGATGCCGGCCGCGGCCACGCGGATCAGGATCTCGCCGGCCTTGGGCACCGGGTCGGGGCGTTGCGCCAGTTGCAGGACTTCGGGGGCGCCGTACTCGCGGATTTCGATGGCTTGCATTGCTGCTCCTTGCGGTTAGGGACCTCGCGCATGCGGCGGGCTCACGCACGCATGGCGGGGAGATCAATCTGGGCACCCGCCATGCAGCGAGCCGAACAGCCGGGCCGCATGGGGTGGGACTGGCGGGAGTGTAAACAAAAAAGCGGCTGGACATCGCCAGCCGCTTTTTCTGCTACGGGTACCGTCGTTCTGCCGGCACCGTAAAACACTTACTGCTGTTGCTGATCAGCCGAAGGCGTCGTCGGTGCTGCCGGCGCGGCCGGTGCTGCCGGTGCCTCGCTGGTGTTGGCGATCGGGCTGATGCTGCCGCCCTCTTCGGCCAGCGCGGCCTTCAGGGACAGGCGCAGGCGGCCCTTCTCGTCAGCCTGGATCAGCTTGACGCGCACGTGTTGGCCTTCCTTGAGCCAGTCTTTGATGTCCTTGACGCGTTCGTTGACGATCTCGGAGATATGCAGCAGGCCATCCTTGCCCGGCAGGATGTTGACGATGGCGCCAAAGTCCAGCAGCTTGAGCACGGTGCCGGCGTAGATCTTGCCCACTTCGGCTTCGGCGGTGATGCCTTCGATGCGGCGCTTGGCTTCGGCCATGCCTTCGGTCGAGGTCGAGGCGATGGTGATGGTGCCGTCTTCCTGGATGTCGATGGTGGTGCCGGTCTCCTTGGTCAGGGCCTGGATGGTCGAGCCGCCCTTGCCGATCACTTCGCGGATCTTGTCCGGATGAATCTTCATGGTGATCATGCGCGGCGCGTGCTCCGACAGCTCGGTGCGCGCATGGCCCATCGCGTCCTGCATCTTGCCCAGGATATGCAGGCGGCCTTCCTTGGCTTGCGCCAGCGCGACCTGCATGATTTCCTTGGTGATGCCCTGGACCTTGATGTCCATCTGCAGCGCGGTGATGCCGGTGTCGGTACCCGCGACCTTGAAGTCCATGTCGCCGAGGTGGTCCTCGTCGCCCAGGATGTCGGTCAGCACGGCAAACTTGTTGCCTTCCAGGATCAGGCCCATGGCCACGCCGGCCACGTGCGCCTTGATCGGAACGCCCGCGTCCATCAGCGCCAGGCAGCCGCCGCACACCGATGCCATCGACGACGAGCCGTTGGATTCGGTGATTTCGGACACCAGGCGGATGGTGTAGGCGAATTCGTCATCCTTCGGCAGGACCGGAATCAGCGCGCGCTTGGCCAGGCGGCCGTGGCCGATTTCGCGGCGCTTGGGGCTGCCCACGCGGCCGGTTTCGCCGGTGGCGAACGGAGGCATGTTGTAGTGGAGCATGAAGCGGTCGCGGTATTCGCCGGCGAGCGCGTCGATGATCTGCTCATCGCCCTTGGTGCCCAGCGTGGCAACCACCAGCGCCTGGGTTTCGCCACGGGTGAAGATGGCCGAGCCGTGAGCGCGCGGCAGCACCGACGAGCGGATCTCGATCGGGCGCACGGTGCGGGTGTCGCGGCCATCGATGCGCGGCTCGCCCGACAGCACCTGGCTGCGCACGATCTTGGCTTCGATATCGAACAGCACGTTGCCCACTTCGACCTTGTCGGCTTCCACGCCGGCTTCGGCCAGCTTGGCCGACACGGTAGCGTAGACTTCCTTGAGCTTTTGGCTGCGAGCCGACTTCTGGCGCAGCTGGTAGACGTCCTGCAGCAGCGGCAGGGCGATCTCGCCAACCTTGGCGATCAGCGCTTCGTTCTTCGGTGCCGCGGTCCAGTCCCACTCCGGCTTGCCGCCGTCGCGCACCAGGTCATGGATGGCATTGATGGCCGTCTGCATCTGCTCGTGGCCATAGACCACGGCGCCCAGCATCACCTCTTCCGACAGTTGGCGGGCTTCCGATTCCACCATCAGCACGGCGCGCTCGGTACCGGCAACCACCAGGTCCAGTTCCGAAGCGGCGATCTGCGAACGGGTCGGGTTCAGCAGGTACTGGCCGTCCTTGTAGCCAACGCGCGCTGCGCCGACCGGGCCGCTGAACGGAATGCCCGACACTGCCAGGGCAGCCGAGGCGCCGATCAGGGCGGGGATGTCAGCCGGGACTTCCGGGTTCAGCGACAGCACGTGGATGACCACTTGCACTTCGTTGTAGAAGCCTTCCGGGAACAGCGGGCGCAGCGGGCGGTCGATCAGGCGCGAGGTCAGCGTCTCGTTTTCCGACGGACGGCCTTCACGCTTGAAGAAGCCGCCGGGGATCTTGCCAGCAGCGTAGGTCTTTTCGATGTAGTCGACGGTCAGCGGGAAGAAATCCTGGCCGGCCTTGGGCGACTTGGCCGCGACAACGGTGGCGAGCACCACGGTGTCTTCAATGTCGACGATCACGGCACCGCCAGCCTGGCGGGCAACCTCGCCGGTTTCCAGGCGCACCTTGTGCTGGCCCCACTGGAATTCCTTGACGATCTTGTTGAACATGGTCATGAGCGTTCCTTTTGTTCGTGCTTGCACGCTTGTGCAACGCCCGCGTTAGCAGCCGCGGGCGAACTGCCGGATCAGCGTCGGCCTCAGTCACAGGGAAGTGCTATGCCATTCCAGCGCGATACCTGATAGCTGGCAGCTGGTAGCTGGTACGTGGCATCTGCCTGGGCAGATACCGCGCTGGAATGACACAAAGCCCCGCTTCCTTGCCCGACTCCGGTATGGATTAACAGAAAAAAGCTAAAAAAAGCTAAAGAACACAGTAACTTACTCCGTTGCACGTCTTGGCGCAACGTGTGCCAGCCCCCGGGGCCATGGCACCATCAAGTAGAGCAAAAATCACTTGCAGCAATGCTGAACATCGACAGGACAGCGACCGAACGACGGCCGGACCTGCGGCATTTCATCCGCAAAAACAAAATGCCTGCATCAGCGAGGCTGACGCAGGCATTAGTGGCTCACGCGAAGGCGTGCAGTGCATCCATTCGTGCTGCCATCCGGACGATCCTGGCTGCTTACTTACGCAGGCCGAGCTTCTCGATCAGCGAACGATAACGGTCGGCATCGTTGGCCTTGAGGTAGTCCAGCAGGCGACGACGACGGCTCACCATGCGCAGCAGACCGCGGCGGCTGTGGTGATCCTTCATGTTGGCCTTGAAGTGGGGGGTCAGTTCGTTGATGCGGGTGGTCAGCAGAGCGACCTGGACTTCGGGGCTACCCGTGTCGTTGGCGGCACGTGCGAACTGCTTGATGACTTCGGTTTTGCTGCTGATTTGGGCTTCTGCCATGGTGATTTCCTTTTCACTTGCGAACGCTACAGCACGAAATGTGCCGCATGCGTCGTGCCTTGTGCGTGTCCTACATACAGGCAACTGTCTCGCCGGACCGGTTTTTGACAACCGGCTGGCTATGACAGCGGGCGATTATAACGGAAAACGGGCCGGCGATGGCGTTTGCGGCAACGCCGGCCTGGAACCGCTAGAACCGCTCCATCTTGCAGGTCGTAGGCAACATGGTCTGCGCCGACTTTAGCTTCCTCACCGTGCGAAAGCCATATCCCGACCCTTCATTGTCAAAGCGCACATCGCCGCCCTGCTTCTCCATCACCGACACGTAGAGCGGCTGCAGCACCTGGTGGTCGTCGGCGCGGATCGTCGCATCATGGAAGTCGTTGACGTAGCGCATGCCCTCCAGCGCACGCGCCACCTTGACGGCGTCGGTCGAGCCCGCCTGCTCGATGGCCCGGGCGAGCATTTCCACCATCATCTGCATGCGCAGGTGAACGTAGTCGTCCTTGGGCTCAGGGTAACGGGCACGGAACGCCTGGTAGAACGCGTCCGAGGCCGCGCCGCCCACGTTCGGGTGCCACTCCGCCACCGCAAGCACGCGCCCTACCCCGGCATCGCCCATGGCCGCCGGCGCGCCCAGCCCGTTGCCGTAGAAGGTGTAGAACTTGGCATTCAGCCCGCCCTCGCGCGCGGCCTTGATCATCAGGGTGAGATCGTTGCCCCAGTTGCCCGTGATCACCGCATCCGCGCCGCTGGCCTTGATCTTGGCGATATACGGGGCGAAGTCCTTGATCTTGCCGATCGGGTGGAACTCATCGCCCACGATGCGCAGCTCGGGCCGTTTGGCCGCCAGCATCTCGCGCGCCGAACGCGACACCTGATGGCCGAAACTGTAGTCCTGGTCGATCAGGTAGACGCGCCGCACGCCGGCATCGGCACGGATGACTTCGGTCAGGGCCTGCATGCGCATGTCGGCGCTGGCATCGAAGCGGAAGTGCCAGAAACTGCACCCCTCATTGGTCAGCGTGGGATCGACCGCCGAGTAATTCAGGAAGAGCACGCGGGCATCGGGCTGCCGGCTGTTATGGCGGTTGATCGCACTGACCAGCGCGCCAGCCACCGCCGAGCTATTGCCTTGCAGGACAAAGGGAATCCGCTTGTCCACCAGCCCGCGCAACTGGATCAGGCTCTCGTCGACATTGCCTTTGCTATCGAAGGTAACCAGCTCAAGGGGCCGCGCGCCTTCCGCGGTCTTGACGCCACCGCGCGCATTGACGCGGTCGATGGCGATCCGAAGGTTGCGCACCACCGCGTCGCCCGCGTTGGCAAAGGGGCCGGACAAACCCTCGATCATGCCGAGACGAATCGGCTCCTGCGCGCCGGCGCTCGCCGCCACCGCCAGCAAACAGCCCGCCAGCCATCGTTTAGCCCACATCGAGTGATCTCCCGCCAAAGCGCTGCATGGTAAGCCAGGGACCCAGCCTAGGCAAATCGGATCGCGTTCGCGGCAAAACGGGAAATTGGGCGAGGATGGCGGTGCCATGGCGGCGCTTGCCCTCAAAAAGCCGCGCATGCCACATGAGGCGCACACAACTTTTGCGCGCCGCTACACTCTTAATTCATATCACCACGAATTTCAATAAGAGGACTGCCATGAAAGCCTCATCGTCGCGCCGTGCCGCCCGCTGGCTCGTGCTAGCAACAGCGGCAACCATCCTGCCAGCCTGCTCGGTGCTGCAACCGGTCAAAGTCGGCCAGGACATGATGGGCGCGCCAGAAGCCGCCGTACAAGCCCGCTTTGGCACACCAACCGATACCTATCAGCTATCCGACGGCACGCAGCGATGGATCTACTCGAAGCAACCCTTCGGGCAGCAATCCTACGCGGCCGACTTCGACCGCGATGGCCACCTGAGCGCCTTCCGCCAGATGCTGCAGACCAGCGAGCTCTACAAGGCGAAGGTCGATGTCTGGACCAAGCTGGACGTGGAACAGCACTTCGGCAAGCCCCGCGAGCCCAAGCAGTATTACCCGCTGATGAAGCGCGAAGTATGGTCTTACCGCTTCAGGCATGAGGACACCTGGCCGTCGATGTTCAATTTCTATTTCGACGACGCCGGCGTGCTGCGCCAGACCCAGATCACGCCAGACCCGCTCGCGGAGGGGCGCGGCCGGCGCCGCTGAGGGCAGGAGAATGCAAAAAGCCCGCCGTCATCCTCATGGGAATGCGGCGGGCCGATTCAAGCCCCGCGGCCGGATAGGCCGCGGGCTTACCGGTCAGATCGGGATCAGATCTGCGGGTTGATCTTCTGCACTGCCTTGTCGTGCAGCTTGTTCAGCGCGGCCAGGTAGGCCTTGGCCGAGGCGGCCACGATATCGGGATCGGTGCCCACGCCGTTGACGATGCGCCCGCCCTTGGACAAGCGGACCGTCACTTCGCCCTGGGCCTGTGTGCCGGCGGTGATGGCATTGACCGAATACAGCACCAGCTCGGCGCCGCTGGCGACCTTGCCCTCGATGGCGTGCAGCGTGGCGTCGACCGGGCCATTGCCCTCGCCTTCACCCGTCACCTCATTGCCGTCCATGTTGAACACCACGCGCGCATGCGGGCGCTCGCCGGTCTCGGAGTGCTGCGACAGGGAGATAAAGCGGAAGTGTTCGTTGACGTCGTGCGCCTCGTCGGAAACGATGGCCATGATGTCTTCGTCGAAGATCTCGGACTTCTGGTCGGCCAGTTCCTTGAAGCGGGTGAACGCGGCATTGACCTCGCCCTCGCTCTCCAGCTCGATGCCAAGTTCCTGCAGGCGTTGCTTGAACGCATTGCGGCCCGAGAGCTTGCCCAGCACGATCTTGTTGGCGGTCCAGCCCACGTCTTCCGCTCGCATGATCTCGTAGGTATCGCGCGCCTTCAGCACGCCATCCTGGTGGATGCCCGAAGCATGCGCGAAGGCGTTGGCGCCCACCACGGCCTTGTTGGGCTGCACTACGAAGCCGGTGATCTGCGACACCAGCTTGGAGGCTGGCACGATCTGCGTGGTGTCCACGCCGACGTCCATGTCGAAGTAGTCGCGGCGCGTCTTGACCGCCATCACAACTTCTTCCAGGCTGGTATTGCCAGCACGCTCACCGAGGCCGTTGATGGTGCACTCGACCTGGCGCGCACCGCCAAGCTTGACCGCCGCCAGCGAATTGGCCACGGCCATGCCGAGGTCGTTGTGGCAATGCACGGACCAGATGGCCTTGTCGGAATTGGGGATGCGTTCGCGCACCGAGCGAATCAGGCCCGCGTAGCCTTCCGGCACGGCGTAGCCCACCGTGTCCGGCAGGTTGATGGTGGTAGCGCCCTCCTTGATCACGCCTTCGAGCACGCGGCACAGGAAATCCATGTCCGAGCGGCTGCCGTCTTCAGGCGAGAATTCGATATCGTCGGTGAACTGGCGCGCAAAGCGCACCGCCTGGATGGCCTGCTCGAAAACCTGGTCCGGCGTCATGCGCAGCTTCTTTTCCATATGCAGCGCCGAGGTGGCGATGAAGGTATGGATGCGGAAGGCGTTGGCCGGCTTGAGCGCCTCCGCGGCGCGGGCGATATCGCGGTCGTTGGCGCGGGCCAGCGAGCAGATGGTCGAATCCTTGACGACCTGGGCGATGGAGCGGATCGCTTCGAAGTCGCCGTTGGAGCTGGCGGCAAAGCCCGCTTCGATCACGTCGACCTTCAGGCGCTCCAGCTGGCGCGCGATGCGGATCTTTTCCTCGCGGGTCATGGAGGCGCCGGGCGACTGTTCGCCGTCGCGCAAGGTGGTGTCGAAAATAATGAGTTTGTCGGACATGGTTGGGGCTCCTGGGCTGACTTTTGTATTCGGCGAATCGGGTGGATGCCTCGGCATTCGCCGTTTCGTTTTGCTGTGCTGCTGTATTCGTGCTGAATGCAAAACGCCCCGGCGTGCAGTGATGCAGGCCGGGGCGTTTTGTAAATCCTGTGTGACTTTACGCGAGGGGCTTGGCTTCCCTCAGCGCGAACGCGCCCCGACCTGACGGCCTAGTAGGCCACCTAGAATGGTGCGGGCGAGTAGGGCTTGGCGCGAAATCATGTGAGCGACTATAGCCGAGAAGCCGGGTGTGTGCAATATGGATGCCTCATTCAGGCCAGCATCAGGCCGATAGCCGAAAAACAGGCCAGGGGGCGTCAGGCCTTGGGCGGGATGCGCAGCTTCTGGCCGGGGTAGATCTTGTCCGGATTCGTCAACATCGGCTCGTTGGCCTCGAAAATCGCGGTGTACAGCGCGCCGTTGCCGTAGGCCGTCTGGGAGATCGCCCACAGGGTGTCGCCCTTGACCACGGTATGCCAGGTCGATTCGGTGGAGTCGACATTGACCGACATCTTGTCGTCGACCTTGTCCACGCCTTGCACATTGCCGCAGCACAGGATGATCTTCTCGCGGGTGGCCTGGTCCGGCGCCACGCCGAACACCGTCACCAGCCCCTGCGAGCCGTCCACCTGCACCATCAGCCCGGTGGCGTCGAGGTTCATCTGCTTGATGTAGCCTTCGATGGCATCGCCGGCGGCGCGGTTGGCCGCATCGGCATCGGCATCCGCCGCCGGCGCATCGGCCGGAGCCGCCGCGGGCGCGGCTTGCGCTGCGCTGCCGCCAAACAGTTTCTCTCCTGCTTCCTTGATGAAGTCGAGCATGCCCATGAGAACCTCCAGTGATAAGTGGACAACAAGGGGGACTACAGTACAACCCAGGCTACAGTGAACCACGGCAAACGCCACGGCAATGCGACAGCCTGGAAAACAAATGTAAAAAAAGGCGCCTTAGCGCCTTTTTACCAACCTGCGATCAGGAACGATCGTTCCCGCCGTCCCGCACCTTGCGGATTTCGGCCGGCTTGCCATGCAGTGCATGCCAGCCCCACAGCAGGTAGCCGGAGATGGCGTAGGCGACAAACAGGCCGAACAACGCCACCGGCGGATCCGTCGAGACCACCACGAACAAGACCAGCACCAGCACCATCATGCCGAAGGGCACGCGATAGCGCACATCGAGCGCCTTGCCGCTATAGAACGGCGCGTTGGAGACCATCGACAGCCCCGCGTACAGCGTGATGCCGAACGCCACCCAGGGCATCCACAGGTCCTTGACCGGCAGCTTGTTGTCGATCACCAGCCAGACAAAGCCAGCCACCAGCGCCGCCGCCGCCGGGCTGGGCAGCCCCTGGAAGAAGCGCTTGTCGACCACGCCGATGTTGGCATTGAAGCGCGCCAGGCGCAGCGCGGCGCAGGTGCAATAGACAAAGGCGGCAATCCAGCCCCACTTGCCCAGGTCGTGCAGGATCCACTCATACATCACCAGCGCCGGCGCCACACCGAACGAGGTCATGTCCGACAACGAATCGTATTGCTCGCCAAACGCGCTCTGCGTATTGGTGATGCGTGCGACGCGCCCGTCCATGCCGTCCAGCACCATCGCGGCGAAGATGGCGATGGCCGCGCTGTCAAAGCGCATGTTCATGGCCTGTACGATGGCAAAGAAGCCGGCGAACAGCGCCGCGGTGGTGAACGCGTTGGGCAGCAGGTAAATGCCGCGACGGCGCGGGCGCACGTACTCGATGTCGTGATCGTCCCCGGCTTCGTCGTCGAAATTGTCGGACCCGTTGCCACGCAACTGGTTGTGGCGGAAAGGACGCAAGTTGGTCACGTTGCCATTGGTAACGCGCTTATTGCGTCGGTTGAAAGCACCCATGCCTGTTCTCCAGTGGGTCTGATCTGTTCCGGCGTCGCCGGATTAATCCAGCTCAGCCAGGATGGTCGACGAGGCCGACACCTTCTCGCCGATGGTCACGCGCGGGCGCGCATCCACCGGCAGGTAAACGTCGACACGCGAGCCAAAGCGGATGAAGCCATAGCGCTGGCCGCGCGACAGCGTCTCGCCGACGCGGGTGTAGCAGAGGATGCGGCGGGCCACCAGGCCGGCCACCTGTACCAGGGTCACCACCTTGCCATCTGCGGCACGGCGGATGACCACGGCGTTGCGTTCGTTTTCGAGCGAAGCCTTGTCGAGGTCGGCGTTGACGAACTTGCCGGGAAAATACTCGACCTTCTCGACCTTGCCGTCCACGGACACCCGGTTGGAGTGTACGTTGAACACGTTCATGAAGACGCTGATCTTCAGCGCCTCGCGGCCCGCGTACGGGTCCATGGTCTTCTCGACCACCACGATGCGGCCATCGGCGGGCGCCAGGACAGCGTTCGGCTGGGCGGGAATGGACCGCGGCGGATCACGGAAAAACTGCAGCACGAACAGTGTAATGATCCACAGCGGCAAGGCCCACCAGAAGCCGGCGCTGACCTGCACCAGCAGCGAGATGACAAAGGCGCCAGCCAGGAACGGCCAGCCTTCACGGGCGATCAGCGGATGAGGATAGTTCATGCAATGCTTACTTGGTGGATAAAGTCTGACAAGGATAACAAAAAGCCGTTCAGTCCCCGCCTGAATAACCCCTCGATAGGGGGAAATGTGCGGATGACTGAACGGCTGCGGCCCGCGCCGTCAGCAGCGGCGGGCCGTCGGGCTGTAGTACAGCTTAGTTCTTCGACTGGTCGACCAGCTTGTTCTTTGCGATCCAGGGCATCATCGCGCGCAGCTTGGCACCCACTTCTTCGATCTGGTGCTCAGCGGTCAGGCGGCGGCGCGAGATCAGGGTCGGGGCGCCGGCCTTGTTCTCGAGCAGGAAGCTCTTGGCGTACTCGCCGGTCTGGATGTCGGTCAGGCATTGCTTCATGGCCTTCTTGGTCTCCTCGGTCACGACGCGCGGGCCGGTGACGTATTCGCCGTATTCGGCGTTGTTGGAGATCGAGTAGTTCATGTTGGCGATGCCGCCTTCATAGATCAGGTCGACGATCAGCTTGAGTTCGTGCAGGCATTCGAAGTAAGCCATTTCCGGCGCGTAGCCAGCTTCCACCAGCGTTTCGAAGCCAGCCTTGATCAGCTCGACGGTACCGCCGCACAGCACGGCTTGCTCGCCGAACAGGTCGGTTTCGGTTTCTTCGCGGAAGTTGGTTTCGATGATGCCGGCGCGGCCGCCGCCGTTGGCGGTAGCGTACGACAGGGCGATGTCACGGGCGGCGCCGGACTTGTCCTGGTGCACGGCGATCAGGTGGGGCACGCCGCCGCCTTGGGCGTAGGTCGAGCGCACGGTGTGGCCCGGCGCCTTCGGGGCGATCATGATGACGTCGAGGTCGGCGCGCGGGATCACGGCACCGTAGTGCACGTTGAAGCCGTGGGCGAAGGCCAGTGCGGCGCCTTGCTTGATGTTGTCGTGCACTTCGTTCTTGTACACGTCTGCGATCTGCTCGTCCGGCAGCAGGATCATGACCACGTCGGCGTCCTTGACGGCGTCAGCCACTTCCTTGACCTGCAGGCCGGCGTTGACTGCCTTGTTCCACGATGCGCCGCTCTTGCGCAGGCCAACTGTGACCTTGACGCCGGAGTCGTTCAGGTTCTGCGCGTGGGCGTGGCCTTGCGAGCCGTAGCCGATGATGGTGACGTTCTTGCCCTTGATCAGGGAGAGGTCGGCGTCCTTGTCGTAAAACACTTTCATGATGGTTCCTTCAGTCTTTCGTTTTCGTGTGTCGGGTTGGCGGCCACCGCCCGGCTAGTGCCGGCACCGGCGCCGCCCTTGGATACTGCAATCAGGCTCAGACCTTCAGGATGCGCTCGCCGCGGCCAATGCCCGAGCCGCCGGTACGGACGGTCTCGAGGATGGCGGCGCGGTCGATGGCGTCCAGGAAGGCATCCAGCTTGCCGCCGTTGCCGGTCAGCTCGATGGTGTAGGTCTTCTCGGTGACGTCGATGATGCGGCCGCGGAAAATGTCGGCGGTGCGCTTCATTTCCTCGCGCTCCTTGCCAACCGCACGCACCTTCACGAGCATCAGCTCGCGCTCGATGTGCGCGCCCTCGGTCAGGTCCACCACCTTGACCACTTCCACCAGGCGGTTCAGGTGCTTGGTGATCTGCTCGATGATGTCGTCCGAACCGCTGGTGACGATCGTCATGCGCGACAGCGAGGCGTCTTCGGTGGGGGCCACCGTCAGCGTCTCGATGTTATAGCCGCGCGCCGAGAACAGGCCCACCACGCGCGACAGCGCGCCCGGTTCGTTTTCCAGCAGGACCGAAATGATATGTCGCATTACAGGTCCTCCGCGCCGAGCAGCATCTCGGAGATGCCCTTGCCGGCCTGGACCATCGGCCACACGTTTTCAGTCGGGTCGGTCTGGAAATCGAGGAACACGGTACGGTCTTTCAGGCGGAAGGCTTCGCGCAGGGCGGGCTCGACATCGGCCGTCTTTTCGATGCGCATGCCGATATGGCCATAGGCCTCGGCCAGCTTGACGAAGTCGGGCAGCGCGTCCATGTAGGAATGCGAGTAGCGGTTGTCGTACTCGATTTCCTGCCACTGGCGCACCATGCCGAGGTAGCGGTTGTTGAGCGCGCAGATCTTCACCGGGGTGTCGTACTGCAGGCAGGTCGACAGTTCCTGGATGTTCATCTGGATCGAGCCTTCGCCGGTGATGGTCACCACTTCCTTCTCGGGGAAGGCTTTCTTGATGCCCATCGCGTACGGCAGACCCACGCCCATCGTGCCCAGGCCACCGGAATTGATCCAGCGGCGCGGCTCGTTGAACTTGTAGAACTGCGCGGCCCACATCTGGTGCTGGCCCACGTCCGAGCAGACGAAGGCATCGCCGTGCGTCAGTTCCCAGATCTTTTCCACCACATACTGCGGCTTGATGATCTCGGAGTTGCGGTCGTACTTGAGGCAGTCCACCGAACGCCATTGCTCGATCTGTTCCCACCACTTGGCCAGGGCCTCGCGCTTGGGCTTGACGTCGCTGGCCTGCAGCTGGGAGATCAGCTCCTGCAGCACATCCTTGACGTGGCCCACGATGGGAATGTCGACCTTGACCCGCTTCGAGATGGAAGACGGATCGATGTCGATATGGATGATCTTGCGCGGCTGCGAGGTGAAGTGCGCCGGGTTGCCGATCACGCGATCGTCGAAACGCGCCCCGATGGCAATCAGCACGTCGCAGTTCTGCATGGCCATGTTGGCTTCATACGTGCCGTGCATGCCGAGCATGCCGACGAACTGCTTGCTGGTACCGGGGAACGAGCCGAGGCCCATCAGCGTGTTGGTGACCGGATGGCCGGTCAGCGCGGCAAGCTGGCGCAGCTCTTCGCTGGCATTGGCCAGCACTACACCGCCACCTGCGTAGATGAACGGCCGTTCGGCGCCCTGCAACAGCGCGAGCGCCTTGCGGATCTGGCCCGAATGGCCCTTGTTCACCGGGTTGTACGAGCGCATGTCGATCGACTTGGGATACTCGTACTTGCAGGAATTGCGCGAGACGTCCTTGGGAATATCGACGACAACGGGGCCGGGACGGCCGGTTGCGGCAATATAGAACGCCTTCTTGATGGTCGCGGCGAGATCGCGAACGTCCTTGACCAGGAAGTTGTGCTTGACGATGGGGCGGGTGATGCCGACCGTGTCGCATTCCTGGAAAGCGTCCTGGCCGATAGCGTGCGTCGGCACGTTACCGGTGATGATCACCATCGGGATCGAGTCCAGGTAGGCCGTGGCAATGCCCGTCACCGCATTGGTGACGCCGGGACCAGAGGTCACCAGGGCGCAGCCCACCTTGCCGGTCGCACGCGCATAGCCGTCTGCGGCATGAACCGCGGCCTGCTCGTGGCGCACCAGGATGTGCTCGATTTTCTTTTGCTTGTAAAACTCGTCGTAGATATACAGCACTGCGCCGCCGGGGTAGCCCCAGACGTACTCGACGCCTTCTTCGGCAAGTGCGTGAACGAGAATTTCCGCCCCGATCATTTCCGGTGCGGCGGATGAATTGCTGTCTGCGTGGAATTCCGCGCTGGGCATGTTCATTTTAGTCCTTTGCAATTTTCGGCAAAAAATTGTTCGGATGCTCTCTGCCGGGCTTGTGGCACGGGTTCAAGCGGTGCGCGTCTGCATGATAGACCGCCTCATAAGCGGCCGAATGAGACAACCACTGATGTCGTGTGAACCCGCGACGATACTGGATTGATTCGGGCTTGTCTACGGGCTTTTTTACGCGAGGGGGCATCCTGCCATCCTCCAGGCACCCCCGCCACATCCTGAGCCTGAATGACCACAAAAGAGAACAAGGATGGTCACCGGGGGGGTTATTTGCTAGCATCCCACCATTTTGGACGTGCAGGAAGCCCTACCCTGCACTTCCACCGGCCAAGGCCCCACCGTCTGTACCCCGCCTGCATGGCAACCGATCAGGAACTATCCGACTTTCTCGCCAGCGTCGAGCGGCGCGCCTTCAAACAGGCCGTGTTTGCAGTGCGCGACGACGAAGCCGCCCTGGACATCGTCCAGGACGCGATGATCAAGCTCGCCGAAAAATACGGCGACAAGAGCGCCGCCGAACTCGCGCCGCTGTTCCAGCGCATACTGCAGAACACAATTCACGACTGGTTCCGCCGCCAGAAAGTACGCAATACCTGGGTCACCCTGTTTTCCAACCTGCGCGACGACCGCGAAGGCGAGGATAATGACCTGCTCGACACTTTCGAGGCCGAAATCGGCTCCGAATCTGCGGAAAGCAGCGCCGACAAGGTGGAGCGCGCCCAGACCATGCACATCATCGAACAGGAGATCCAGCGCCTGCCGACACGTCAACGCGAAGCCTTCCTGATGCGTTACTGGGAGGATATGGACGTCGCGGAAACGGCTGCCGTCATGGGATGCTCCGAAGGCAGCGTCAAGACGCACTGTTCCCGTGCCACGCACACACTGGCGCAGGCATTGCGAGCGCGGGGGGTCCGACTATGAGCACCAGAAACGAAAAAGAAATCAACGAACGCCGCCTGGCACACGATATCCGCACGGCACTTGATGCCTCTGCGAATGCGTTGCCGGACAATGTGACCGATCGGCTCGCCGCCGCGCGGCGGATTGCGCTGTCTCGCAAGAAAGCCCAAGCCGCCGTCGCCGTGCCGCAACTGGCCTCGGCCGGGATGCCCACGCTCTCTTTCGACGAGGACGACTCGGCACTCCACCGCGCAGGTTCCTGGCTGCGCCGTCTTGGGCTGGTATGGACGCTGGTGGCGCTGGCCGCCGGGCTGGCGGGCATCTACCACTGGCAGCAGCAAAAGCGCGTCGATGAGCTCGCGGATGTGGACGCGGCGATGCTGCTCGACGACCTCCCGCCAACGGCCTACGCGGATCAGGGCTTCCACGTGTTCCTGAAGCGCGGTCAGTAGGCATGGCCGGCGCTGACTTCATCCCCGACGCACCGCGCCGGCGGCTGGCGGCCTTGCTGCTGGCCGGCCTGGCCGCCGCCACCACGATCTGGTCCCTGGTTCCGGCCACTTGCCAGGCGCAGGGCGGCCACCCGGGCGGCGCGCCCGCGGCCAGCATCGCCAATGCGCACCCGAACTGGAACGAGCTCAACGCCGTCCAGCAGCGCGTGCTCGCGCCGCTGGCAGGCGAGTGGAACAATTTCCCCGAGCTCAACCGGCGCAAATGGCTGCAGATCGCGGAACGATACGAGAAGTTCTCACCCGCGGAACAGGCGCGGCTGCAGACCCGCATGACCGAATGGGTCAAGATGACGCCCCAGCAGCGCCGCCTGGCGCGCGAAAACTACCAGATCACGCGTTCGCTGCCCGCCCAGAAGAAGGCCGAGGCCTGGAACAAGTACCAGCAACTGCCGGAAGAGCAAAAAAAGAACCTGGCGGCGGCCGAGAAAGTGCCGCGCCGCCCCGGCGCGGTCAGCGCCTTGCCCTCCGGCAAGCGCCTGCCAGCCGAGACCACCCGGCAGCTGCACCTGGAAAAGAAGGCACCCGCCGGCGCCACATCGGCCGCAGCCCGCGCCCGCCCGCCCGCTGCCGGCACGCCGGCGGCGGAGTCCCAAGCTGCCCTGCCAGGCACCGCTGCCGGCGCGCCGGTGCCGACCGTGGACACGCCGCGCGAAGCGGCCACCGAGGCCACGGCCAGCAGCACCAGCGCTACCGCTACGCCCGACGAACCGGTGCGCCGCTGAACCGCTACGCGGTTGTGCGGCCGGCTCGCACCCGCGCCCTCCCACGCAAGCTACCCGCCCCACCCGCGCTTTGGCATAATGCCGCTTGCGCCGGCCCGGCCGTGCTCGCTTGCTGCCTCACGGCCCGACTCTCGCCGCCCGGCCTCGCCCTCCTCCGGCCTGACGGCCCTACCGCCCTTTCGCCATACCCGCCATGCCCGCCGTGACCACGCCCAAACCCAACGCCAAGCCGGCCGCAGCGGCTGCTCCGGCCAGTCCCGTGCGCCCAGCCGAGGCACCGACGATACGCCGCCGCATCGCCTGCATGCTGTACGAAGGCGTATTGCTGTTCGGCGTGCTAAGCGCCTCGACGGGGGTCTACCTGCTGGCGCGCCCGGCGCTGCAGCAGCTTGGGCTGGACGGCCCGTTCACGATGCAGTGCTGGAGTTTCCTGGTGCTGGGCTGCTACTTCGTCTGGTTCTGGCAGCGCAACGGGCAGACGCTCGCCATGCAGACGTGGCGCATGCGGGTCGAGACGGCTGCGGGCGCGCCCCCGCGCTGGCCGCAGGCCTCGCTGCGTTACCTGCTGGCATGGCTGTGGCTGCCGCCTTCGGCGGCGCTCGGGCACCTGCTCGGCCTGGTCAAGGGTCCGTTCGTCGGCGTGCTGTGCGCCGGCCTGCTGGCCTGGGTCCTGCTGGCCTTGCTCGACCCCAGGCGGCAGTTCCCGCATGACCGCCTGGCCCGTACCCGCCTGACCGACCTGCGCCCGCCCAAGCCATGAACCTGTCGGCCGCCGCTTTGCGCCGCATCGCGGTGGCATTGCAGGCCGCCGTGGCGCTAGGCTGCGCCGCTGAACTGAATGCCCTGCACGGGTGGTCCCTCGCCACCGGCCTGCTGGCCGGCATTGGCATGGTGCTGGCGATACTGGGGCTGTCTGTTGCCTGCGCCTTTGCCTTTACCCTGTGCGGCCTGGGCGAGCCCGAGGCAACGCGCCCCCCGACTCCTCCCGCCCTGCAGGCCATGCGGCCAGCCAGGTTGACGCCATGGCAGGCGCTGGCCTGTTACCTGCGTGAATACGCCGCCGTGTTCCGGATGTTCAACTGGCTGCAGCCCTTCTGCTCGCACCGCCGCTTACGCCCGGCCAAAGCCCCGGGCTCGCGCCCGCCGCTGCTGCTGGTGCACGGCTACGGCTGCAACCACGCCGTCTGGCTCGACATGCAGCCCGCCCTGGCGGCGGCCGGCTACCACTGCGAGGCGATCGACCTGGACCCGGTGTTTGGCGACATCGACCAATACGCCCTCGAAGTCCGTGCCGCCATCGCGCGCATCGCCGCCACCACCGGCCAGCCGCCGCTGGTGCTCTGCCACAGCATGGGCGGCCTGGCCGCGCGCGCCGCGCTGGCGGGACGCGGCAAGCCCCCGCCCTGCCGCGGCATCGTCACGCTGGGCACGCCGCATCACGGCTGCGTGCTGGCCCGCTACGGCAGGGGCTTCAATTCCCGCCAGATGCGCTGCGCCAGCGCCTGGCTGCGCGCGCTGGCGGCGCGCGAAACGTCGCGCCAGCGCGCTGCCCTGGTGTCGATTTTCAGCTGGCATGACTCGATTGCCGGGCCGCTCGGGACCTCCTGGATGGAGGGCGCGCATCATGTGGCGCTTAGCGGCATCGGGCATGTCAGCTTGCTGCGGCATCCGGTGGCTACGCAGGCTGTGTTGCGGGCGCTGGCGCAGTTGTCAGCGGTGGCGCCAGCGGCCTGATGTGACGGCGCCAGCAACTGGAAGCCCCTTCCCACGCAACAGTCATATGACAT
The DNA here is from genome assembly GCF_056398045.1 of Cupriavidus sp. 05L411. Classification (NCBI taxonomy): domain Bacteria; kingdom Pseudomonadati; phylum Pseudomonadota; class Betaproteobacteria; order Burkholderiales; family Burkholderiaceae; genus Cupriavidus; species Cupriavidus sp. 05L411. The sequence goes on along the minus strand of NZ_JBFTOQ010000007.1, from coordinate 52,549 downwards.
TCATGTTTCCTTAACAGCTTCGTCACGCGCCGCTGGCCCAATGCAGCCATCGTCGCTACCGAGGCCGCCATGGTTCAAGCTCTTCGTTCTGCCCGCGGACATCTGGCCAAGGCCACGCAACTGCTGCGCAGCCGTACCGCCGAGTCGCAATCCCTGCCGCGGCCCATATCATTGCCTGCCGCGCTGGCCGCCTTCATGCCACCGGCCAGCGACTTGCAGCAACGGCCTCCCGGGCGTTGCGCCACCTCTCCCGCCAGCGCCCCGCCCCCTGAAGCCACCACCCAGCCCCCGCATCCGTCCCATCCCACCCGTCACTACCGCGCCATCTGGCTGTCCGACATCCACCTCGGCACGGCCGGCTGCCAGGCCGATTACCTGCTCGACTTCCTCAAGCACAATGAATCGGACCAGCTCTACCTGGTCGGCGACATCATCGATGGCTGGCAGCTGCGCCGCGGCTGGTACTGGCCGCAGAGCCACAACGATGTGGTGCAGAAGCTGCTGCGCAAGGCGCGCAAGGGTACCGAGGTGATCTACGTGCCGGGCAACCACGATGAGGTGGCGCGCCAGTTCGACGGCCTCGCCTTCGGCGATATCACGGTGCGCGAAGATGCCGTCCACGTCACCGCCGCGGGCAAGCGCCTGTGGGTGGTGCACGGCGACCTGTTCGACGGCGTGGTGCAGCACGCGCGCTGGCTGGCTTACCTGGGCGACTCGCTCTACACCCTGATCCTGGCCGTCAACCGGCACTTCAACCGCATCCGCGCGCGCCTGGGCTTTCCCTACTGGTCGCTGTCGCAATACCTGAAGCACCAGGTCAAGAACGCGGTCAACTACATCAATTCGTTCGAGCAGGCGATGGTGGATGAGGCGCGCCGGCGCGGCTGCGATGGCGTGATCTGCGGCCATATCCACAAGGCGGAGATCCGCGAGGTCGACGGCCAGCTCTACTGCAACGACGGCGACTGGGTGGAGAGCCTCTCCGCCCTGGTGGAGACGCAGGACGGCGAATTGCAGATCGTCTACTGGACCACCCTGCTCGACGCGCCGGCCACGGCTGGGCGCCGCGCCGTCGCCACGGCCTGACGAGACTTGAGCGCGGCACCCGCCTCACACGCCGCCATCCGTACCACGGTATGGCCGTGGCCTCGCCGAGGCCGGCCACCCACGCGGCCTGGCCGCAAGGAGCAGCTATGAAGATCCTGATCGTCACCGATGCCTGGGAGCCGCAGGTCAACGGCGTGGTGCGCACGCTCAAGTCCACCCGCCGCGAGCTGATCGCGATGGGGCACACGGTGGAGCTGATCACGCCGCAGGAATTCACCACCATTCCCTGCCCGACCTATCCGGAGATCGCGCTGTCCCTGTTCGCCGGCGCAAAGGTCCGCGCGCGCATCCGCGCCTTCGCGCCGGACGCGCTGCATATCGCCACGGAAGGCCCGCTCGGGCTGGCTGCGCGCCGCTATGCGATCCGCGAGCAGTTGCCGTTCACCACCGCCTACCACACACGCTTTCCGGAGTACGTGCAGGCGCGCTTCGGCATTCCGCTTGCCTGGACCTACCGCTTCCTGCGCTGGTTCCACGGCCCGGCGCGCGCTGTGATGGCGCCGACGCCGGTGGTGCTGCAAGACCTGCATCAGTTTGGCATCACCCACGGCGTGCTGTGGACCCGCGGCGTCGACCTCGATGTCTTCACCACCCAGCAGGCTAACGTGCTCAACACGGCGCACCCGATCTTTCTCTACGTAGGGCGCGTCGCCGTGGAAAAAAACGTGGAGGCCTTCCTCGCGCTGGACCTGCCCGGCTCCAAGTGGGTGGTGGGCGACGGCCCGGCGCTGGCGTCGCTGCGCGCGCGCTATCCGGCGGCCAACTACCTGGGTGTACTGACCCAGCCGGAGCTGGCCAAGGTGTATGCTTCGGCCGACGTCTTCGTATTCCCCAGCCGCACCGATACGTTCGGGCTGGTGCTGCTCGAAGCCCTGGCCAGCGGGCTGCCGGTGGCGGCCTATCCGGTGACCGGGCCAATCGATGTGCTCGGCCACAGCGACGCCGGGGTGATGCACGAAGATTTGCGTGAAGCTTGCCTGGAAGCGCTGCGCATTGACCGCGCCACCGCTCGCGCCCATGCCGAACGGTTCTCGTGGCGCGCCGCCTCCGAGCAGTTCCTGACTCACCTGCAGCCGCTGCCGGCCGTACGCGCGACCCCCAACGGCACGAACGGCACCACTGCCCGCCCCTCCTCCGAACATGCCGACTCCGCATCGCCCACCGTCCGAACCGCACCGCCCACCGGCGCCACAGACCGTCACGTCAGCCCCGGCACCGCCCCCGGACTCGCCGAACAGCGACTACACGATTGAGCAGAACCCCCACAAGGGCAACCGCGGCCTGGCGCGGGCCTGGCATGCCGGCATCAACTCGGTGTCCGGCCTGCGCTACGCGGTGCTGGAAGAAAGTGCGTTTCGCCAGGAGCTGACACTGGTGGTGATCCTCACGCCCTGCGCCTTGCTGCTGCTGGTCGGCATCGTCGAGCGCATCCTGCTGCTGGGCACCCTGCTGCTGGTGCTGATCGTGGAATTGCTCAACTCCAGCGTGGAGGCCGCGGTCGACCGGATCTCGCTGGAGCGGCACAGCCTGTCAAAGCGCGCCAAGGACTTCGGCAGCGCGGCGGTCATGCTGGCGCTGGTGCTATGCGGCGGCACCTGGCTGGCCATTGCGGGGCCGATCGTGATGGACTGGCTGCGCGCGCTGGCGGCCTGACAGGCTGGCGGCACGGGCCCGGCGCAAGCCTGGCACAGCGGGCGCGCGGACGGCGTCAAAGGCGCTTGCGGCATTGCGGCGTTGCGGCAAACGGCGATTGCTTATAATCGCCTTCAACTTACCGAATTGCCGCTCGCCCGGTCGCCTATGGAACCCAAACAGCAAGCCGGTCCCCGCCGCACCCGGGACCGCATCCTGGACGTCTCGCTCCGCCTGTTCAACGAGGTGGGCGAGCCCAACGTCACCACCACCACCATTGCGGAAGCCATGGAGATCAGCCCCGGCAATCTCTACTATCACTTCCGCAACAAGGACGACATCATCAACTCCATCTTCGTGCTGTTCGAGCAGGAGATGGAGCGCCGCCTGAAGTTGCCCGACGATCACAAGGCCACGCTGGACGAAAGCTGGGGCTATCTGCAGTACATGGCGGAGTTCCTGTGGAACTACCGCTTCCTGTATCGCGACATCAATGACCTGCTGGCGCGCAATCGCATGCTTGAAACCAATTTCAAGCGCATCGTCGAGCAGAAGAAGCGCTTTGCGATGGAGATCTGCCGGCAGTTCCAGGAAGACGGCGAGATGGAGGCCACGCCCGAGCAGGTCGAGGCCATCTGCACCAATATCGTGGTGATCGCCACCTACTGGCTGTCGTTCCAGTTCGTGCAGCATCCGCGCCAGTACAACGACCCCGAGCTGATCCGCGGCTACCTGCACGGCGCCAGCTACCATATCTTCTCGATCCTGGCCCCTTACCTGCGCGGCAAGGCCCGCCAGGCGTTCGACAAGCAAGCCCAGGAATACGCCGCCGCCAAGGCGGCGCAAACAGAAAAGGAAAAAAAGTGAAGTCCGTTTGCATCTATTGCGGCTCCAGCCCCGGCAATCGCCCCGAGTACGCCGCCGCGGCGCGCGCCATGGGCAAGACCCTGGCCGAGCGCGGCCTTGCGCTGGTGTACGGCGGGGGCAAGGTCGGGCTGATGGGCACCGTGGCCGACGCCGTGCTGGCCAACGGCGGCACCGCCATCGGCATCATTCCCGATGCGCTGATGCAAAAGGAAGTCGGCCATCGCGGCCTGACCGAGCTGCACGTGGTGCGCAACATGCACGAGCGCAAGCAGATGATGGCCGACCGGGCCGATGCATTCATCGCCATGCCGGGCGGCGTCGGGACCTTCGAGGAATTGTTCGAGACCTTCACCTGGCTGCAGCTGGGCTATCACGCCAAGCCGGTGGGACTGCTCAATGTGGAGGGCTTCTACGACAGCATGCTGGGCTTCATGCAGCACGCCGTGGACGAAGGCTTCCTGAAGCAGGTCCACAACGACCTGCTGCATGTGGCGCCCACGCCCGAAGGCATCCTCGACAAGCTCGCCAACGCGCCGCGCTTGCTGGTGGACAAGTGGCAGGAGAAGCGCGAGCAGACCTGATGGTGCTCCACGCGGCCTGCGGCCCGATGCCGAGGGCCAGCCACATCGGCTTGCGCCCCAGCCCGGCCACCACCCCGCGATAGCGGCTGCGCTACGCGGGGCCCGCTCAGAACGACGAGCCGGGTTCCTGCAGGAAGGCGCTCTCCTGCGCCGTATCCCTGCGCCCCAGCATGGCGTTGCGATGCGGGAAGCGCCCGAAACGCTCGATCACCGCGCGGTGCTTGAGCGCCCAGTCCACCACGTCCACCTGACCCTGGCTTTGGTCGCGCAGCGCCGTCATCAACTGCACGGCCGTATTCTGGTCGGCAAGCGCTTCGGAATGCTCGAACGGCATGTAGCAGAACATGCGGTGGAATGCCGTGGGCAGCCGACGGTCGGCGCCGCTCGCCACCATCTGCCGGGCTGTCGCCAGCGCCTGCGCATCGGAGGCGAAGCTGCGCGGGTCGTCGCGAAAGACGTTGCGCGGCACCTGGTCGAGCAGCACGATGCGCGCGCAAGCGGATTCGGGGCTTTGCGCCCAGCCCGCGTTCGCGCCCGCGTGCGTGGCTTCCCACAGTGACAGGAAGGCGGCGCGGACCGTGGCGTCGAAGTCAGCGGACTTGGTGAACCACACCGAGCGTGTTGTGTTCCATGCCGGCGAGCCAGGCGCGCCGAACCAGAAATCGAGTACGCGCCGGGCGTCGGCAGGCAGGTCCGCGGCGGCTTCGGGATGCGTGTCAGCCATGGTGTCGGGATCCACGGCGGGTCGGGTGGCCTTGACCATCAACGCGGCACATTGCGCATCCAGTCGGCGGTGCCGAAAAAGGCCTGCATCAGTCGCAGTTGCAGGTCTTCGGGCAGGCCGACGTCCTGCATGGCCAGCGCCATGCAGCGCATCCACTGGTCGCGCTCGCTGGTGCCAATCTCGAACGGCATGTGGCGCGCGCGCAGGCGCGGGTGGCCAAAGCGCTCGATGAAGTGGTTGGGGCCGCCCAGCCAGCCGCACAGGAACCAGAACAGCTTGTCGCGCGAGCCGTCGAGCGAGGCGGGATGCAGCGCGCGCAGGCCCTTGAACTCGTCCTCCAGATCCATCAGGTCGTAGAAACGGTCGACCAGTTCGCGCACGCGCGCCTCGCCGCCAATCAGTGCATAAGCGGTGACTTCGGGGGCGGCATCAGATGCCGTGGATGCCGCATTTTCAGGCTTGGAATCGGTACTCATAAACACTCAAGGATGGTTCAGGCTTCAGGTATCACGCATCACGCAGCGTGGCCAGCGCCGGCTGCCGCAGCACCTCGCGCAAACCCAGCCAGCCGCCCGCGAAAGCGCACAGCATGCCAGAAAGCACACCGGCCGGCACGATCCAGCCATTGAAGCGGTAGGGGAAATCGAACACGAACTGCGATAAGCCCCAGCCCACCGCGATCGCGCCCAGGCTGGCCAGCAGGCCCGCCAGCCCGCCCACCACCAGGAACTCCGCGTACTGGGTCTGCCGCACCACCGCGGCGGATGCGCCCAGCGCCTTGAGCAGCCCGGCATCGCGCTTGCGCTCGTCGCGCGCGCCGGACAGCGCCGCATAGAGCACGGTGACGCCGGCTGCGAGCGTGAACACGAACAGGAACTCGACGGCGGCGATGACCTGGTCGAGCACATCCTGGATCTGGCGCAGGATCATGTCGGTGTTGACCACCGTGATGTTCGGGAAGGCCGCCACCATGCGGTTGCCCAGCGCGGCTTGCGCGGGCGGCAGGTGGAAGGCGGTGATATAGGTCTGCGGCAAGCCTTGCATGGCAGAGGGCGGCAGGATGACGAAGAAGTTGACCCGCATCGAGCCCCAGTCCAGCTTGCGCAGCGAGGTGACCGGCGCCTCCACCGACTGCCCCGCCACATCGAAGCGCAAGGTGTCCCCGAGCCGGATCCCCAGCGTCTTGGCGATGCCCTCCTCTACCGAGGCCCCGGCCCCGCCCTTCCCGGCGCCGAGCCAGTTGCCCGCCACCACGCGGTTGCCGGCCGGCAGCGCGTCCGTATAGGACAGGTTGAACTCGCGCTCGACCAGGTTGCGGGCGCGGCCATCGGCAAAGCGCTCGGCGCGCACCTGCTGGCCGGCGATATGTGTCAGGCGGCCGCGCACCATCGGGTACAGCAGGTCGGCGATGCCGGCGTGCTGCAGCATGCTGGTAAGCGGCGCGCGCTGGTCCGGCTGGATATTGATGACAAAGCGGTTGGGCGCGTCCGCCGGCGTGGCGTTGCGCCAGGAGGCGATCAGGTCGTTGCGGGTCATGCCGAGCAGCAGCAGCGCCATCAGGCCCACCGCCAGCGCCACCGTCTGCAGCACCGTCACGCCGCGGCGGCGCTCCAGCACCGCCAGCGCAAAGCGCCAGCCCACGCTGCCGCGCGCCAGGCGCCCACCGCGCATCAGCCGTGACAGCAGGCTTAGCAGGCCCAGGGCCAGCAGCGCGAACACGACGCCGGCGGCGACAAAGCCGCCCGCGGTGGTCAGCCCCAGCTTGAGATCTCGCGCGGCCACCAGCAGCAGCGCCACGAAGGCGCCCAGGCCGAGCCCGTAGGCGATCCAGGTCGAGACCGGCGGCGCGCCAACGTCACGCCGCAGCACGCGCAGCGGCGGCACCCGGGTCAGCGCCAGCAGCGGCGGCAAGGCAAAACCCGCCAGCAGGACAACGCCCGCCAGCACACCTACCACGGCCGGCAGGACGGAAGGCTGCGGCAGCGTCACGGTCAGCAGGTTACCCAGCGAGAGCAGCAGGCCGTAGTGCGCCAGGTAGCCGAGCGCCACGCCAGCCACCGCGCCGCCCACGCCCAGCAGCAGGAACTCCAGCCCGAACGCCAGCAGGATCTCGCGGCGCGACAGGCCCATGCACTTGTAGACAGCGCAGGCATCGGTGTGGCGCTGCATATAGCGGCGCGCCGACATGGCGATGGCCACCGCGGCAATCATCGACGACAACACCGCCACCAGCGACAGGAAACGCTCGGCGCGGTCCAGCGTGGCGCGCATCTGCGGCTGGCCGGATTCCAGCGACTCGACCCGGGTATTGCGCAGCGCGCGCTTGTCGATCTCGGCCTCGGCCCACTTCTGGTAGGCCTGCGCGGCGGCATCGGGGCCGGCCACCAGCAGGCGGTAGGAGACCCGGCTGCCCCAGCCCACCAGCCCCGTGGCGGCCAGGTCAGACAGCGGCAACATCACGCGCGGCGCGAAATTCATGAAACCAGCGCCGCGATCCAGTTCCTGCGTGAGGATGCGGTCGATGCGAAAGGCGCGGCTGCCCAGCTGGATGGTGTCGCCCATGGCAACGCCGAGCGAGTCCAGCAAGGCCTCGTCCACCCAGACGGTGCCCTCGGCGGGAATGCCGGTGGCGGCGGCTTCCGGCGCCCCGGGCCCGGCCGCCACCTTGAGCTGCCCGCGCAGCGGATAACCGGGGGCGACCGCCTTGAGCGCAGCCAGTTGCGAAGGGGCATCGGCCTGAGCCCCGCTAGCCGCCCCTTGCGCTTGCGTCGTGGCGGCCTTGCCCGGCACGTGCGCGCTCGCCATGCTCGGAAAGGTGACCGTCTGCGTGGTAGCCAGGCCCGCTTGCGCGGCGTGACCGGCGAAGACGGCATCGAACGGCTGGTCGGACACGATCAGCACATCGGAGGCGATCATCTGGCGCGCGTCGCGCTCCAGCCCCAGGCGCATGCGGTCGGCCAGAAAGCCCACGCTGCTGAGCGCCGCCACGGCCAGCACCAGCGCGAACAGCAACAGGCTCAGCTCGCCGGCGCGCCAATCGCGCCGCGCCATGCGCAAAGCCTGGCGCCAGGGCGAGAAGCGCGTCGGGCGGGCGCCGGACGATGCCGCGGCGGTGGTGGCGGCTGCGGCTGCGCTTGCTGCTACGTTTGCTGCTACGTTTGCTGCTACGTTTGCTGCTGCGGGAACGTGCTGGGAGGCGGGTTCTGAAGACATTGATCTCTTATCTCTAATCTCTTGTCCGTGCACATGCATGGTGGCGGCCAGCCGGGCTGGCCGCAGGCCAGGATTGGCGCGACGGCAGGACACCAGCGGGAGGATCCCGGCGCGCATCCGCCGGACCAGGGCCAGATTATGGCCGGATTGGGCAAAGCGAGGGTCGAACCCGCCACTCAGCGCCGGGGCTGACGCCCCGCCGGCGAGGCCGCCGGAGCACGCTTGGCCAACGCGTCGCGCAAATGGCGCAAGCCGCGCCACAGCTTGGGCAGCAGCCACGCCGCCACCAGCAGCAGCACGGCCAGCACCACCAGGAACACCACGGGCAGGAAAAAAGCCAGCAGCAGCCCGCTGCTGGCGGCAACGTCCTCGCTCAGTGAGGCAGCCCAATTCGAAAACGGTTCCGGCGAGACGTTGATCAGGGCGCGGGTGCCGGCCTTGGCGGCATGGGCGGTGCCGGCCAGCGTGCCCCCGACCAGCCCGGCGGCGACCATCCATTGCGGATCGAGCTGCCCGAAGGCGGCGGCGGCCAGGATCGCGCCGGCGGGAATGCGGATAAAGGTCTGGATGCTGTCCCAGAAGGAATCGAAGCCCGGCACCTTGTCGGCCACGAATTCGGCCAGCGCCAGCACCGCGGCCAGCGCGATCACCCACCACGATTCCAGCGCCTGCAGGCCGGGCGGCAGGTGCAGCCAGCCCAGGCGGCCCAGTGCGCCAGCCGTGAACACGGCCAGGTAAAGGCGGAATCCGCTGGTCCAGGACAAGCCCGCGGCCAACGCGGCCGTTTCTAGCATGGCGCTCCTTGCTGGGTCTGTCTGGCGGGCATGCAGCCCCGCCTATGCAACCAGTGTAATACGCGCGCGCTCAAACAGCCGGGTTCCCGCCCTCCCCGGTGGACGGCGTCAGCCGCCTTCCTTGCCGTCGGGGCCGTACCAGGGAAGTGCCTCCTGCGGCGTCAGGATGCCATCAGGCTCGGCCATGGCATAGCCGGGGAGCGCTTCGATGCGGCGCCGGAAGGCTGGGTCAGCCAAATGCGAAAGCAAGCCATGCGCCCAGGGCGTGATCTGGTCGTTCTTGCGCAGCGCCAGGTAGTAGGCCTCGCGGGTCAGCGGCACAAAGGCCAGGCCATGGGCCTCGGCATTCATGCGCAGGCCGAACCCCACCTCGGCATGGCCGTCATGCACCGCTTGCGCCACCTTCTCGTTGCTGAACTCGGGGGTTTCGTAGCCAACGATCTGGTCCGGGAAGAGCCCCTCGGTGGCCAGCAACTGGTCGAACAGCATGCGCGTGCCGGAACTGCGCTGGCGGTTGACGAAGCGGGCGCGGGTACGGGCCAGGTCGCGCAGGTCGTGGATCTCGCCCGCGAGCTCGCGCGCGACGATCAGGCCCTGCTCGCGCCAGGCCAGCCGGATCAAGCGCACGGCGGCCGGACGCAGCCATTTGCGCAGCGTCACGTGAGCCACGGAGCCAGCCTTCTGGATCGGTGAGACGTAGAAACCAGCCAGCTCGGACTGCCGCTCCTGCAGGCAGATCAGGCCCTCCACGCTGCCGCAGAACACGGTGTCGAGCTGCAGGCCGCCCGGCGCGTCGTGCAGCGCCCCCGCCAGGACCTCCATGGCCGGATCATGGCTGCCGGAGAAACGGATGCGGGTCTGCGGCTGCGCCGCGTCGTCCAGGTCCGCCAGGAAATCGACCATGGCCTTCTGCACGACCGGGTCGATCGAATCGCGCAAGCGCCCCTCCGCACGCAGCAAGCGCTCGCCGAACAGCGTCAGTGACGCCCCCCGGCCGCGCTCCATGTCGAGCATGCTGCGCCCAAGCATCTCCTCCCAGGACCGCATCACGCCCCAGGCGTGCCGGTACGACAGCCCGATCTCGCGCGCGGCGCGATGCAGGGAGCCCGTCTCGCGCACGGCCTTGAGCAGCTGGAATACCTTGCCGTTGGAGCGAGGATTGTCGTCCGCGGCGACAACCGGGAACAGGTCAAAGCGAAATGTCATATGAAACGCTTTTCATATTTACTTTGGAGATGTGGTTCACCGAGAATGCAACACGCTGATTTCCACGTATTTTGCTGCATTCTCACCGATCTCATGAGTTTGTGGCAATTGTGTTTCTGAAAACATAAGACAAGGAGAATCCATGCAAGCGGTCAGCAAGCAAGGCCTTTTACGCCATCTTTCGAACCGCGCCGCGTGCGCTATCGGACTGGTTTGCCTGGTTGGCGTGGCCGGCGCCACCACCGCCACCCGCGCCTTCGCCGGCGAACTCAAGCTGGCCACGACCACCAGCACGGAGAACTCCGGCCTGCTGAAATTCCTGCTGCCCAGGTTCGAGCAAAAGAGCGGCGTCACCGTCAAAGTGATCGCCGTAGGCTCGGGCAAGGCGATGAAGATGGGCGAGATGGGCGACGTCGATGTGCTGCTGGTGCACGCCCGCAAGATGGAGGACGAATTCATGGCGGCGGGCTACGGCGTCAACCGCCGCGACGTCATGTACAACGACTTCATCGTGGTTGGCCCGGTCAGCGACCCGGCCAGGCTGAAAGGTGGCAAGGACGTGCTGGCCGGCTTCAGGAAAATCGCCGCCGGCGGCACCAAGTTCATCTCGCGCGGGGACAACTCCGGCACCGACGTGATGGAGAAGGACTACTGGAAGCAGGCGGGGATCGAGCCCAAGGGGCAGCCGTGGTATGTGAATGCCGGGCTGGGGATGGGCGAGGTGCTGACCATGGCAGCGCAGATGCCGGGCTATACGTTGTCTGATCGGGCCACTTATGGCGCGTATCGCGCCAAGACCGGATTGGCGATCCTGCTGGAGGGCGATCCCAGGATGTTCAATCCGTATGGCGTGATGGCGGTGAATCCGGCCAAGCATCCTGGTACCAATTACGTGGATGCGATGAAGTTAGTGGAGTGGATGACTTCTAAGGATGGGCAGGACACCATTGCTGCTTACAAGGTGGAGGGGGAGCAGTTGTTTTTTCCTAGTTATAGGGGGAAGTGAAAGGGAGGGTGCGCAAGGGCAGGCAGAACCGTTGGCGCTTGTTGCCTTGGTTGGGTTTTCTTTGTGCGGCGTCGGCGCTTGCACCCAAGGGCCATACGACATCCCCCTGCGGGGGCTGCCGGTCACTCTTCTTTGCGTCGGCAAAGAAGACTAACGAGAAGAAAGCCGACCCTGCCGGGCGCAGAGCAATAAGGCTGTTTTTGCCTCGGTGGTTGCGTCGTACGGCCCGGAGTGTTGGCTGGCGTATCCTACCGGCCCGAAGGACATCACTTCTGCATGACCCATGGGTTACGTCGTGCAGCCCCTGACCTCGCTTGCGGTGCCCGTTCCCACATCTGCCGTTCGCGGGGCGAGGGGCTGCGCCGTTTCGGGTGTGACTGGTTTCGTGGTTTTGTCTCGGAGGCAAGCGCCGTGGGTGCGAGCGCGGCCCTCGCGGACGGGCCACGGTGCCCATCACGAAACCAGAGGAATTGATAACAAGGTGCCGCTCACGCCGGTACGGTAGGGCATCAAATGGCAGGGCGGCAGCCGCCAGAGACAAAACCACGAAACCACCAAGGCAGGCAGGATCGTGGCGCTGCGCACCGCGAACGGCAGATGCCCGAACGCGCACCGAGCAAAGCGATCAGGGGCACCACCACGTGACCATAGGGTCATGAAGTAGTGATGTCCTTTGGGCCGGTAGGATACGCCAGCCAACACTCCGGGCCGTACGACGCAACCACCGCCCCACGTAAGCCTAATTGCTCTGCCCCCGGCAGGGCGGCTTTCTTTTCGTTAGTTTTCTTTGCCGGTCAAAGAAAAGTGACCGGCAGCCCCCGCAGGGGGATGTCGTATGGCTTTTGGGTCCAAAAACCATCGCCGCTCAAAGAAAACCCAACCAAGGCAACAAGCGCCAACGGTTCTGCCCTTGCCCCCTCCCCTTACCCCTCCCCCATCCTCGCCAAAACAGGCAACACCGGCAACTCCCCCGCCACCTCCGCAATCATCCTACGCATCCACATCACATCGGGCGCAGCATGACACCGCTCATGCCAAAGCTGATAAAACCGCATCCGCGGAAACGCCACTGGCGAAGGCACCATCTTCAACGGCAGGTACTGCGCATAATGCGCGGCAAACTGCCGCCCCGTGGTGAACACCATATCGGTCTTCATCAACACATACGGCACCAGCCCGAAATACGGCAACGTGACCTGGATATTGCGCTTGTACCCCTGCTCGGCCAGCGCCTGGTCGATCATGCTGCGCTGCATCGAGGCATAAGGCGCCGGCGCCAGGTGCGGCATCTCCAGGTAGTGCTTGAGGGTCAGCCCCTTGCGCGCCAGCGGATGCTGCGCCCCCAGCATGCACACCACCTCATCGTCGAACAGTGGCGAAATATGCAGATGCTCCGGTGGCGACAGCCAATTGCCGACCACGATGTCGAGCTGCCCTTGTTCCAGGCTGTCGAGGAAGTCGCTCGATGACGTCATCGGGTGCACGAACAGCTTGGCGTTGGGCGCCAGCCGGCGCACGCGCTCGACGATGTTGGGCAGGAAGAAGGCGTCCAGGTAGTCCGGCGCGCCCAGGTGGAAGGTACGGGTCGTGGTGGCCGGGTCGAAATGCTGGGGCGGCCGGGCGATGCGGTCCATGGCCGCCAGGCTCTGCTCGGCCAGCTGTAGCAACTCGCGGCCGCGCTCGGTCGGCACCATGCCGCTCTTGCCGCGCACCAGGATGGCATCCCCCGTGATTTCCCTTAGCCGCTTGAGCGTATTGCTGATGGCAGGCTGCGACTGGCCGAGGCGGACCGCGGTGCGGGTCACGCTCTGCTCGGTGAGCAGGGTGTGCAGCACCCGCAGCAAATAGGTGTCGAGATGGTCGCGTCCGTGCATGGCGAGGGGGCGCCTGGCGCGCTTTGCGGCCGGTGGCGTGGGGAATGGGAACGGCGCATAGTGTATGTCACGCACCCCGTCATTGGTCAAATCCGGTGGCCGCCGCCCTCGCCGGCCGCCAGAACGCTCTCCCCGCTTGATGGGGCATATCACCTGGGCCGAATATTGCATCATCGGCGTCAGTGCTATGTTTGGCCCCATCCACAAAGAGAGAAGACACCATGGAGACGCAAACCATCCGCTTTTACCACCGGGGCAAGGTCACGGAGGTCGCAGACGCCCCCGTTACCCGCACCGTGCTGCAGTACCTGCGCGAGGACGCGCGCTGCACGGGCACCAAGGAGGGCTGCGCCGAAGGCGATTGCGGGGCATGCACCGTGGTGCTGGGCGAGCTGGGCGAAAACGGCCAGGTCGAGTTCAAGGCGGTCAATGCCTGCATCCAGTTCCTGCCCACGCTGGACGGCCGCGCGCTGATCACCGTGGAAGACCTGCGCCAGGCCGACGGCGCGCTGCACCCGGTGCAGCAGGCGATGGTGGAGTGCCATGGCTCCCAGTGCGGTTTCTGCACCCCCGGCTTTGTGATGTCGCTGTGGGCGCTGTACCAGCAAAAATCCGAGGACGCCGGCACCGGCCGCGCCCCGGCGCGCGAGGCCATCTGCGACGCCCTGACCGGCAACCTGTGCCGCTGCACCGGCTACCGCCCCATCATCGAGGCCGGCCAGCGCATGATGGCGCTGCCTGCGCCGCAGGCCAGCAAGCTGGACCCGCGCCAGATCGCCGACACGCTGCGCGCGCTGCAGCGCGACGACACCTTCCACTACAGCGCCGAAGGCCAGCACTTCTACGCGCCCCGCACCGCCTCGGCTTTTGCGGCCATCAAGGCCGCCGAGCCCGGCGTGCGCATCCTGGCCGGCAGCACCGACGTGGGGCTGTGGGTGACCAAGCAGTTCCGCGAACTGGGCAACCTGCTGTACGTGGGCCAGGTGGCTGACCTGAACGGCATCCGCGAAATCGATGGCGCCCTGGAAATCGGCGCGGCGGTCTCGCTGGAGCGCGCCTACGCCGCGCTGAACGACGTCCATCCCGAGCTGGAGGAATTGTGGAAGCGTTTCGCTTCCCTGCCGATCCGCAATGCCGGCACGCTGGGCGGCAATATCGCCAACGGCTCGCCGATCGGCGACTCCATGCCCGCGCTGATCGCGCTTGGCACCGAAGTGGTGCTGCAGCGCGGCGACGTGCGCCGCACCCTTGCGCTGGAAGACCTCTACCTGGCCTACCAGAAGACCGCCATGGCCGAAGGCGAGTTCGTCGCGGCGCTGCGCGTGCCGCTGGCCGGGCCGGAGCACTTCCGTACCTACAAGCTGTCAAAACGCTTTGACGAAGACATTTCCGCTGTCTGCGCGGCCTTTGCGCTGACGCTGGAGAGCGGCGTGATCCGCCATGCGCGCGTGGCCTTCGGCGGCATGGCCGCCACGCCCAAGCGCGGCGCGCACGCCGAAGCCGCGCTGCTTGGCCAGCCCTGGACCGAAGCCAGCGCCCGCGCCGCCATGAGCGCGCTGGCGCAGGACTTCACGCCGTTGTCCGATATGCGCGCCACCGCCGCGTACCGCAGCCGCGGCGCCGCCAACCTGCTGTACCGCTTCTGGCTGGAAACGCGCGCCGACGCGCTGCCCGCCGCCGCCGTCAATGTCCGCGCCATCGGTGCGGGCGCGGCCACCGCTACCGCTACCGCGTAAGGAGAGATCGGCATGAACAAGCAAACCGAACCCTTCCTGCTCGACGCCGCGAGCGAAGCCAGGACCGCCATTTCGACGCCGCAAGTGGGCGTCTCGCGCCCGCACGAATCGGCCCACCTGCACGTGGCCGGCACGGCCACCTACACCGACGACATCCCCGAACTGGCAGGCACGCTGCATGCCGCGCTCGGCATGAGCACGCGCGCCCATGCCCGCGTCAGGTCGATCTCGCTCGACAAGGTGCGCGCCGCGCCGGGCGTGGTGGCGGTGCTGACCGCCGAGGACATTCCCGCTGCCAACGAATGCGGCCCGATCATCCACGACGACCCGATCCTGGCCAACGGCCTGGTCCAGTTCATCGGCCAGCCGATCTTCGTGGTGGTGGCCACCTCGCACGATGCCGCGCGCCGTGCCGCCCGCCTGGGTGCGATCGAGTATGAAGACCTGGCGCCGGTGCTGTCGCCCGAGGCCGCGCACCAGGCCGGCATCTATGTGCTGCCGCCGATGCACCTCACGCGCGGCGAGCCGGCCAGTCATATCGCCGCCGCCGTGCATCGGGACAAGGGCAACATCCGCCTGGGCGGCCAGGAGCAGTTCTACCTGGAAGGCCAGATCGCCTACGCCGCGCCCAAGGAAAACGACGGCATGCACGTGTGGTGCTCGACCCAGCATCCCACCGAAATGCAGCATGCGGTGGCGCATATGCTGGGCTGGCACGCGCACCAGGTGCTGGTGGAGTGCCGCCGCATGGGCGGCGGCTTCGGCGGCAAGGAATCGCAATCGGCCATGTTCGCCTGCTGCGCCGCGCTCGCTGCCTGGAAGCTGCTGTGCCCGGTCAAGCTGCGTCCGGACCGCGATGACGACATGATGATCACCGGCAAGCGCCACGACTTCGTCTTCGACTACGAAGTCGGCCACGATGCCGACGGCCGCCTCGACGGCGTGTCGGTGGAAATGATTTCGCGCGCCGGCTTCTCGGCCGACCTGTCCGGCCCGGTGATGACCCGCGCCATCTGCCACTTCGACAACGCCTACTGGCTGCCGAACGTGCAGATCGACGGTTACTGCGGCAAGACCAACACGCAGAGCAACACCGCCTTTCGCGGTTTCGGCGGCCCGCAGGGTGCCTTTGCCATGGAGTACATCCTCGACAACGTGGCACGCACCGTGGGCCGCGATGCGCTCGACGTGCGCCGCGCCAACCTGTACGGCAAGACCGAGCGCAACGTCACGCCTTACGGCCAGACCGTGGAAGACAACGTCATCCACGAACTGCTCGACGAACTCGAAGCGACCAGCGCCTACCGCGCGCGCCGCGAGGCCACGCGCGCGTTCAACGCCACCAGCCCGGTGCTGAAAAAGGGCATCGCCATCACCCCGGTAAAGTTCGGCATTTCCTTCAACGTGGCTCACTTCAACCAGGCCGGTGCGCTGGTGCACGTGTACAACGACGGCTCGGTGCTGGTGAACCACGGCGGCACCGAGATGGGCCAGGGACTGAACACCAAGGTGGCGATGGTGGTGGCGCATGAGCTTGGCATCCGGCTCGAACGCGTGCGCGTGACCGCGACCGATACCAGCAAGGTGGCCAACACCTCGGCCACCGCCGCCTCCACCGGCACCGACCTGAACGGCAAGGCCGCGCAGGACGCCGCGCGGCAGATCCGCGAGCGGCTGGCGGCGTTTGCCGCGCGCCAGGCTGGCGTGGACGCCAACAGCGTGCAGTTCGGCGACGACCTGGTGGTCGCGGGCGAACTCCGCCTGGACTTCAGCGACCTGGCACGGCAAGCCTACGTGGCACGGGTGCAGCTGTGGTCCGATGGCTTCTACACCACGCCCAAGCTGTACTGGGACCAGTCCAAGCTGCAAGGGCGGCCGTTCTATTACTTCGCCTATGGCGCGGCGTGCTCGGAAGTGCTGGTGGACACGCTCACCGGCGAATGGCGCTTGCTGCGCGCGGACGTGCTGCACGACGCCGGCCGCTCGCTCAACCCGGCCATCGACATCGGTCAGGTAGAGGGTGGGTTTATCCAGGGCATGGGCTGGCTGACCACCGAGGAACTGTGGTGGAACAAGGACGGCAAGCTGATGACGCATGCGCCCTCCACCTACAAGATCCCGACCGTCAACGACTGCCCGGAAGACTTCTACGTGCGGCTATTCGAGAACGACAATGCGGAAGACAGCATCCATCGTTCCAAGGCCGTGGGCGAGCCGCCGCTGCTGCTGCCGTTCTCGGTGTTCTTCGCGATCCGCGACGCGGTGGCCAGCGTCGCGGACTACAAGGTGAACCCGCCGCTGGTGGCGCCCGCGACCAGCGAGGCAATCCTGGATGCGGTGGACGCGGTGCGGGTGGTGCAGTAGGAGACAGCGGCTTGCGGATGCGCCCGCCGGCTCCCACAGGCCATCTTCGCTGAAGACCGTAATGAAGTCACAAGCTGAAGTAACAAGCTGAAGTAACAAGCTTCACCCAGAGCATCAACCTAAAAAGGCATCACCATGCAGGACGCGCCCCTCAAACCCTTCCGCTTCGCCGACGCCACCCGCTGGGTGCGCGCCGGCGTGCCGGTGGTGATGGTCACCATCGCCGAGGTGAAAGGCTCCGCCCCGCGCGAGGCGGGCGTGCGCATGCTGGTGACCGCCAACGAACTGGTCGGCACCATCGGCGGCGGCCATCTCGAGTGGCGCGGCATGGAGATCGCCCGCACCATGCTGGCCGAGCGCGACGCGATGCGGCAGATCGTGCGCATCCCGCTGGGCCCGGCGCTGGGCCAATGCTGCGGCGGCGTGGTGCTGCTCGCCTTCGAGGTGTTGGGCGAAGCCGACCTGCCGTGGCTGGACGCGGTGCAGGCCGCGTTCGGCACCGGACGCGCGCTGATGCGCACGGTACCGCGCACCGGCGCGGTGCAACACGCCGCGGCACCGGCGCTGCTGCCCTCGGTGGCCTTGCAGGCGGACGGCGGCTGGACCGACACCCTGGTGCCCGACGCGCTGCACGTGGTGCTGTTCGGCGCCGGCCACGTGGGCCATGCGCTGGTCAAGGTGCTGGCCAACCTGCCGTGCCAGGTGCACTGGGTGGATGAGCGCGATACCTTGTTCCCCGCCGACCTGCCCGACAACGTCACCCCGGAAGCCAGCGACATCCCCGAAGCCGTGGTGGACCATGCGCCCGCCGGCAGCTACTTCCTGGTGATGACGCACAGCCACGCGCTGGACCAGACGCTATGCGAGCGCATCCTGCGGCGCGACGACTTCGCCTACTTTGGCCTGATCGGTTCCAAGACCAAGCGCGCGCGCTTCGAGCACCGCATGGCGGAGCACGGGATTGACCCTTCGCGCTTCGCGGAAATGACGTGCCCGATGGGCGTCTGCGGCATCACGGACAAGGCTCCGGCTATGATTGCGGTTGCCATCGTCGCCCAGTTGCTGCAGGTTCGCGACCAGCGCCTCGCCCATCTGGGCGCGCTCGTCGCCAGCCGCAGCGGCAAAGCGACGAGCTCGACGCAAACCAAGACCGCAAAAGGAACCCCATGACGCTCGATGCCGCGCTCGCAGACCGTATCCGCCAGACGCCCAAGGCGGAACTGCATGTCCACATTGAAGGCACGCTCGAGCCTGAGCTGATCTTCCGGCTGGCCCAGCACAACAAGGTCAAGTTGCCGTATGCCAGCGTGGAAGCCCTGCGCGAGGCCTACGCCTTCACCGACCTGCAATCCTTCCTCGACATCTATTACGCCGGCGCCAGCGTGCTGCTGACCGAGGACGATTTCTTCGACATGACGATGGCCTACGTGCAGCGTGCCGTCGCCGACAACGTGCGCCACGCCGAGATCTTCTTCGACCCGCAGACCCATACCGAGCGCGGCGTGCCGATCCATGTGGTGATCGACGGCATTTCCGACGCGCTCGCCCAGGCCCGCACGCAGTACGACTTCTCCAGCAGCCTGATCCTTTGCTTCCTGCGCCACCTCTCCGAGGAAGACGCTTTTGCCACGCTGGAAGCCGCGCTGCCTTACCGCGACCGCTTCGTCGGCATCGGGCTCGATTCCTCCGAGCAGGGCAACCCGCCGGAGAAGTTCGCCCGCGTGTTTGCCCGCGCCCGCGAGCTCGGCCTGCACCTGGTGGCGCATGCCGGCGAGGAAGGCCCGGCGCAATACGTGACCGACGCGCTCGACATCCTCAAGGTGGAACGCATCGACCACGGTGTGCGCGCCATCGACGACCCGGCACTGGTCGAGCGGCTGGCCCGCGAGCGCGTGGCGCTCACCGTATGCCCGCTGTCCAACCAGAAGCTCAAGGTCTACCCGGACCTGCGCGACCACTCCCTGCACCGCCTGCTGGAAGCTGGCGTGCTGGTCACGCTGCACTCGGACGACCCCGCCTATTTCGGCGGCTATATGAACGCGAACTGGGAAGCCACTTTCGAAGCCTTGCCGCTGACCGCGGCCGATGGCCACAAGCTGGCGCGCAACAGTTTCGAGGCGTCGTTCCTGCCCGCCTCGCAAAAGACTGCCTTCCTCGCCGAAGTCGACCACTTCTGGCAATCCCCCCTGCCCGCCGCGGCCTCCACGGCCTGAAGCGCGGCTCACACCAAGATGCCGGCGCGCCATGCGCGCGCCGGCGCATGACGAGACATCGATATGACGACCACGCCCCCCACCCAGTCCATCACCCGCGCCATCCGTGGCCGCGTGCTGCACTTCCTGCGCGACCCCCAGTTTCATGACGACGCGTATCAGTATTGGGAAGACGGGGTGCTGATCGTGACCGCCGGGCATGTCGCCGCGGTTGGCAGCCATGCCGACCTGGCCGACCAGATCCCGGCCGGCGCCGAAGTGATCGACCGCCGCGGCAAGCTGATCGTGCCGGGCTTTATCGACACGCACGTGCACTACCCGCAGACCGACATCATCGCCTCGCCCTCGCCCGGCCTGCTGCACTGGCTGGAGACCTATACCTTCCCCGAGGAGCGCCGCTTTGCCGAGCCGGAATACGCAGCGGCCGTGGCTGGCTTCTTCGCCGACGAGCTGTTGCGCAACGGCACCACCAGCGCCGTGGCCTGGAGCACCGTGCATACGGCCTCGGCCGACGCGCTGTTTGCCGAAGCCGACCGCCGCAACCTGCGCCTGGTCACCGGCAAGGTGATGATGGACCGCAACTGCCCCGAATTCCTGCGCGACACCGCCGAGTCCGGCGCGCGCGATTCGGCCGACCTGATCTCGCGCTGGCACGGCAAGAACCGCCTGTCGTACGCCATTACGCCGCGCTTCGCGCCCACCTCCAGCGAAGCGCAGCTGCAAGCCTGCGGCGAGTTGGCCAAGGCCTACCCGGACGCCTTCATCCAGACCCACGTGGCGGAAAACCGCGACGAAGTGAAATGGGTGGCCGAGCTGTTCCCGCAAGCCCGCAGCTATCTGGACATCTACGACCACTACGGCCTGCTGCGCCCGGGCGCGCTGTACGGCCACGCCATCTACCTCGACCAGGACGACCGCAAGCGGCTGGCCGACAGCGGCGCGGCGGTGGCGCACTGCCCCACCTCCAACCTGTTCCTGGGCAGCGGCTTCTATGACTTCCACCAGTCGGATGCGCACCGCCTCAATGTGACGCTGGCCACCGACGTGGGCGGAGGCACTTCGTTCTCGATGCTGCGCACCATGAACGCCGCCCACAAGGTGGCGCGCATGGGCGGCTACCACCTGAGCGCGCTGCGCATGTTCTACCTGGCCACCCGCGCCGCCGCCGATGCACTGGGCTGGAGCGAGCGCGTGGGCAGCTTCACACCCGGCTGCGAGGCCGACTTCATCGTGCTCGACCCGCAGGCCACGCCGCTGATCGCGCGCCGCAGCGAGCGCTCGGAAACGCTGGAAGAACAGTTGTTCGCCTTCGCCATGCTGGGTGACGACCGCGTCATCGGCGAGGTGTATGTGATGGGCGAGCCGGCGAGCGCGCCGGCCTCCGCCGCGCACTAGTCGTCAC
Organism: Cupriavidus sp. 05L411; assembly: GCF_056398045.1. NCBI lineage: Bacteria > Pseudomonadati > Pseudomonadota > Betaproteobacteria > Burkholderiales > Burkholderiaceae > Cupriavidus > Cupriavidus sp. 05L411. The sequence goes on along the minus strand of NZ_JBFTOQ010000007.1, from coordinate 31,830 downwards.
TTTGCGCTGAGTGACACCGGGTCCGGCCCTGCTGGCTTGACCCGGATCAACACCCCTGTCACGCAATCCTTCTAAGCTGTCACACCATCGGCCTGTCCCGTGGCCGCGCATCGCCAGTCTCGGGCCCAGCCCGACCCCGCGTTCGACAACTGAAGGTTTTTGCATGATTGCCACGCAGCAAGCTTCCTTTCCGGAGCCGATTTCCCCTGACGTCCCCCTGCCCTCGCGCAAGATCATCCGCGGCTGGCTGATCCCGCTTGGCGCGCGCAGCACGCCGCGCGCGCTGGCGCTGTTCGCGCTGGACACCGCGCTGTTCCTGGCCGCGCTGGCCGGGGTGGTGCTGTTCTCCCACTGGCTCGCCAAGCTGGCCGCCGGCGTGGCGATGGGGCTGATCATCGCCCGCCTGTTCATCATCGGCCACGATGCCTGCCACCAGAGCCTGACGCCCCGGCGCGGCCTGAACAAATGGCTGGGCCGGCTGACCTTCCTGCCGTCGCTCACGCCTTACAGCCTGTGGGAAGTGGGCCACAACGTGGTCCATCACGGTTACTCCAACCTCAAGGGTTTCGACTTCGTCTGGCAGCCTTACTCGCTCGAGGAGTTCCAGGCCCTGCCGCGCTGGCGCCGCGCGCTGGAGCGGGTCTACCGCACCGGCTTTGGCGCGGGCCTGTACTACCTGGTCGAGATCTGGTGGTTCAAGATGTTCTTCCCCAGCCGCCGCCAGATGCCCACGCGCCGCGCCGTCTTCATGTGGGACTGCACGCTGGTGGCGCTCTTCGGCGTGGCCTGGATCGGCACGCTGGCGTGGCTGGCCATCGCCACCGGGCAGTCGGTGGCGATGCTGGTCGGGCTGGGCTTCGTGCTGCCGTTCCTGGTCTGGAATTTCACCGTGGGCTTCGTGCTCTATGTGCACCACACCCACACCAGCGTGGCCTGGTATGACACCAAGGCCATGTGGGCGCGTGCCCAGCCCTTCGTCTCCACCACCGTGCACCTGCGCTTTCGCTATGGCATCGGCGCGGCGCTGCACCACATCATGGAGCACACCGCGCACCACGTGGACATGAGCGTGCCGCTGTACCGCCTCAAGCGCGCCCAGGCGCTGCTGGAGCATGCGCTGCCGGGCCGCATCATCATCCAGAACTTCACCTGGCGCTGGTATTTCCATACCGCGCGCCGCTGCAAGCTGTACGACTTCAAGGCACTCTGCTGGACGGACTTCCGCGGCCGGCAGACCAGCCCCAACGCACCAGTGCCGGCATAACCCGCCCCTCTCACCACCTACCGCAGCCGCCTTGGCTGCGGTTTGTCTTTTAGGGCGCGTAATACTCAATTACAAAGTCTTTCCGCGCGCTTGTCCCGCGCAGCGGCGCTTGCCTCGTTAAGCAAGGTATCGGTCCCAAGGTCATTGTGCATCCCGACCCGGGGCCGCCCCTTGGACAACGCCCGAGCGCCAATCAGCGCCGACAGGACAAACAGGACAAAGACAAATGGCAATCAGCAAACCCCATGCGCCCGCACGCCGCCGCCTGCTCCGCGCCGCCCTGCCGGCGCTCGCCTCGCTGGCGGTGCTTGGCAGCCTCGCCGGTTGCGTGACCGAGCGCGTGGTAGTACGGCAGCCAGCGCCTGCGCCACCCCACCAGATGGTCCGCAACATGCCGCCACCGGTGCACGAAGACCGCGGCCCCGCGCCTGCCTACGGCTGGAACTGGGTGCCGGGCCACTGGAAGTGGGAAGGCAACGACTGGTTCTGGGTGCACGGCCGCTGGGTCCAGCAACCGGTGCCGGCGATGCCGCCCGTGATCGTGGAACAGATCACGGTTGCTCCCCCCGCGCCGCACGCTTACTGGGTGCCCGGACACTGGGTCTGGCGCTTCGAGGGCGGCGGCTGGGTCTGGATGAAGGGCGCCTGGCGCGGCTAAGCGGCCATATCCAAAAGATGCTGGCGTCGTTGCGCGGCCTTGGCCGTACCACTCGTACGGTCTGCGGCCGTGCGCCTGGCCAGAACCGCTTCGCTTCATTTAGGCGTCTCCACCATCTTCACGCCCTGCTCCGCCATGCGCGCGCGCATGGCGTCGGCCGAGCCGATCTGATGGAACAGCGGCCCGCCCGGGGCGAAGCTATCGGCCGTGGCGAGCCGGCCGACCACCACCGGCTCGAAGCCGGCATCGCGCACCAGTTGCTCGCCGATGCGCAGGGCCTTGGGATCATCGGCGGCGATCGGCACCGCGATCAGGCCCTCGGCCCGGTGGTTCTGATTGGCGAAGCTGGTGGCGCCCATGAAATTGAAGGCGCGCACGATACGCGCGCCGTGCAGGTACTTTGCGGTGGTGATGCCGATGCCCTTGCGCATCGCCTCTTCGGCGATGGCGCCATCGCGCGCACGCACGGCGTTGGTCGCATCCACCACCACTTTGCCGGCAAAGGCCTTGCCATATTCCGCCGATATCTCAGGCAACGCCTTGTAAGGGACGGCAAGAAAAATCACATTGGAAAACGCCAGCGCCTCGGCCACCGTGCCCGCGCGGGCAAGCGGGCCAAGTTTTTCGACCAGCGGCTTGAGTTCATCCGGGTGGCGCGAGGAGAACAGGACGGGATGGCCTGCCTTCACCCACAGGCCACCCACCGTGCCGCCGATGCGGCCCGAGCCGATCACGCCGATGGGCACGGGGGTGCCCTCCCGGCTAGCCTGCGCGCGCAGGCGCGAGGGCGAGATCCCCAGCCACATCGCCAGTAAGGCCAGGCTCACGCTGCCGCTGAGCAGGCGGCGGCGCCGGTCGATGGTTTCGATGCGCTCTGGAAACGGCATGGCGGACTCCTCGATCCGATGAACATCAAACATCGTGGTGCTGCAGCACAGCAAGCGGGTGCGGTGCGCTTGGCACGCCTTCAAACTCTAGGCGAAAAATGCAGCGCGCGCCGCCGCCTCGCTGCCGCCGCGTGATCGATTTGGCGCTTGCCACCCTGTGCACTACAGTAAGTAGCACTTGCATCACCCGCGATCCTCCGCCCTTGCGTCCTTGTCCCCACGGAATCGGTAATGGCCTCCGCCCTCCCCTGTCCGCGCCGTTCAAGGCTCGCGCCCGCCGCGCTGTGTAGGGCAGCCGCATGCGCGCAGGTGGCGCGGGTGGCCCTGGCGGCGCTGGCTGCGGTCGCACCGGCGGGCGTGGCCGCCCAGGCGCCGCCCGCCGCGCCTGGCGACGAGGTCCACAACCTGCGCGAGGTGACCGTGGTCGCGCCCGCGCCGCTGCCGTCGTTCTCCATCCCGCGCGAGGCGTTTCCCGGCAATGTGCAAACCGCGACGGACGCCGACATGGAGCGCGCCAAGTCCGGCAACCTGTCCTCGTTCCTCGGCGAGACCATGGACAGCGTGGTGATCAACGACGTACAGGGCAACCCGTTCCAGAAGGACATTCTCTATCGCGGCTACCGCCTGTCCTCCACCCTGGGCGCGGCGCAGGGCATCGCGCTCTACCTGGACGGCGTGCGCCAGAATGGCGCGCTGGGCGATGTGGTCGACTGGACGGCGATCCCCGAGGCTGCCATCAGCACCATCACGCTGGTGCCCGGCAGCAACCCGCTCTACGGCCTCAACGCGCTCGGCGGCGCGCTGGCGCTGGCCACCAAGTCCGGCGAGACGCATCCCGGCGTGGAGGCCGACCTGAGCCTCGGCAGCCACGGCCGCGCGCGGCTCGACGTGAGCGGGGGAAAGCTGCTTGGCGATGGCTGGCACGCCTTCGTGGCGGGCACGGGCTTTCGCGAGGACGGCTGGCGCCAGCTGTCCGGCAGCAGCCTGGGCAACCTGTTCGCCAAGGTCGGCCGCTCGACCACCGATACGCAATGGAGCGTGAGCGTGGCGGGCAGCAGCAGCAGCCTGTCCGGCAATGGCCTGCTGCCAGACAGCATCTACGGCGGCCAGCGCAATGCCATCTACACCGCGCCCGACCTCACCCGCACGCGCTCGCTGCAGGTCACGCTCAACGGCACGCACCAGCTCAACGCCGAGGACCAGATCGCGCTGACGGCTTATGCTCGCCTGGGGCACGCAAAGGCCAGCACCGGGGATGTCAGCGACGACTACCTCGACACCTTGCTTGGCTGCCAGGGCAACGCCGGCAACGCGGGTTGCGAGCCGGGCGCCGCGCCGGCCAGCGCGGTGCTCAACACCTCGACCGTCAACACGCATGACTACGGGCTGTCCGGGCAGTGGTCCCATACGGGCGACGTCCACAACGCAGTGCTGGGCGCCGCCTTTGCGCTAAGCCGCGCATCGTATCGCCAGGACACGCAGCCCGCCAGCTTCAGCGACGATCGCGTGGCGGTGGCGGACCCCGGCGCCACGCCCGCCACCAACGCCTCGCTCGATGGACGCACCAGCACCGTCAGCCTGTATGCCTCCGATACCGTCAAGCTGCTGCCGCACAGCTACCTCACCGCGAGCGCGCGCTGGAACACCTCGAGCACGCACACGGTGCTGACCTTGCCGAATGCATCCGACGAACGCTTCACGTTCTCGAAGCTCAATCCTTCGCTTGGGCTCTCGCACCAGTTGCGCAGCGGCCTCACGGTCTTTGCCTCGGCCTCGCAAGGCACGCGCATGCCGACCGCCATCGAGCTGGGCTGCGCAGATCCGGCCAACGCCTGCCAGCTGCCCACCGGCCTGCAGGCGGATCCGTACCTGCGCCAGGTGGTAGCGCGCACGGTGGAGTTCGGCGGGCGCTGGAAGGCCGCTGATGCCACCGACCTCACGCTCGCGCTGTACCGCAGCGACAACCGCGACGACATCCTGTTCCAGCGCTCGCCGGTCAGCCCGCTCGGCTACTTCACCAACTTCCCCAAGACCCGCAGCCAGGGGCTGGAACTCGGGCTGCGCCAGCGCCTGGGCCCGGTGATGCTGCGCGCCAGCTACAGCTACCTGCAAGCCACCTACCAGGCGGACGGCCAGATCCAGACGCCGTTCGCGGCGCCCGTCAACGTGCGCCCCGGCACGCGCATGGCGGGCGTGCCGTTGCACAGCTTCAAGCTCAGCGGTGACTGGCGCGCAACCGCGTCGGTCACGCTCGGCGGCGCCATGGTTGTATCGTCGTCGCGCCCGGTGGCCGGCAATGAGGACGGCGCGCTGAGCGCGCAGGATCCGCGCCTGGCGCGCACCGCCGGCTTCGTGCTGTTCAACCTGCGGGCGAGCTGGCAGGTCGATGCGCGCTGGCAGCTCTACGCGCGCGTCGACAATGTGTTCGACCGCCGTTATGAAACCTATGGGCAGGCGGGCCTCAACGTGTTTCCGGGCGGCACGCTGCTGCAGCCCGGCGCGGCGGTGCCGATCGAGCGCTTCGTCGCACCGGGCGCGCCGCGCCTGTTCCTGGTGGGCGTGCGCTATGAATGGGGCGGGCGCTAGCGGCGGCAGGCATGCGGGAAATCCTTGGCAGTTGCCGCGCCGTCACCAAGAATGGAAGGCAGCCGGACGGCATCGGGCCGGGAACAGCGGCAAGCGACGCAAACGGGAGGCGTGCATGGCGACGAGACAGGGCAATGGCCAATCTGGCCGGATCATGCTGGCGCTATGCGCCGCGCTGGCCTGCGCCGCTTGCGCGCCAGGCCCGGCGCCGCGAGGCGCTCAGGCGGCCAAGGCCTATGTGTCGAGCGAGAGTGGCGGCATCGCGGTGATCGACCTCGACCGGCTCGACATCACAAGCACCCTCGACACTGGCGGCAAGGGCCCGCGCGGCATCGCCATCAGTACGGATGGACGATACCTGCTGGCCGCCAACAAGGGAACCGGCGACCTTACCGTCATCGACACACGCGATGGCCAACTGGCCAAGCGCATCCCGATCGGCAAGAACCCGGAATTCGTGCGCGTGTCCGGCGGGCAGGCTTTCGTCACCTATGAGCCCGGCGAGCCGGGCAAGGCTGGCGACGACGCACAGGTCCCGGCGCAGATCGCCGTGATCGACCTCAAGGACTGGCGCGTCACGCGCGCGATCCCCAGCGGCCTGGAGACCGAAGGCATCGAATTCTCGCCGGACGCGCGCCTGCTGCTGGTCACCAATGAGGGCGACGATACGGTGTCGGTCTACGAGCGCGCCAGCGGCCGCCGCCTCAACCTGATCAAGACGCCGCCCGGATCGCGGCCGCGCGGCATCAAGGTGAGCCCAGACGGACAGCGCTATATCGTCACGCTGGAGTCAGCCAACGCGTTCCTGGTGCTCGATGCGGCCGACTACCACATCCTGCGCACGGTGCCGACGCGCACCGGGCCCTACGGGGCCGCCTTCGACCGCGCCGGCAAACGCCTGTTCGTGGCCGCGTCGCGGGCGGACACCATCCAGGTATTCGATGCCGACAGCTATGAGAACATCGCCAACATCGCCACCGGCAAACGCTGCTGGCACTTCAGCTTCACCCCCGACGACGCGCGGCTGCTGATCGCCTGCGGCCGCTCGAACGCCGTCTATGTGGTGGACGCGCGGACCTACCAGCCGCTGCGCGAAGTGGCCGGCGTGGCGCTGAGCTGGGGCATTGTCACCTACCCGAAGAGCCCGGGAACGCTCGATGCGCCTTGAATCCACCGGCGCGCACCGGCGCCGGGGACATTGTGCGCTCGGCGATGCCTCTCGCAGAGCCTGGCATCGTGCAAGCCGTTAACAAAAACGGAACTGTCAATACGATCCCCTCCTCGGCCTCGCGTTGTCGCGATAGCCTCTGGCCTCCTTGATCTCAGCCCTGGTGGCATCGGCGTTGGCCGTCAGCAAGACCAGCCTTTTGAAGAAGCCGGCCGCCTTCGCATCGTCGTGCAGCATCTGCGCCGACTTTGCCGCACCATACAGTCCTCGCAGCCGGTTCGGGGTGGACTTCAGGGAAGTCTCATATTCCTGCAATGCAGCGCCAGGCTGGTTCAGTCCCAGCAGCATATCGCCCAGGAGCTCGCGCATCGGATACAGACGGTTTTCCATGGCCACATCCTTCTCGCTCGCGTCTTCGAGCTTGGCCGCCTGCCGCATATGGCTCACGGCCTGCTCATTCCTGCCCATATCCAGCTCGACCCAGGCGCTTGCAGCGAGGATTTGCGCGTCTGCCTGCTCGACCCAGTAGGGTTGCCTTGACTTATCGAGGTTCGCGCGCAGTTCGCGCAGCTTCTCGATGTCGGCCTGCGCGGCTTGCGGATCGCCGCTGCGTGCGGCGCCAAGTGCCCGCGTGAAATACGTGATCGCCTCGGCCTGCGCATAGCTGCTGCCGCGCGGTTGCAGCGCCGCGGCTTCCTTCCATGCACCGCGCTCCAGCGCATAGCGCGCAGGGATGGCGGCAAGCGCCGTGTATAGGGCGGGCCGCTCAAAGGGGAACTTCCGTGCCGCCTCTGCCTGGTCCCGCACGCTGGAAGCGAGCCGATCCATTCCCATTTGCAGGTACGCGTACTCCATGAAGTCCCACGAGTGCGGGGCGTTTGGATGCGTCGCCCCGGGCCAGGCTTTGGCGGCATCCCCGACCATGACAGTTAGGGCGGCCTCGTTCGACTTCACGGACTCCGGCCACATCCCCAGCATCGAATAGGTATGCGAAGGCATGTGGAGCGCGTGGGGTGCGTCGGGCGCAATCGACGCATATTTTTCGGCGAAGGGCAGGCCGCGCTGCGCAAGCGCTGTACAGTCGTAGCTGTGAATCAGGTAGTGGGCAACCCCTGGATGGTCGGGTTGCGCGCGATAGATCCGCTCCAGAATGGCGCCTGCCTTAAGCTGCCTGGCGTAAGTTTTGTCACTGTGCGATGCGGCCTCGTTCAGGGCGAGCGCGTAGAAAATGGCGGCCTCGGTATCTCGTGGATATTTGGCGGAAAGCTTCGCCATCGCTTGCTCGTACGCCAGCGTGCGCTGCTGCTGGCTGACCGTGCGGTAGTCCTTGTAGAACAGATCAATCGCGCGCAGCCAGTCGGCTTCCCGTTCCGTCTTCGGACCAAGCGCCAGGCCCCTTTGCGACGCTTCCAGCCCGTTTTTCAGGCTAGTCTCGTCGAAGGGTGTCAGCAGCGGATTGGGACGTTGGCTCATCGCAATGCCCCAATAGGCAATGGCACATTGTGGATCGTCCTCAAGTACGGATTTGAATGCCGAAACGGTATTTGGATAGTAAAAGGAGTGCAGCATTGCCAGCGCGTGCTCGAACTGCCGCTGGGCCGCCGGGTTGCACGAGGTCAGAAAATGAACCGTGCCGAATTTCTCGTTGCCCGGGGTAGCTTGGGCTGCCTGAGCATTTGCAAAGGTCGGCAGAGCCAGCACGGCCATCAGCGCGCCGAGGCGAGAAAACTGTCCTATTGCCTTCATCATTGGCGTCTCCTTGGGCTGGGCCAGGCGGTGCTGCCTGTTATTTGCCGCCATCCGTGGTGGATGGCTCGCCGCCGCCGGCATGGCGGGCCACACCGCAGATCAGACGAGCGTAGGTCGAAGGTTTGCGAATTCTCCGGGGGCTCCTCATAGCGTAGCCGCCCTTTTGGTCCACGCAAAACAGAAAAGCGCTCAGACCCTAGCCGATCGCGTTCCTCAACAGCAGGCATGCCGGTGATCGTCAGGCTCCTCATTCCAAGTCTCCTATATTGCATATTGGCCAGACGTGGTGGCCCCCACCAATCTCCCTCGCCCGTACGACGAAAGGCCAATTGACGCCCCGGGGGATCGCTGCCAGAGTGAACCTGTCGGCAGCCGCGGCGCGCTGTCGCGCCTGGCTTGGGGGCAAGCATGATCCACCTTCGGCGCATCGTCCGGCGCATCGTCAAACGACTGTGGCTGGGAGCGCTGCCGTTGCTCGCTGCCGCCGGCTTGCCAGCCCATGCCGCGGATGGCGATACGCTGGCGCAGGCCAGGTCGCGTGGCACGCTGCGCTGCGGTGTCAGCGAGGGCATTGCGGGGTTTTCGGCGAAGGACGCGGCGGGCCGCTGGTCTGGCCTTGACGTCGATTTCTGCCGCGCCGTAGCGGCGGCGGCGCTGGGCCGCGCCGACAAGGTCACCTTCGTCGCGCTGAAGGCTCCAGCCAGGTTTCCGGCCCTGCGCACCGACGTGGTGGACCTGATCAGCCGCAACACCACGTGGACCCTCGCGCGTGAGAGCACGCTGGGCGTGCAGTTCGCCGGCATCCTCTTTTACGATGGCCAGGCCTTCATGGTGCCGCAACAGGGCGCGCAGAAATCCATTGCCGCGCTTGACCGCGCCACCGTCTGCGTCGAGAAAGGGACGGCGAGCGAGGAACATCTCGCTGCCTATTTCGCGGCGAAGCGGTTGAGCATGAGCCCGCTCGCCGTGGACTCCGCAACCGAAGTGGCCGACGCCTTCTTTGCGGGCCGCTGCCTCGCCTATACCGCGGATGCCTCGCATCTCGCAGCCGTGCGCCTGCTGGGCCGGGGGGGATCGCAAGCCTACGTCATCCTGCCCGAGCGGATCTCGAAGGAGCCGCTCGGACCAGTCGTGCGCAACGACGACCAGCAATGGCTGACACTGGTCCGCTGGGTACTGTTCTCGCTCATTGCCGCTGAAGAAAACGGGATCACGCAATCCAACGTGCGCGAGCGCATGCGCGATCCGTTGCTGGGCGCTTCCCTCGAGCCCGGCGACGACGCCAGCAAGGCGCTCGGCGTAGACCCGGGCTGGGCCGTGCGCGCGGTGCAAAGCGTGGGCAACTACGGCGAGATGTTCGAGCGCAATCTTGGCGCGCAAAGCCCGCTCAAGCTGGAGCGCGGCCTCAACCGGCCATGGACGCAGGGCGGCCTGATGTACGCGCCACCCATGCGATAGAGACGCTAGGTGCGATAGATGCGATGGTGGGATAGGTACTATCGATGCAACGGGCCGGGGAGGTCGCCGCATGAGTGATCTGCAGATCTATATCGTCCTTGGCGTCTTCGGGGCCGTGATCCTGGTCATCGCCTTGAACCTGATGGACATGGCGGTGGCGGCCCTGATCGGCGTGTGCGTGCTGATCGCGCTGGGGATCCTCAACGAACAGGATCTGCTGAGCGCCACCCGCACCTCCGGCGGCCCCATCAGCTTGCTGTTTGGTGGCATGGTGGTGGCGCGCATCCTGTCCACCACGGGCCTGTTCGACCGCCTCGGCGACCTGTACCTGAGCGCCACGGGTGGCAGCGGCAAGCGCTTCCTGTTGTTGCTGATCGCGATGGTCGCGCCCTTGTGCGCCTTCTTGCCGAACGCGACCACGGTGATCCTGATCGCCCCCATCATCATCCGTGTGGCCATGGCCCTGGAGGTGGACTTTGTCGGGCCGATGGTGCTGACCGCCATCGTGAGCAATTCTGCCGGCCTGCTCACGCTGGTCGGCGACCCGGCGACCTTCCTCGTCGGCAGCGCGATCGGCATGACATTCGGCGAGTACCTGCGCCGCGTCAGCCTGGGCGGCGTGGTCGCCCTGCTCGTCATCGTCCCGCTGTTGCCGCTGCTGATGCCGGACCTGTGGCGGATGCGGCGTGCTTTGCCGCAGCGCCAGCCACACAGACGGCTCGAGCGCCCCGTCTATGCGGGGCTGTCGCTCGCTGTCCTCTTGACGATGGTGGCGCTGTTCATTTTCGGCGAGCACCTGCCCACCCGGCTCGTGCCGCCCATGGTCGCGCTGATCGCCAGCGCCCTGGCGCTGCTGGTCGGGTACGAAGCCCGCTTCGAGCCAACCGACGACGTACTGCGGGACGTCGACTGGAAAACGCTGTTGTTCCTGGGGTGCATCTTCTGCCTGGTGCAGGCGGTGACCAAGACCGGGCTGCTGCAGGTCATGGCGCTGAAGCTGTACGCATCGTTTGGCACCCAACTGACGCTCGTTGCCCTGGTGATGATTGCCGTCATCGGCCTGCTCTCAAGCCTGCTGGCAAACGTCCCGGTGGCGGCCGCGTCGATCCTGATGATCAAGGGCTACCTGGTGGCGGCGGAGGTCGTGCCCGACGCCGCGCTTGGCGCTCTGTTCACCCAGTGGCCCGCAGCCACGATTCCGGTGTTCGTCGGCATGATGTTTGGCGCAACGCTCGGTGGCAACGCCACCCTCATCGGCGCATCGGCCAACATCGTGTCCGCCGGCATCTGCGCGCGCCACGGCAAGCCCGTTACGTTCGCCACGTTCATGCGCTATGGACTGCCGGTCACCGTGGCCCAGCTCACCGCGTCGGCGATCTATGTCATCGTGCTATCGCACTGGATGCGCTGAGGGCTCACGCAGCGAGATAGTCATGGACGACCGTCCCCAGGCCTAGCGTCAGGTCAGTCAGGATATGCACGCCCGAAATCACCTCGAGCACCGGCAGCGCCGCGACGGGCGCGAGCGCGTGATGAAACAGCTCGAGCCCGGCCGGCCCCTCCCAGGCGCCCTTCACCGTGATGTCTTCGCAGAAGTAGCGCACCAGTTCGCAGATGCGCGCCGTCCCGTCCACGTGCGGAATGATCTTGAGCAGGAAGTTGGGCGCGCACAGCGATGCCAGGATCTTGTCGTGGGCAAGCGTCTTGTGCTTGTAGCCCATCGTCGCCACGGCGATCGGGACCGGCCCGTAGCGCAGCACGCCGCCGATCGTGTCCTTCTCGATGCGTAGCTGCGGCGAGGCCAGTTTCTTGGGAAAGCCCCAGATCTCTCGACCCGCTGCTATCGGCGAGCCATCGTCGAGATACATGGCGTGCACATAGCCGCCGTGCTCGCCCTTGAAGCGCACCGGAATGACCTGGCCGCTCTCCGTGTAGTCGCCGAAGCCGGTTGAATCGGGCATGCGGATGAACTCGAACTTGACGATCGGCTCGGTCATCTCCAGCGGCGCGGGAATGACGGCTGCCAGTGCGTCGGGGTCGGTGCGGTAGGTGATGATCAGGAACTCGCGATTGACAAAGCGATAGGGGCCGCACGGGAATGCCGGACTCGTGAGCGGCATCGCGAACGCGTGCGCCTTTATGTCAGCTTCGGTCATGGCGTGGGCTCCTGATTTTTCGCGTCACCGGATGTCAACGGATAGTCATGTCGTAAATGCCGATCCCGCTCACCAGCGCCATCGCTTCCTGCCATTTCGGGCTGGCAACGGCGCGGCGTGCGTCTTCCAGGCCGCCGCTCCACAGATCGGTCACGGTAGCCCGCGAGAACTCGTAGTCCTTGAAGTTGGCGGAATGCGTGTTGTGCCGGTTGATGAGGTGCAGCAGCGCCACGGCGCCGCGCGTGCTGACCGCGGTGAGCTGCCGCACATCCGGGTCGGACTTGAGCGCCGCCGGCAGCTTGGCGATGACGCGGTACAGCGCTCCGCGAAGTTCTTCGATCTCCCGGATCCGGGTCGAGTTGAAACGCGTCTTGCTTGCATACTGGATGTCCTTGACCCGCTCCTGGGCCTCGCGCAGGTTCTGCGGCATCTCGCCCGCGCCGCTGAATACGTCGACCTGCAGGACCAGCGCATTCATCCGGTAGTCCTCGTCGACGACATACCACAGCGGTGTGTTAGAGACGATCCCGCCATCCCAGTACAGTTCCCCGCCCACCTCCACCGGCGGGAATCCCGGCGGCAGCGCACCGCTGGCCATCACGTGCTCCGGGCCGAGGCGCATCTGCGTGTTGTCGAAATACACCGAGTTCCCGGAGCGCACATTGACCGAGCCCAGCGAGAGCCGGATATCCTTCCGGTTGATCAGGTCGAAGTCCACCAGCTGCTCAAGCGTGTCCCTGAGCGGCCGCGTATCGTAGAAGCTCAACGCCTCGATGCTGCCGTCGGGCGACAGGAAGGGCGGCGGCACCCGTGGCGAGAAGAAGCCCGGCACGCCGAACGTGACCGCGGATGCCGCGCTGAAGGCATTCATCATCGGGCGCAGATGCTCCAGGTAGGCGGGTGGCATGAGAGGCGTATGCGCGGATATGCGGTCCCAGAATTCGCCCAGGCGTTCCACGCGGCGCTCGGGTGGATTGCCGGCGATCAGCGCGGCGTTGATCGCCCCGATGGATACCCCCGCAATCCAGTCCGGCGCGATGCCGGCGTCCGCAAGGCCGGCGTAGATGCCCGCCTGGTAGGCGCCCAGTGCGCCCCCGCCTTGCAGGACGAGCACCGTATGGTCGAACTTCGCCCCATGCGCCGCCGCATTGGAAGGTGTCGCTTTGCGTGGCTGCGCCATGATGGCTCCCTGGGGAATCTATCCCTATCGGCATCGGACCACATCGGATCACATCGGACCACTTGTGCGAATCCGGAATGCGAACTTGCGGCATGCAGCCGCGCGGCGCCGCCCAACGCTGCTCGACGCCGCTCAACTAAAGGAATAGCCCGCGCACCGACCACCGGCAATGGGACCTTGGTCCCATTTCCATCGCGGATCGCGCCGCCGGCAAGGCTGCCCTGCTTGTGCGAAGCCGCGCATGGTAAGTTCCACAATCGCGACTTATGTCTTTTACAAAGCAACGCCAGCGCCTACACTTTTTTTTGCCTCCATGCCACATGATCGTGGGGCCGCCTGTCCCGCCAGTGACGCTTCACCCACCTGGGCGCGGGAGCGCGAGGAAGCATTTAAGACGGGTCCGCTGATCAGCCCAGCGCAGGTATGCGGTGGCGAGCACGTCGCTGCCACGGCGCAGCTGCCCCAATGCCACCGCATGCACGCTGAATGGCTCAATCGCTCGCCGGCTTGCCGACGGCGCCGGGTTCGCATGCCTGCGTGCGAGCCATTGACAGGGAGCACGGCGCCATGACCATCATCCGCACTGCTGCCCTCCTCGAGGCAGCGTTCATCGCGCTGCTGTTGTTGTTGCTGCTGCTGCAATTCCGGCGCGCGCGGGCCAACGGTGCAACGTGGCGCTACCCGGCGGAGGACTCCGCCGCAGCGCAGCCACGCCCCGCCAAGGGTCTGGGATTTCGCCAGTCCTGGCGTCAGGGCTGGCGCCCCATTGGCGCATGCCTTGCCATGCTCTCCCCTGGCCGCGCCCAGCGCACCGCCATACGCCCGGAGCCACGGGATGGGCCCCTGGATCCCCGCGGCGAACCACCTGTCGGGTTCCGCGGCTCCGCGCGAGCATTGCAGCATGATGAAAGCGTGCGCGGCATGCTGGCCTTGTTGCCATTTGCCATTCTGATGACCAATCCGCGCGGCCAGATCCTCTTGGCCAATACTGGCGCGGAAAAGCTCTTCGGCTATCGCCAGGATGAACTGATCGGCGTGTCTGCGGACGCGCTCGTTCCAGGATTGCGGGGCGACACCGGGACCGTGCGCTTGTCCCGGCCGGCAGGCGGCACGCATGACCAGTTCGCGCGACGCAAGGACGGCACTGAGTTCCCGGCGGAAATCACCGCCAACGATGCCTCGTTCGACAGGGAGCCGCTCCTGCTGACCGTCGTCATCGACCGGACCGAGCGCTACGAACTACAGCGTAACCGGCAAGAGCTTGCCCATCTGACGCGTGTCTCCACGCTGGGTGAGCTGGCGAGCTCACTCGCGCACGAGTTGAATCAGCCGCTGACGGCCATCTTGAGCAACGCGCAGGCCGCTCAACGCTTTATGTCGACGCAGCCTGTGAACCTGGCCGAAGTGCGTGAGATCTTGCAGGATATCGTCGAGGACAACCACCGCGCGAGCGAAGTGATCCGCAGGATTCGCAGGCTGGTCAAGAAGGGCGACCTCGAAGCCGCGCCCATCAGTCTTGAGCGCGTCATTGGCGACGTGGCGCTGCTCGTGCACAGCGATGCGATCGTACGCGGCATCCGCGTGGTCCAGCACACCGAGCCCACGCTGCCCACCGCGCAGGGCGATAGTGTCCAGGTGCAGCAGGTCGTGCTGAATCTGTTGCTCAACGCCTTCCACGCAATCGAGTCCCGCCCGGCGCGGGACCGCGTGGTCATGGTTGACGCCACGCGCGAAGGCGCCAGCATGGTGCGCGTGGCGGTGCGGGACCGTGGCCCCGGCCTGAGCGCGGACAAACTCGACCAGGTCTTCAAGCCATTCTTCACCTCAAAGCGCGAAGGCCTCGGCCTCGGGCTGTCCATCAGCCGCTCCATCGTCGAAATGCACGGCGGACGCATCTGGGCGGAGAACAATAGCGACCAAGGTGCCACTTTCTATTTCACGTTGCCGGTCGCAGCCAAAACAGAGCCCGTCCATTTGGGGGAACACCCATGAACAACCCCACACCAACCGTCTTCGTGGTGGATGACGACGACGCGGTACGCCGGGCGCTGATGCGCCTGATTGGCTGCGCAGGCTACCGCGCCGAAGGATTCGGCACGGCGCGCGCGTTCCTCGACAACGCCTTGTCTGCCGAGAGCAACGCCTGCCTGGTGCTCGACTTGCAACTGCCCGACCTGAACGGCCTGGAGTTGCAGCGCCAGCTCAACAGAGCGGGCTGGACGCTGCCGATCATCTTCCTCAGCGGACACGGCGATATCCCGGCAAGCGTGCGCGCCATGAAAGCGGGCGCGACGGACTTCCTGGTCAAGCCGGTCAGCGACAGCGAGCTGCTGAACGCGATCGAAGCCGCGCTGGGGCGCGCGTCGCAAGCACGCGCGAGCCGCATCGAGATCGAAGCGATCTACAGCCGCATTGACCGCCTCACGCCGCGCGAGCGCGAAGTGCTCACGCTGGTCGTCGAAGGCCGCCTGAACAAGCAGATGGCTTGTGAGCTGGGCACGGCGGAAAAGACCATCAAAGTCCACCGCGCCCGCGTGATGAGAAAGATGGAGGCACACTCGCTGGCCGAGCTGGTGCGCATCACCGACAAGGCCGGCATCCCCCAGCCGCTCCTTCACCCGGGGCTGGGCGCACCCACTGCCACGGCACCATGACCTAGCCTGGGCGAGCCTGACGCCCGCCGTCAGGGCTTCAATTGCAGCCCTGATGGCGGGCCGTCCTGGCGCAGGTCTTTCCGCTCGGGCTGGTATAGACCCCCTTGCCATCCTTGGTCTTGGCCTCCCCGCCCTTGGTGGTCTGCGTCGTTGTCACGCCGTTCTGGTTCTTCTCCGATGTAAAGCCGTTACCCGTGTTCCGGTTATACCCGGCGGCCGACTCTCCGTTGTTGCAAACCACAGCCCCGCGCGCGTTGGTGGTGCATTCGGCATACGCGTTCGCGCACAGCATTACGCATGCCAACATGGCTAGCATCTTCATCACGACTCCTTGTTATGGCCGGCACAAACGCCTCGCGCCGGCCCGTCCTCTGCTCAAGAGTAGGTCAGCATCGCGCGGAGCGCGGCGCCTCCTGCGCTACCGGCCAAGATGGGCAAACGCGTCGTGCATGGGTGCAAGCGACACGCTGACCAGCCCATAGAGCGGCGTGCTCATTTCCTCGATCAGGAAGATCGCCCCGGAAGTCGACAAGGCGCACATCATCAACGCGGCAACAATGGTCCCGTTGCGCTCGGCGAACAGCCCGAACGTGCCGAATACGATGGACAGCCACAGCACCAGCACGATCAGCAGGGAGATCGGGATCGAGGATTTTGTCTGCAGCAACGCGAGCCAGCGCGCCGCGAACACGCTATCGACAATCTGCAGGGCCTTCGCCTTCAGTTGAATGTGCTCGTCGTCGCGCGGCGCAAGTGACTCAAGCTTGCGCTGAAAGTCCTCCAGCCGGCTGACAGCCTCCGCATTGCCAAGCTTTGCCAGCTGCGCCTCGTCCCCGGAGTCGAGTATCTGGATTTTTTCGGCGTAGACACGCTTGAGTAAATCGCGATCCTCCTGCGCGTCCGGCCCATATTTGGCCAGTACCCGATCGAGCTGAATCACGCTGGCGGAATTCTGCACAAGCTCGCTGCTCACGGTGTCGAACGTGCCTTTCGCCGACGACACCAGCAGCCCGAGCACCAACGCCGCCATCGTGGCGATCAGGCCTGTCGCCATCTTGACCACGCTGATGGACTGATCGCTGAGGTGGTGTTCAGGCAGCATGGCGCGCGCCCACATGCCGAGCAGTGAACTGCCGAAAACACCGGCGAACACGATCAAGGCGATGACGAGGTGGTTCATGTCTCACCCCCTGTAGCCGCGATACGGCGAGCCAGGCTCAAGCGCCAGCCTCCACCCCGGCCGCGCTGCGCCGTCACTGTGGACGTGCCGTGCGTGCCGCACGTATCGCGCCAGCAATGTCGCGGCTGACAGCCGCCAGCGCCCGGCTGTGCGCGTCGACGAGGGCGTCATACCCTGCGGCGCCGGCGGGCTCCCGCACGTCGCTGCGCCCGCTCACCAGTGGCCCCTGCTTTGGCGGCCGTACGGACCACACGACCGAGATGACAGCCGCGTCGCCGGGGGCCGAGTCGAACGTCTGGACGTCGACCGACACCAGGTACGCCGTCCCCGGATCGGCCCACTGCGGATAACTGGACACGAGCGCCCCCGGGAAGAACTGGGCCAGGTCCGCGCCGAGCACGGCCGGGATCTGCCGCTTCAGCGGCTCTGCCCAGCGGGCGAACTCGTCGAGCCTGACCTGGGTCGCGCTAACGCGCAGCACCAGTTGCGGGCGGTCGACCATCTCCGGCACCGCCACCGGCCCGATCGCGATGGCCACCGGCGCATCGGCGTCCGTGCGTTCCTGCGCCCGCGCGGAGGTCAGCGTATAGAAAGCCGGCTGGGGCGAGCTCGCGCAGCCGCCAAGCATTGCCAACCCAAGCACCGCGGCCATCAATCGAATGGGGCGCATCACTTTTTGTCCTCCGTCTTGCCGCGAAGCAACGCTTCAGGATGGCTCTCGAGGTAGTCCGCAAGCGCCCTGAGCGATGCCGCTGTGCGCGACAGCTCGCGCATCGTCTCCGCCGTGCTTTGCGTCAGCGTGGAGTCCGGCGCCAGCGCGTTGTTGGCCGAATCGAGCGCCGTGCGCGCGGAGACCATGGCGGCGCGCGCCTCAGGAGCCACGTCGGTGTTGAGTGTCTTGAGCAGCCCATCCGCTTGCTGCAGGGACTTGCGCAGATCATTGCCAATGCCCTCGAGCGGCACCTTGTTGAGCTTGGCAATCAGCGCAGTCACCGAGTCCTGGAGCGATTGCAGGCCACCGGGCACGGTCGGCAACTCGGGCGGCTTGGCGTCCCAGTCCATCTTGGCCTTGGGCGCCGCCGGGAAGAAATCCAATGCAACGTAGAGTTGCCCGGTGAGCAGGTTGCCGGTTCTCAACTGGCCGCGCAGACCATGCTCGATCAGGAACTGCGCCAGCTTGTGAGGCTCGTCCGTCAGCCTGCCTCCCTTCGTGCCCGACTCATAGCGGGAGGTGAAGCGCTCCGGATAGATTCGTATCTCGACCGGAATGCTGAACTCTTTCTTCTCCCGGTCGAAGCGCGTGTAGATCCCCGTTACCTCCCCCACCACGATGCCGCGGAAGTCGACTGGCGCACCGACCGCCAGCCCTCGCACCGACTCCTTGAAGATCAGCACGTAGGTATCGGCAAACCTGTCATGACGCTTCATCGCCTCCGCGCGGTCGTGGAACAGACCGAATTCCGTGTTGGCCTCGGCCGGCGGGCCGTCCGCCGAATCCTGAGGCGATTGAAACGCAACGCCGCCGATCAGAATCGCAACCATCGATTGCGTATTGACCTTCACGCCACTCGTGTCGAGCGACACATCGATGCCACTGGCATGCCAGAAGCGCGTATCGGCCCGCACATACTTGTCGTAGGGTGCATTGATGAAGACGCGCAGCGTGACCCCATTGCCATCCGCGTCGAGGGTGTAAGCCGTAATCTGGCCGACCTGCAAGCGCCTGAAGAAGACGGGCGTTCCTACATCGAGCGAGCCCATGTCCTCGCTCTTGAGCACGAACTCCCGCCCGGGGACGTCCTTAGCGACGGCGGGAGGGGACTCAAGGCCGACGAAGTCGCGCCGCTCCTTGGCCTGCGTGCCGACATCCGTGGCAATGAACGAGCCGGACAGCAGCGTGCCGAGCCCGGATACGGTACCGCCGGACACGCGCGGGCGCACCACCCAGAAGCGGGTGTCGTCGACCAGCAGGGAGGTGGCGTCCTTGGCCAGTTCGGCGCTGGCAATCACACCACGGTGGTCCTTGGACAGCACCACGCTCTTGACCACGCCGATGTCCACGTCCTTGTACTTGATCTTGGTCTTGCCGGCCTCGATCCCCTCGCCCGTCTTGAAGCTGATGGTGATGGTCGGGCCCTTCTGCAAGACCGCCTGCACCGCGAGCCAGCCGCCGATCAGCACCGCGATCAGCGGCACCAGCCAGACCAGCTGCAGGCGCCAGCGCGAGCGCGGCTTGACCACCGCCTCGGGAAAATCAGGCGAACCCGGCTCGTCGCGCCGTTCGGGCGGCTCAACCATGATCTTTCTCCGTGGCGTCCCAGATCAAGCGCGGATCGAACGACATCGCGGCGAACATCGTCAGCACAACTACCGCGCCGAACGCCACCGCGGCCGGGCCGGCCTTGATCGTCGCCAGCGCGCTGAACTGCACAAGCGCCACCAGGAGCGTGATGACGTAGATGTCCAGCATCGACCAGCGCCCTACCAGCTCCACCAGGCGATAGATGCTCGTCTTTTTCTCACGCAGCCACGGCGAGTGGAACTGGGCCGAGATGACGAGAAACAGCAGCGCGATGATCTTGAGCATCGGCACCGCGATGCTGGCAATGAACACGACGGCGGCCAACAGCTTGGCGTCCGAGGTCCAGAGATAGACCACACCGCTCAGGATCGTGTCCTGCTGCGCGCCGAACAGCGAACTGGTGTCCATGACGGGCAGCATATTGGCCGGGATGTACAGAATCATCGCGGCGATCAGGAACGCCCAGGTGCGCGCGATGCTCGCCGGCTTGCGAAAGTGCAGGTGCGCACCGCAGCGCGGGCAGCTGCCTTCGTGGGCATGCGGCGCGGGCCGGGACAACATCCCGCAACCATGGCACACGAGCAGGCCCGCCCTGGCCGCCGTGGCGGCCGATGCCGTGGTCACGCCGGCCTGCGCGCCCACGGGCGACGCCGCTTCGATCCGGGCCCACAGGTCGCGCGGATCAAATGCGGAGGCGGCGGCGGCAAGCAGCAGCATCACGCCCCCGAACGCCCAAAGCGCGACGCCGGGCACCACGGTAGCGATATGCGAGAGCTTGACGAGTGCGACCAGCATGCCGAGGATCAGGACTTCTGTCATGCCCCACGGCGCCGCGATGTCCAGGACGCGAAACGCCTGGTCGGGCCAGCGCGGGAGCCGTTGCAGCCGCAGCGGCAGCAACAGATACGCCATCGCCGCCATTCTCAGCAGCGGCATCATGAGCGTGGTGACGAACACCAGGCCGGCCAGTGGCCACATGCCGTCGCGATACAGTATCCGGACCGCGCCAAACAGCGTGCTCTGGACAAGGTCGCCGTTCACCGACAAGCCCACCACCGGGTACGCATTCGCCACGCCAAACATCACCATTGCCGCAAACGTGAACGCCAGCGCGCGATCCAGGCTCTGCGGGCGGCTCCGGTAGAGCTCCGCGCCACAGCGCCGGCAGCGCGCAACGCCGCCATCCGGCAGCGCCGCTTCGCGCTGCAGCAGGTCACACTCGTGGCAGGCGATCAGGCGCGCGGTCGTCATGGCTGCGGCTGGGCGGTTTTGGAGGCGGCCTCCCCTGGCGGCATGGGCGCGCCGCCATCGCCGTACGCTACCGAAGTCATGCGCTCAGCGTCGATCACCCAGCCGCCCCCCATCGCCTTGTATAGCGCAACGCTGGAGGCGAACACCGTCCCCTGGGCCTGCGCATAGCTGAGCTGCGCGTTGAACAGGCTGCGCTCGGCGTCCAGCACTTCAATGTAGCTGGTGTATCCGCCCTCGTAGCGCAGCCGCGCGAGCCGCGCGTAGGTCCGCAGCGCTTCGACCTGGCGGCCCTGCACGACGAGCCTCTCGCGCGTCTTCTGTAGCGACACCAGCGCGTCCTCGACCTCCTGGAATGCGACCTGAATCGCCTTCTGGTAAGCGAACAGCGCCTGTTGCTGCTGCGCCTCGGCCTGCCTGACCTGCCCGCTGATGTTACCCGCGGTGAAGATCGGCACCGTCACCGCGCCGGCGTATGACCACAGCCGGGCCGGTCCGGTGAAGAGCGACGAGAACTGGCCGCTTGCCGTGCCGAACACGCCGGTCAGCGAGATCGACGGGAAGTAGAGCGCGCGCGCCGCGCCGATCAGCGCGTTGGCGGCGATCAGGTCCTGCTCGGCCTGGCGCAGGTCCGGGCGGCGCGTGAGCAATTCGGACGGCAGGCCAGCCGGCACCATGGGCAAGGCCAGGTCGTCCAGTCCGCGGCCGCGCAGGATCGGCTGGGGATTCTGCCCCAGCAGGATCGACAGCGCGTCCTCCTGTTGCGCGATCTGGAGCTCGATCTGCGGAATGGTCGCCAGCGAGGACTCGTACTCCGACTGGCTCTGCGCCAGCTCCATCTGCGACACCTCCCCGCCGCTATAGCGCAGCTGGAATACGTGCACGGAGTCTGCCCGGCTGGCCACGGTGGCCTTGGCAATTTCCATTTGCCGGTCCAGCGACAGCAGGTTCACATACGACGACGCAACGGAAGCCACCAACGTCAGGATGGTCGCGCGCCGGCCCTCCTCGCTCGCCAGCAAGCTCGCGCGCGCGGATTCCGTCTGGCGGCGCACCTTGCCGAAGACATCGAGCTCCCACGACGCCGAGAGTGTCGCCTGGTACTGGTTGATGACCGGCCCGACCCCGGGCGGCAACAGCGCTGAGCCAACGGGCACGCGCTCGCGCTGGGCGTTGGCGCCCGCAGAAACCTGCGGGAACAACTGCGAGCGGGTGCTCTGGAACTGCCCGAGGAACTGCTCCACGCGCGCCGCCGCGATCTTCACGTCCTTGTTTTCGGCCAGCGCGATCGTAATCAGGTCGTTGAGCACGGGATCCTGGAACTGTACCCACCACGTCGTATTGACGACATCGTTGGCCTGCGCGTCTGAAAAACGGAAGGCCGGCAGCGCGTCGACGGCCGGCCGCTGGTAGTTGGGTCCGAGCAGGCAGCCGCCGAGCGTCAGCAAGGCGACGAGCGAGAGCGCCGAAGTTCGCATGTCATTCGCCCTCGTGCCTGGCAGACGGCGTAGCCGCCGGAGTGCCCGGTCCCACGCCGGTGGGGCCCGACGGCGGCGCGCCGGGCGCCCCGTCGTCCGGGCCCGGGGTCTTCTTGCCCCCGCCGGAGCGCTCCGACATCGACTCGAGCGCGTAGTAGAACATCGGGATGAAGAACACCGCGATCGCCGTCGCGCCAAGCATGCCGCCGATGACGCCGGTGCCGATCGAGTGCCGGCTGTTGGCCGACGCGCCGAGCGCAATGGCCAGCGGCACGCAGCCGAGGATGAAGGCCAGCGAGGTCATCACGATCGGGCGCAGCCGCTCGGCCGCCGCCGTGACGGCGGAGTCGTAGACCGACGCCCCCGCCTCACGGTTGAGCACCGCGAACTCGAAGATCAGGATGGCGTTCTTGGCGGCCAGCGCGACCAGCATCGTCAGGCCGATCTGGAAATAGACATCATTCTCGAGGCCGCGCAGCAAGATGGCCAGCAACGCGCCAAACAGTGCGAACGGCACCGCCATCAGCACACCGACCGGCAAGCTCCACTTCTCGTATTGCGCGGCAAGGATCAGGAACACCATGATCAGGCCAAACACGAACACGAGCCCCGAAGTACTGCCGGCCTGCCTGGCTTCGTAGGCTTCGCCGCTCCACCCCACGCCATAGTCGGGCGGCATCACCTCGTCGGCCACCGATTCCAGCGTGGACAGGACCTGTCCGGAGCTGTAGCCCGGTGCGGCGTTAGCGGTAATCTTGACCGCCGGGAAATTATTGAAGCGCGTCACCAGGTCCGGACCGGTGACGAACTTGGTGCTCACCACGGCCTTGAGCGGGACCATGCTGTTGGTCTTGCTGCGCACGAAGATCTGGTCGAGATCCCCGGGCTTGAGCCGGTACGAAGGCTCCGCTTGCAGGATGACCTGCCACAGCCGGCTCGAGCGGTTGAACTGCGACACGTACAGCGAGCCGAACATGGTCTGCATAGCGCTGTATACCTCCTCGATCGGCACGCCCAGGGTCTCTGCCTTGTCGCGGTCCACGCTGACCAGCAGTTGCTGGGATGCCGCATTGAAGGTCGAAGTGACGCGAGCGAGCTCGGGCCGCTGCTTCGCCTTGGCCATGAAGTCGTTCACCACGCCTGCGAGTTGGGGAATGCTGGCATCCCCCTTGCTCTGGATCCACATCTCGGTGCCGCCAGTCGTGCCGAGCCCCGGGATCGACGGCGGATTGACCGGCAGGATGATCCCCTCCTTGACCTGGGACAGGTTCTCGTACGCACCGATCAGCACGGCACGGGCGTTCTGCGTCTTGATGTTGGCAAATTGATAGCGCTCGTCGAAGCTCTTGAAGCCGATAAAGAACGCCCCCGCGTTGTTCTTGTTCTGGCTATCCAGCAAGCTGAAGCCGTCGACTACCGTGACGCTGCTTACGGCCGGCTGCTTCATGAAGTAGTCGGTAACATGCTGGGAGACGGCGCCGGTGCGATCCAGGCTGGCCGCGTCCGGCATGATCACCGCGCCGAGCAGGTAGCCCTGGTCCTCCGGCGGCAGGAACGAGGTCGGGATCGAGCGCATCATGAACACCGCAAGCACGATCATGCCGGCGAACAGCAGCAGCGCCACCACGAAGCGCTTGATGATCAGCTTCACCATGCGCGTATAGCCAGCGGTCATCCGCGCGAACGCATTTTCGAACCACTTGAAGAAGCCCTTCTTTTCGTGGTGCCCGGGCTTGAGCAACAATGCCGCCAGCGCCGGCGACAGCGTC
Source organism: Cupriavidus sp. 05L411 (assembly GCF_056398045.1). Classification (NCBI taxonomy): domain Bacteria; kingdom Pseudomonadati; phylum Pseudomonadota; class Betaproteobacteria; order Burkholderiales; family Burkholderiaceae; genus Cupriavidus; species Cupriavidus sp. 05L411. Next base: position 8,093 of record NZ_JBFTOQ010000007.1, on the reverse strand, counting down.
AGCGCGACCAGCCCGGAGAACACCACCGAGATCGCAATGGTGATGGCGAACTGCTTGTACAGCTGCCCGGTGATGCCGCCAAGGAAGGCAACCGGCACGAACACCGCGCACATGACCAGCACGATCGCCACCACCGGCCCCGAGACCTCGTCCATGGCCCGTTTGGCGGCGTCCTTCGGGCTCAGCTTGTGGACGTTCATGTTTCGCTCGACGTTTTCGATCACGACAATGGCATCGTCCACCACGATGCCGATGGCCAGCACCATGCCGAACAGCGTCAGCATGTTGATCGAGAATCCGAGCATGAGCATGCCCATGAAGGTGCCGACGATCGACACCGGCACCGCCAGCACCGGGATCAACGTGGCGCGCAGGCTCTGCAGGAAAACAAAGACCACGATCACGACCAGCACGAGGGCTTCGAAGAACGTGTGGACGACGTCCGAGATCGACGCGCGAGTGAACTCGGTCGTGTCCATCGCGATGCTGTATTCAAGGCCTTCGGGAAACGATTTCTTCATCTCCGCCAGCGTCTTGCGCACCTGGCTGGATACGTCGAGCGCATTGGCGCCCGGCTGCTGGTAGACGGCGATGACCGTTGCCGGTTTTCCCTGGAACTTGCTGCGGATCGAGTAGTCCTTGCGGCCGAGTTCGGCACGGCCGATGTCCTTGAGGCGCACGATCGCCGCTTCGCCGTTTGCCGCGCGCAGGATGATGTTCTCGAACTCGGCTGGATCGCTCAGGCGGCCGGTGGTGGTGACGGCAAACGATTGCTCCACCGCCGCGCCGGTTGGCGACTGGCCGATGCTGCCGACCGCGAACTGCTGGTTCTGGTTGGCGACGGCCTTCTGCACGTCGGAGGCCGTGATGCCGAGCTGCGCCATGCGGTCAGGCTTGAGCCAGATGCGCATGGCGTAGTCTGGGTTGCCGAAGATGCTGGACTGGTTCGCGCCGGGCACGCGCTTGAGCGCATCGAGCACGTAGATATTGGCGTAGTTGGCGATGTAGGTCGAATCGTAGCGATCGTTAGGCGAATAGATGGCGATGACCATCATGAACGCCGATGATTTCTTCTGCACCTGGATGCCCTGCGCCTGCACCGACGACGGCAATTGCGGCAGCGCCAGGTTCACGCGGTTCTGCACATCGACCTGCGCAAGCTCCGGGTTGGTGCCGATCTGGAAGAAAACATTGAGCGTGAAGTTGCCGGTTGATGAACTCGATGAGTTCATATAGATCATGTTGTCCGCGCCATTGACCTGCTGCTCGATCGGCGCGGCGACATTGTTGGCAACCACGTCGCCGGTGGCGCCTGGGTATGTCGCCGAAATCGTGATCTGCGGTGGCGTGATGTCCGGATACTGCGCGATGGGCAGGCTTAGCATCGCCAGCGCGCCGCCAAGCGTGATCACGATCGAGATGACCGACGCAAAGATCGGCCGTTCGATGCAGAAGTGGGAGATGTTCATGTGGCCTGCCCGGTCAGTTCGTCGCGCCAGGGGCAGACTGGCGCTGCGAGAGGCTCTGCGCTTCGCTGCGCGGCTGCGCGGCGGCGGCACTCTTGGCCGGCGCCTGGGTTATCTTCAGCGGCGTATCGGCGACCACGCGAATGGCACCGTCGACGACGATCCGCTCCCCGGGCTTCAGGCCCTCGGTGATAAACCAGTCGTCGCCGTGCCACTCTCCGACTTCGACCACCCGCTGATGGCCTTTCGCATCCTTGTCGACGGTCCAGACGAAGTGGCTCTTCGATCCCTGCAATACCGCGCGGCGCGGCACCAGGACCGCATTCGGGCGCACCGCGCCCGAGACCCGCGCGCGCACGAACTGTCCGGGGCGCAGGGTGCCTTGCGGGTTGGCGAACGAGGCCCGCACAAGGAAGGTGCCGGTCTGCGTGTTGAACGCAGGGTTGGTAAAGTTGATATGCCCGCGGCCCGGGAACACGTTGCCGTCGGCAAGCACGACAGCCACCTCGAAATCGTTATTCGCCGGAAACCGCAACTGGCCTTTCTCCACCTGGTCCCGGTATGTCAGCAACTCATTCTCGGAGATGCTGAAGTTCACCCACATGGGGTCAAGCTGGTAGATGTAGGTCAGCAATCCCGTTGCCGCCGCGGTCACGTAGCTGCCGTCCTGCTGCCGTGCGAAGCTCGACAAGCCGGTGAGCGGGGACTTGATCGTGGTGTAGCTCAGGTTGAGCTCGGCGGTCCTGACCTGGCCCTTGGCCGCGATCACGGCGGCCTCCGCCTCTTTCTCGTTGCCCGTTGCGTTATCAAGATCCTTCTGGCTGAGTGCGTTCTGGGCCGCGAGCGGAATCACGCGGGCAAGATTGGCCTTGGTCACGGTGAGCCTGGCCTCCTGCTGTGCAAGCTGGCCCTTGGCCGACTGCAGCGCCGCTTCGAACGGCGCGGTGTCCATCACGAAGAGCACCTGCCCGGCATGCACCAGTTGCCCCTCGGTATAGACGCGCTTGTCCAGGAAGCCGTCGACGCGAGCGCGAATCTCGACCTCGCGCGAGCTTTGCGTCTGGGCGGTGAATTCGAAGTCGACCGGGGTGTCGCGCTGCGACACGGTCATGACCGTCACCTCGGTGGTCGCGCGCGGCAACTCGTTCGCCGGTTTGTGGCAAGCGGCAAGCAGCAGCAATGTTGCACTGGCCAACGCGAACTGCAACCAGGCGCGGCTGCGCGCGCGCCCGACGGCTGCAATCCGCAGAGGTGAAATCAGTTTCGTTGCCATGTCTGGATCCCCAGCTGACCGCGCCTTTCTTCTACATCTGCTGCGTTCTCTACTGAACGGTGTATCCGCGTCCGGTCATGCACGCCCCCACCGCCCGGTTGAATGTCGCCATTTCCTGGGAGACCTGTTGCTGACCCGCCTGCTGCTGCTCAGCCGCGGCCTCGTTCTTGCGGCGCTGGCGCACGCCGCCGGCAGCCGTGCCGGTGACCGCCCCGATCGCGGCGCCCTTGCCTGCATCGCCGGCAATCGCGCCAATCGCCGCGCCGGCCGCTGCGCCACCGGCCGCGCCCCTGACGCGTCCGCCTTGCTGTGGCGGCGCGGCAGGCTGGCCGGATTGCTGCGCGATGGCCACCGGGTCCACCCCCGTGGTCTGCTTGGCCCACTGCTGGCACGCGCCGGTGTCCGAGCTCTGCTTCTGCGGGCTCTGCCCCTTGGCGGGATAGATGATGGGTTGCTGCGCGCTGGCGGCTGACGCCAGCGCGCACACCATCAGGCCAATTGCGGTTCGCTGCGCGCGTTGCATGGTCGTCTGCCAGGTCAGCGGCTGAGCTTGGTGATCTTCTGGCCTTGCACGCCCAGGCCGGCCATCAGCCCCTGCTGCCCGTAGATAAAGGCGTAGACGTCCGAACTCAACGTAGTGGTGGTCAGGGATTTTCCAACGCCTTCATCGACGACTACCACACTCGGCCCGACACCGACCGACAACCCATTACGATCGTTGAGATCGGTAAGCGCCGAGTCGGTCATGAAGAACATAGCCTCCGAAAAGGTCTGGGCGCCTGCCTGCAGGCCATACGAAACCGCCGACGCATTGTAGTAGCCCAGCACCGTGCCATCCGGGCCGAACATCACCCCGTTGCCGCCTTGCGCGCCCACGATTAAGCCCGCTTTCATGATATCGGGGAACACGAGAACGCCCTTGGACCGGGCCAGGAGATCCTTGGTCTTGGGAGTCGTATCATTGAGCTTTTGCAGTGCACTGCGCGCACTAGCTTCGAGCTGAGGATTGTTCCCTACGGTTGAAGTCTGCTGGGTCGAGCAGGCCACCGCGACCAGCAGCAGGGGAATCGCGAGGATGAGCCGAAGGGTCTTGATCATGATGCGTGCTCCAGGCATGAGGCATGAGAATTAACGACACTGTGTAAAGCGCAGGCCCACCGGAGTTTCTTCCGGGGTCTGATTCATAGTGATATCCGGAACCAGCTAAAACAATGGGACCTTGGTCCAATAGCCGCTAGACCGCCGCGCTGGCTGCCACGCTACGGAGGTGGATGGATGGCCGCGCGCACGACCCGGATGAGAATCTCATCGTCGAACGGCTTGCGCAGATAAGCCGCCGCGCCAGCGGCCAAGGCCTGCTCGCGAATGCCGATCTCGTCGTGTGCCGTGATGAAGATCACGGGAATGCCGCTGCCCGCGAGCCGGCGTTGCACCTCAAGCCCGTTCAGGCCCGGCATCTGGATATCGAGCACGATGCAGTCCGGACGATATGCCGGTATGGCGTCGAACATGTCCAGGAACTCGTCCCCGCTCTTGAACGTGTCCGCTGACAAGCCGACGGAGCGCAGAAGCCGTTTGATGGCGCGGCGCACCGATTCGTCGTCATCCACCACTGCGACGAACGGCTTGACTTTGCTCATGGCGACATTTCCCACACAGGCAGCGCGGCACCCAGCCTGATTCGACGCTAGGTTGAGCGTATGACAGTTGCCTGACCGCAGATATGGGACTTTGGTCTAACAAGCGGGGGAGAGGGGGAGACGCTGCAACAGCGTGTGCCGTTGCAGCCGCAATCCGGGTCTTTAATGCTGCGCGCTCAGCAAACCGGCCACCGTCTTCGCGCCGGCCTGATCGGCGATCTCCCGCGCGGTCAGCCCGCGGTTGTCGCGCAGCTCGGGCCGGGCGCCTCTGGACAGCAGCAGGCGCACCGTATCGACCTTGTCGTAGCCCGCCGCCCACATCAGCGCGGTGAGCCCGTTGGCGTAGAGGGTGTTGACGTCCACGCCGGCGTCCAGCAGTTGCCGCACCACGCCGGCATGGCCCTCGCCGGCCGCGTAGATCATGGCGGTCTTGTCGACGCGATCCGTGGCGGCCAGCTCCGCATGGCGCGCCAGCAGCATCGCCACAATCTCGTCAAAGCCGCCGAAGGCTGCGGCCATCAGCGGCGTCACGCCCTGCACGTTGGCCTGGCTGACGTCGGCGCCATGCTCGACCAGCGTGCGCGCCATCTCGGTCAGCCCACGCTTGGCTGCGGTGAGCAGCGCCGTATCGCCGATGCGGTTGCGCGCATTCACCGCCGCGCCCTGCTGCAGCGATGCGCTCACCGCCGCCGCGTCGCCGGCCCGGGCGGCCGCAAGCAGGCGGGCATTGAGGCTGATGTCGTCGTCGGCCCTGGCGGGCAGGCACAGCATTCCCATGCCACATAGCAGCGCAGCGGCAAGCCCCGCGCGCCATCCAGTGCGTCCTTTCATGTCCGTCCCCCGCCGCTGCCGTTGACTACGTTGCCAGTCTCACCGCGACCACTTCGCTGGCTAAGTCTGGTGCTAAGTGTGGAGGGTAAGACGCGCAATTTCAAGGCGCGTCGGCGGGCATGCTGCGGCGCGGCGAACACCAATTTGACACGCGCCGCGATGCGGGTTGTTTTGCCGGCACTCTTGCCTATACTGCTTGTGACCCGGGCCGCCACAGTGTGCGACAAGCACACCCTTTCGCCCTGGGAAAGCCGGGGCACGAAAAAATTCAAGAAAGGAGCTTCCCATGCTCTCATCCCGCAGCCATGCCCGGGCGACCCTCCCCTTGCTGTTGCTTGCACTGGCCGCCGCGGCCGCCGCGCTCATTCCCGCAGCCTTCGGCGCGGACGAAATCCAGGGCGGCGCGACCACCCCGGGCGCGGCCATGACCCGGCCCCTCCCGCTGGTGACGCAGGCACAGCTCGACGCGGCCGGCAACAACGCTAACGACTGGGTGCATTCGAATGGCTCCTACGTGCAGACGCGCTACTACCCGGGCAGCCAGATCAACACCAAGAATGTGGCAAAGCTGAAACCCGCGTTCCTGTTCCAGACCGCCGTGCTCGAGTCCATGGAGACCGCGCCGATCGTGGTCAACGGCGTGATGTTCCTGACCACGTCCTATAACCACGTCTATGCCATCGATGCCGTGACCGGCAAGGAGTTCTGGCACTACAAGCACAAGATGGGGCCGATCACGACCTTCTGCTGCGGCCCGAACAACCGCGGCGTGGCCGTCTCCGGCGACCGCCTCTTCATGGGCACGCTCGACGCCAAGCTGGTCGCGCTGGACGCCAAGACCGGCAAGCTGCTGTGGGAAACGCAGATCGCCGATCCCGAGCAGGGCTACTCGGAAACCATGGCGCCGGTAGTGGTGGACGACAAGATCCTGATCGGCACCAATGGCGGCGAATACGGCATCCGTGGCTTTCTCAAGGCGTATAGCGCCACCGACGGCAAGCTGCTGTGGACCTTCTACACCATCCCCGAAAAGGGCCATGAAGGCGTGTGGGCCACCAAGGACGCCACCGGGCGCGACATGAAGCGCGATATCGCGGCTGAGAAGAAGCAGCTCGCGGACAAGGGCGGCGATTTCTACAAGGCGCTCGGCGGCGGCGTGTGGATGCCGCCGGCAATCGACCGCAAGAACAAGATGGCGATCTTCGTGGTGGGCAATCCCTCGCCCGACCTGTATGGCGCCATCCGCCCCGGAGACAACCTCTATACGGATTCGATGGTCGCGGTGGACCTGGATACCGGCGCCTACAAATGGCACTCGCAGTACATCGCCCATGACGTATGGGACCTGGACGCCGTGAGCCCGCCGATCCTGGTCGACGTGCGCGACAAGAACGGCCAGATGATTCCCGGCGTGATCCACGGCGGCAAGACCGGCCACGTCTATGTGCATGACCGCCGCGACGGCCGGCTGATCCGCTTCTCGCAAGCCATGATCCCGCAGGAAGACATGTGGACCCTGCCCACGGCCAATGGCGCGCGCATGCTGCCAGGCGCCAACGGCGGCGTGGAATGGTCGCCGATGGCCTTCAACCCGAAGACGCGGATGGCCTATGCCGCCAACCTGCACCAGCCCATGACGTACCAGGTGGAAGCCTCTCCCTACCCGGGCGGCAAGCTCTGGCTTGGCGGCGCCTTCAAGACCATCCCGGCGGAGGCGCAGTGGGGCAAGCTCTCCGCGGTGAACATCGATACCGGCAAGGTGGTGTGGGACTACAAGACCGACCAGCCGCTGATCGGCGGCGTGCTCGCGACAGCCGGCGGGCTGGTCTTCAATGGTGAAGGCAACGGCCTGTTCCGCGCCTTCGACGCCGCCACCGGCAAGAAGCTGTGGGAGTACCAGTGCGGCGCGGGCGTGAATGCGCCGGCGGTGTCCTACATGGTCGGCGGCAAGCAGTACATCGCGGTGGCGGCCGGCGGCAACACGCAACTGGACTTCAAGCGCGGCAACAGCGTGCTGGTGTTCGCGGTGCAGTAGGCATGCGAATCCCGTCCTATCTGGCACGGCCCCGGCGGTTAGCGCCGCCGGGGCCGGCGCTTCTGGCGGGCCTGCTGCTGGCAGCCATCGCCAGCAGCGCGCACGCCGATCCCGACGCCGGCAAGCGCAAGGCCGAATCGTGCGTCGCCTGCCACGGCCCGATGGGCAACGCCAGCAATCCGCTCTATCCGGTGCTGGCGGGCCAGACTGCACGCTACATTTACCTGGAACTGAAGGATTTCAAGGAAGGCCGTCGCAGCGACCCGATGATGACACCGATGGCGGCGCCGCTGTCGCGCGAGGACATGCTCGACCTGGGCGAATATTTTGCAGCGCAAAAACCCATCGCCTCGCAGTTCAAGGCCGACGGGCAAAAAGTCGAAGCCGGCAGGAAGAAGGCCGAGGAAGTGCTCTGCACCATGTGCCATCTCGGCGGCTTTACCGGGCAGAATGAAATTCCCCGCGTGGCGGGGCAGCAGTATGCGTATATCGTCAAGCAGCTTGAAGACTTTCGCTCACGCAAGCGGACTAATGATGCGGGGAGCATGACTAGCGTGGCGCGCGGGCTGTCGGATGCGGATATTCAGAATCTTGCTAGTTATATTGCTAATTTGCAGTAGGGTTTTTGGGGGGGGGCTGGGGGGCTGGGGGGCATCGCTCTGCGGGGTTGGTCGCTGTTTATTTCATCGGCGATGGTTTTTGCACCCAAAAGCCATACGACATCCCCCTGCGGGGGCTGCCGGTCACTCTTCTTTGCGTCGGCAAAGAAGACTAACGAGAAGAAAGCCGACCCTGCCGGGGGCAGAGCAATCAGGCTTATGTGGGGCGGTGGTTTCGTCGTACGGCCC